>DFSS01000058.1:20751-22029 GCA_002381225.1 Flavobacteriales bacterium UBA3431 | reverse complement strand
TAGCCTTTTCGCTTAAACGTTTATTCTCTTTTCCTCTCAAATTTTGCTGTGGAACTTCGCTGCGCGCTGGGACTTTCCGTTGTTTTGCCAAGCCCTACAAGTTCTCCCGCCAAAACTTCGTCATCTTGGTGTAAAGGTGTATGCGGGTCATGCCTCCATAGATGCCGTGATTCTTGTCGGGATAGACCATGTAGTCAAACTCCTTGTTGTTTTGGATCAGTTCTTCTGCGAGGCGCATACTGTTCTGCACATGGACATTGTCGTCGCCTGTACCGTGGATAAGAAGGTAATTGCCTGTGAGTTTGCTGGCATGGCTCAATGGCGAGTTGGCGTCGTAACCTTCGGCGTTTTCGGCAGGGGTGCGCATGTAGCGCTCCGTGTAGATGTTGTCGTAGAAGCGCCAGTTGGTCACTGGGGCCACGGAAATAGCTGCTTTGAACACGTCTGACCCTTGGGTGATGCAATGCGCGGCCATGAAGCCACCGTAGCTCCAACCCCAGATGCCAATGCGGCCTGGATCAACATTAGGGAGTTGCGCTAGGGCCTTGGCTGCGGCGATTTGGTCTTCGGTTTCGTACTTACCCAATTGGAGGTAGGTGCACTTGGTGAAGTCACGGCCTTGGCCGCCCGTCCCGCGGTTATCTACACAGACAACCCAATAGCCTTCGTTGGCCAACATTTGGTACCAGAAATAATCGCGACCGCCAAAGTTGTCCGTGACTTGCTGGCTTCCGGGCCCGCCATAGAGAAACATCAATACCGGGTATTTCTTGCTAGCATCGAAGTTAACCGGCTTGATTTCCCATGCAGGAAGACGTTGACCGTTGGTCGCCTCCAAAGTGAAGAAAGTCTTCGGAGAAAGGGCAAAGTCCTTCATGCGATTCACAAGTTCCGCATTGTCCTCCAGCACCCGAATCTCCTTTCCCTTCGAATCGTGCAAGCTGATACGGGCTGGGGTATTCGCGTCGGAGTGGTTGAGGATATAGTTGGCATACGTCGTACTGAACGTGGCGCCATTCCATCCGAATGGGCTGCTCAGCGCTTTCGCTTTCCCACCCTTTAAAGACCCGCGGTAAACGGTTCGGTTCGCGGGTGACGCGTCCGCGGCTTGGTAGTAAATGTGCCCATTCGCTTCGTCCACCCCGTAGAGTTCAGTGATTTCATAGGCACCGGACGTCAAGGCGGTAAGTTTGTTCTTGCTGGGGTCCACGAGGTACACGTGGTTGTAGCCCGAGCGATCGGACATCCACACAAAGCGGCCATCCTTCAAGAAGGTCA
>DFSS01000058.1:17861-20436 GCA_002381225.1 Flavobacteriales bacterium UBA3431 | reverse complement strand
GGGACATAGGAGACCAAACGCAAACTGTCTTGGTGGCGGTTGAGCAACGAGAGGTACAGTTCGTTTTTGGGCGACCAGTGGGTGCGGGGAACGTACTCGTAGGTTTGGCCTTGGGTAGCTTCAACGGTTTTTCCGGTCTGGGTGTCGTAGACCCAAATGGTCACGAGCGAATTGGCCTCACCGGCCTTGGGGTACTTGAAAACATAGGGTTCCGGATACAGGTCGGTGCCGTACATATCCATGCTGAATTCGGTCACCCCGCGTTCATCAAAGCGGTAGTAGGCCAGATAGCGGCCGTTGGGAGACCAAGAAAGGGCCACGTGGAAGCCAAATTCCTCTTCGTAGACCCAGTCGGGGGCGCCGTTGATGACGGCGTTTTTCACGCCGTCTGACGTGACACGCATTGGGTTGCTACCTGCCAAAGAGCGGTAGTAAACATTGTTATCGTGTACCCAAGCGATGCGGTCGCCGTCGGGGTTGAGCACGGGATTTTGGATGGCTTCTGGGCTGACCAACGTCGTGGCTTGGCCCGCCAAATCGTATACATAGACCTTAGCCGTGTACGAATGGCGGTAGATGGGCTGTATGTCGTCCTCAATGATGACCTTCTGTTCCCCCGCGGTCCAGGTGTAGTTACCCAAAGGGAGGCTGGCGCCCGAGGCATCCTTGGCAGCGCCGTTGGCGACGAGAACGCCCTGGGATTCGCCGGTGGCGAAATCAAATTTCTCAATCCCGTTGGACGTTTGGCGAGAGTAATGCAAGCCGTCCTCCATAGAGCGAAGGCCATAAACCCCTTTGGCTGAAAAGGCCCGCGAGCGGAAGACGTCATCAAACGTGACGGGGGTTTGAGCCAAAGCGGAGACTGTCGCAGCGAGGGTCCAAAAGGCGTAAAATTTGCGCATCATAAATCGAGTATTTTTGGGTAGAAATAGCACAGATGGCCGAAGATAATTCAAAATGGCTCCCATCGCTCCAGGCCGCCCTAGGACTGGATGCCGTGAGCATCGACCCCGACGTTTTGCACGCCTTTTCGCACGACGAAACGGAGGACGTGCACATCCTGCCTCAAGTGGTATGTCGGCCTTCCTCTACGGAGGAGGTTTCGGCCGTTCTCCGTATCGCACACGAGTTTGGCGTCCCCGTGACCCCGGCCGCCGCACGAACGGGCTTATCGGGAGGCGCTATTCCTGTGCAGGGAGGCATATCGCTGAGCATGGAGCGCTTGAATCGGATTTTGTCCATTGACGAAGCAAATTTTCAGGCCGTGGTGGAACCTGGCGTGATCAATCAGGTCTTTCACGAGGCCTGCAAAGAAAAGGGCCTATTCTATCCCCCGGATCCTTCCAGTTGGGGCACCAGTACCTTGGGGGGCAATGTGGCCTACAACGCGGGTGGGCCCAAGGCCGTTAAGTATGGGGTAACCTCAGCCTATGTACTCAACCTTCAAGTCGTTCTCCCCAACGGAGAGATTTTGTGGACCGGGGCCAATACCCTCAAGAATTCCACGGGTTACAACCTGACCCAGTTGTTTGTCGGGTCAGAGGGCACCTTGGGTGTCATCACCCAGATCGTACTGCGTTTGATCCCGTATCCCAAGGTGCACTTCACCCTCTTGGCTCCATTTGCCTCCGCGGAGATGGCCTGTGCAGCGGTGGCTCGTGTGTTCCAGGCGGGGGTGACCCCTTCGGGACTTGAGTTTATGGAACGTGATGCGATTGACTGGACCTTGAAATATGTCGATGGGGTGAGCATCCCCACAGGGCCAGATATTGCGGCCCACCTGCTGATGGAGGTCGATGGCTTTGATGAAGAGGCGGTTTTAAAAGAGGCGGAAACCATGGCCGCAGTCGTGGAAGAAGCCGGGGCACTGGAAGTCCTCTTCGCTCAATCGGCGTCAGAGCGTGATGCCCTATGGAAGCTGCGTCGCCGGGTAGGGGAAGCGGTCAAATCCCATAGCATTTACAAAGAAGAAGATACGGTGGTCCCACGTGCCAAGTTGCCCGACCTCCTTCGTGCGGTGAAGCGCATTGGCGCCGACTATGGCTTCCAATCGGTGTGCTATGGGCATGCGGGCGATGGCAACCTCCATGTCAATATTGTCAAGGGGGATATGTCGGATTCGGATTGGTCCGGACCCAGACTTCAGGCGGGTATCCGCGAGCTCTTTACGGAAGTGGTGGCCATGGGGGGGACGATTAGTGGCGAACACGGCATTGGATTGGTCCAAAAACCCTACCTCGACATCGCATTTTCAGATACGGCCATGGATCTCCAAAAGCAAATCAAAGCTTTGTTTGACCCGAGGGGAATCATGAATCCCGGAAAGATATTCTTGTAGGCTCGCGTCTTACCGACGGCCGATAGGGTAGGCCACTTCGTTGTGTCGGATGACCTCATACGGGGCATTGTAGCCATACACCTCTAGGGGTCCCTCAATCACGAGTCCTTCCGCGTCGCACCAAGCCTTCAATTTCTGGCCAAATTCCATGTTGCGCTCCTGACTTAACAGCCCGCCGTAGGAAAGCACCGCATAACGCTGGGCAGGTTCTTCAATGAAGCGAATGCCTTCCTGAAG
>DFSS01000058.1:11725-17555 GCA_002381225.1 Flavobacteriales bacterium UBA3431 | reverse complement strand
CGCGGATCCGTTTGCTCCATAATGAGTGAAACGGGCGCCGTCATGGCCATGGAGGTTTGGCTCTCATTTCCCCCGAAGATGTAGCGGGCGAGCGGGCGAAAACCTTCCCGGGACATGGCCCCGTATTCGGCCTGGCTAACCGAAACTTCGGCCCACAATCGGGCACCGTAGTCACGAATTTCAAAGGAACCATCTCGCTTGACCACTTCATAGTTGGGTCGGTCGAGCTTCTTGCTCTGCGTGTAGGCAAAACCTGTGTAGGCAGCGATGATCGCAGCGCCCGAAATAAGAATCCATTGCATACGGGTTAAACGCATAGGTCCTCAGTTTTGTTCAAGCGATGTGGGAGGTGTGACGGGAACGGATGCCCCTTCAAAGCGTGGCGCGGGAAGATGGGGAAGGGGGGTGTTCAGCTGCTTTCGGACCCATTGCACATCCCACCATTGGCCAAATTTCTGCCCCGCATCCGCATAGCGGGCAAACCCCTCGTATCCACAGGCCGCATGAAGGGCCAAACTCGCGTCATTCGGAAGAGTGATCACTCCATAGGCCCACAAGAATCCACGTTCTGTGAGTTGGGGTAGGAGGGCATCATAGAGTTTTCGCCCTACTCCCTGACCGGGCTGGGCAACGTAGACAGAGGTTTCCACGGCCCATTGATAGGCAATACGATCGCGGTGGGTTGTAGCATACGCGTAGCCGGAGATGCCTCCCTGGTCGTCTTCCGCCACAAGAAATGGAAAGCGCCCGGCAATGTGTGCCAGGCGCTCAGTAAAGTCAGAGAGAGAGGGTACTTCCCACTCAAAGGTGGCGGAGGAATGTGCCACGACAGGTCCGTAAATCGCCAAGATTCCCGCGGCGTCGTCCCGAGTGAAAGGGCGCAGTAGCATCGTGTACTTAGTCGCGGCGCCCCAAGTAGAGCATCACGTAGTACAAGAGCTGCGTGACCGCGGCGGCGGCGGCGACCAGGTAGGTGCGGGCGGCCCATTTGAGCGCATCCTCGGCCATGCCATGGTTGTGGGGGTTGGTAATTCCCGCCCCTTTTAACCAGACGAGCGCTCGGCGTGAGGCATCGTATTCCACGGGCAAGGTGATTACGGCGAAGCCGGCAATCACGGCTTGTGTGGCAATCAATAAAAGTAGGATGCCGTCGTAGCCCAAACCCAATAGCCCCATTCCGAAGAGGGAAGCAAAGAAGACGACGTTCATGATTTGGCTTGAAGCGTTGACGACAGGGACCATCTTGCTGCGCATCGTCAACCAGGTGTAGGCATTCGCATGTTGCACGGCATGGCCACATTCGTGGGCAGCAATGGCGGCAGCGGCCACCGAACGGCCCTCATAGACTTCGGGAGAAAGGTTGACCGTCTTGGTCGCGGGATTGTAGTGGTCCGTGAGTTTGCCTGGAACGCCGGTAATGCGCACGGACCCTAGCCCGTAGTGGTCCAGCATCGCTTGAGCCACCTCGGCGCCGGTCATGCCATTGTGCAAGAGCTCTTGGCTGTACTTCTTAAACCGATTCTTCAGGCGGGCTTGCACCGCGAAACCGAGAATCATGAAAACAATGAGAATAATGAAAAACATAGGTCTGTTTGATTTACTGTGGAAAAGTACAAATTCAGTGCCGTAGAACATACCCTGCCAAAATGTAGTTTTGAGGCATGACAAAAACCGCCAAACCCCTGATTTTAGTGACCAATGATGACGGAGTGACCGCTCCGGGGATCCGCACGCTGATTCGCATCATGAATTCCCTTGGGGACGTGGTCGTCGTGGCGCCAGATAGTCCGCAGAGCGGCATGGGCCATGCCATCACCATTCACGACACGTTGCGCTGCGTTCCGACCCAGCAAGATGCGGGACCCCAAGTGGAATATGCATGCAGCGGTACGCCCGTAGATTGCGTCAAGTTGGCGGTACATGAAATCCTGGATCGCCGCCCCGATTTGATTGTTTCGGGCATCAACCATGGCAGCAATGCGAGTGTCAATGTCATCTATAGTGGTACCATGTCGGCCGCGGTAGAGGGGGCGATGCAAAAAGTGCCTTCCATCGGCTTTAGCCTCCTCGATTACGCCTGGGATGCCGATTTTTCCGCCGCCGAGCCTTTTATCAAACGCATTGCTCAATCCGTGCTGGCCAAAGGTCTTCCCGCGGGCGTTTGCCTCAATGTCAACATTCCCAAAGCCACCGATCAGCCTTACGCAGGGGTCAAAGTCTGCCGTCAGACGATGGGGCATTGGGAAGAGGACTTTGATCGGCGCGAGGATCCCACGGGCAAGCCGTACTATTGGATGCGTGGGGCCTTTGTCGACTCGGATGGCGGGGACGATTCGGATATCTGGGCCCTCGAACACCACTACCTATCCGTGGTGCCCATTCAATTTGATTTGACGGCGCACCATGCCTTGGCGTCCGTTCATGGCCTCCTCGACGCATGAGTCCTGGGCCTCGTCGTGATCAGTTAGAGGCGTGGATGGGTGCGGTCATCGCGGGGGGCACCCCGTGGTTTATTTGGGCCTACCTCCAGGCCACGTACCCCGACCTCCCGCCCGTATCGGAGATTGACCCGGACTTATGGGCCTACTTGCTCAACCGTGTGTTGATTTTTTCCATCCTGATTGAGTTTACCTACCTCATCATTGGCGTCATGCTGCGACGCTATGAGCTGGTCAAGATGATTTTGATCATTTCGGCGTTGTATTCCATGATAGCACTCTACTATCGGTGGGAATGGCTGTAAAAAAAGTATTTGTCCTCGCCGGGGAAGCCTCAGGCGACGTGCTCGGAGCCGAATTTTTAACCGCCCTCCGCGCGGCTGATCCTCACGTGTCCATCACCTACACGGGTGGACCGGCCATGAGCGCGGTGTTGCAAGGCCAAGCGCCGCGGGTATCCATGGAGAAGATGGCCTTTATGGGCTTTGCCGAAGTCCTTCGCCATTTGCCTCAAATCTGGAGAAACGACCAAACGATCAAGCGCGCCTTGCTTCAAGAACGCCCGGACCTCGTCGTTTTGATTGACTATCCGGGATATGGATTGCGGTTGGCCAAGTGGCTAAATGCCCAAGGGTTCCGCCGTGAGGGCACGCGAGTGGTTCAGCTGGTATCCCCTCAATTTTGGGCCTGGAAGCTAGGCCGATTGGCCACGCTCAAAGCGTGCTTCGACGCGGTTTATCCCCTGTTGCCGTTTGAATCGCCCCTTCTGGCGAAGGCCGGTGTGGTGGCTCCATATTTTGGGCATCCAGCGGCCTTTCGTGTCCCGTTAGGGGGCTGGGATCCCCAAGGGCCCATCGCCCTCCTTCCCGGGAGTCGGACCCAAGAATGGGCCCAGCATGTGCCCATTTTTGCGGCCACGGCGCAAGCCCTTGGACGAGAAGTGCGCTGGTACCGTCCAGCACACATCCCACCTGGTGCGTACCAGAAAATCCTGGCGCGACTGGGAGTAACGGCCTCGTTGGAGACCATTCACTGTGGGGTGCCTAGCATGCAAGGGGTTTCGGGCGCCTTGGTGGCAAGTGGCACGGCCACCCTGGAAGTTGCACTCCGGGGAATTCCCTTGGTGGTGGCGTACAAGACCTCTCGGCTGTCCTATGAAATTGGAAAGCGCGTCATCCGCGTCCCGTACATCTCGTTGGTGAATCTCATCCTGGACCGCCCCGCCGTGTCGGAGTGCGTGCAGGACCGTTGTGTCCCAGACATTTTGACTCAGGCGATGGTTCAGGCATGGACCCGTCCCGATTGGGTCCAAACGGTGGCTGAACTCCGGCAGGCCATCGACTTGGGCGATCCCATGCCTAAAGTGGTCCAACATGCGCGTTCCTTGTAAATCCCTCCACGTTGGTTTTGCGCTGCTGCTGGCGGCATGCTCGGCTATGGCCGAAGTGCCTCACGTACGTGTCCGACTTTTTTCGGGCAGCAACATGACACAGATTCTGCTCAGTGGGGCGTCCATGGAGTTGGTCGTTTACCGCGGAGGGGAAAGCCTGATGTGGGAGCGAAATGCGTACCAAATCCGCCCCGGGCAAGGGGGGGTGGTCGTCAGTGTCGAGGGTGAAGCTGATGTGGCCGCGGATTCGGTCGCCGTCTCTGCGGCACAGCCCTATTATTTGGTCGGCGCACGAAGCACCAAGCGCTACCTCCCGGGTGTCCTAGTGATTCGTCCACGCAGCTCCGCCTACCTCTTAGCGGTAAATGTGCTGAGCATGGATGACTACCTCATGGGGGTGGTTCATGCCGAATTGGGGCGGTTGGAACACCCGCAACTCTGGGCGGCTCAGGCAGCCGTGGCCCGAACCTGGTTCGCTCGAAATCAACGGAAGTTTTTTGACCAAGGTGAATGCTATGCTGTCACCGATGATGTCCAGTCCCAAGTTTACCACGGATGGCCAGTCGATAGCGCTCGGCGCGCACGCTTGCAGGCAGCGGTTCGGGAAACAAGTGGTCTGGTGCTGGTGGACGAGGCAGGAAGGGGAATTGAAGCCTTGTTTCATGCCAATTCAGGTGGGCAAACAATGCCCTCGGAATGGTATTTCTCCCCCCGGGGTCACCTTCAAAGTGTGCCGGACAGCTTCAGCTTGAATTGCCCCCAAACATATTGGACCAAATCGTTAGACAAGGAAGCCTTCTTAACCCAAATGGCTCGATGGCTGAAGGCGAGCAGCTCTGATTCGGAGTTCCGCTCTTTTGTTTGCTCCTACCAACAACCTGTCCGGGCCGAGTACCTGAATTATCAAGGCCAAAAAATCCGATTGCGGGCCATCCGTGAGCATTACAAGCTCCGGTCCACTTGGTTTTCCATCGAAGACGCCGGGTCCACCGTTGTCCTGCGCGGACGAGGCTATGGACACGGCATCGGTCTTTCCCAAGAGGGGGCCCATGTGATGGCGCAGAAAGGCTATTCTGCGGCCCAAATCATGGCTTTTTATTACCCCGGAACCCAGTTGGTACCCTGGGAGGCCATGCAGCCCTAATTCCATTTTTACCGCTTTTTGAGCGAGACACAGCGAGCCTAAGGACCATCTTGGCCGAATGAGTTATTTGGTCGGAGCCCTGGCGGGGGCCTGCTTTCCTTGGGAATGGTCTGGGTGGCTACTCGGCATCCTGATCGGGTGCATGGCCATCTTGGTTGGTCGCGTGCGGAGCGTGCACCGGCAAAGTATCTGGCTCTTGGTAGGAACCTACCTCACCGTGGCCACGGTCCCCCGAATCCCTGGGTTGGACAACGAGAAATGCTATGCGGGCCCACTTTGGATTCTTGATGCGCAGCGGGCCGTTGACCCTTGGGGAGGCCTATGGCGCGTTCGCTTGGCGTGGCCTCTGGGAAGTCGCGTGGAGGGTGTTTGGCACATGATGCCTTTCCGCTCCGAAACCTTTCCTGGGGGCTTTTCCGCCCAAAAAGTCTGGGGGAACCTCGGGCTTCAGGGCGAAGCGCACTGGCGCGAAAAAGGCGAGGTGGATAGCCTGCATGTGAGCGGGGCAGCGCGCTGGCGCGCGGCCTGGCACGCACGCATTGCGGGGCTGGGATGGTCGCTGCGGGCCCAGCAGTTGGTCCATGCCCTATTCCTCGGGGAGTCACGGGCCTTGGGGCCCGAATTGAAGCGTCCGCTACAGTCTTTGGGCTTGGCCCATGTCCTGGCAATTTCAGGATTCCATGTAGGATTGCTTTGGGGCGTCGCGGCCTTTCTAGGGCGCTGGAGTAGCTATGCCCAACGCCGACGTCTTACCTGGCTGGTAGGTTTGGGAGTTTGGGGCTTCGTCGCCTTCATTGGATTTCCAACCTCTGCGGTTCGAGCCGCGACTATGGCGACCATCGCGGGGATGATGCGCAG
>DFSS01000058.1:0-11412 GCA_002381225.1 Flavobacteriales bacterium UBA3431 | reverse complement strand
GATGCTGTACATCCGTCCGGACTGGGTTTGGGAGGTGGGATTTCAGCTATCTGTGGCCGCGGTGGCCGCTCTCTTGTGGGTGCCTCCAGCGCGCGGGCGGCGGTGGGGAAAGGCGATTCAACTCACCTGCTTGGCTCAGTGGGGGGTCCTACCGCTTACTCTTTGGTATTTCCATCAATTTCCGGGAGCGTTTTTACCTGCGAATTTGCTGATTACGCCCTGCCTACTTGCTATCTATCCCTATACATTGGCTATGCTGGGTGCCGCCTCCTTGGGATGGAAAGCTCCTTTCCCAGAGTGGGCATTGGATGCCCTGATCTCCCTATCGGGCTGGGGACTCAAGGAAGGGATCTATCCCACTCATGTGACGATGGCTGCCTTGCTGGCGTCCACGATGGTTGGCCTTTGGGCATGGGGTAAAGGGTACAAGGTGCTCACGTTCGTTGCCGCGCTGGCCACCGGGGCATTCATGTACCAAAGCATTCCCGTTCCCACCTCCGGCCACATGGCCTTTCGCCGCGGTCGCGGAATCGCGTCGATCCAATGGTGTGGGGATTCCGCACGCGTGGTTGCCACCCCGGGCTTGGCAAAGCAATCGTTTGTTTGGGAGGTGGAGGCCCCGTCTTTTTGGAAGGCACGTGGGGTGCGCCACGTGCAGTTGACTGAATGCCCTTACCGTCAGTTTCCCGAATCCTGGCGGGCCTGGGCATCGGCCGATACGGGATCGGGATGGTGGTGGGATCCCCCACGATAGTGCCAACGCAGATCCTGTAGGGTTTGCCAGATCCACCAACCGGCGCCCAAAAGAGGGAGGGGGGTGATTCCGTCCAGCATGTGGGCCGTTTCATTGGTCTTCGAGTTGAAAAGATCGGGCAGCGTCGCCCCCGCATCGACCCAAAACCACTCGCCCTCAAAGAAGAAGCCATAGTGTCCAAAGAAGGGAAAAAAGAGCTGCTTTTGAAACCATCCATCCGCCCCGTAGATCCAGTCGCCAGCAATCATCAAGATCATGGCCCCAATGATCAAATGCCATAGGGCGATGCTCGTGGCGGACCATCGCATATAGGCGGACTGGCCCCAGATGGAAACGAGTCCAAAGCTCAGGAATCCAAGCCCTATCGCTCCGAACACCACGCCGTATGCGCTCACAGTAAAAAAAAGCAACAAGTACTCGTAGCCGTAACTCACATTCAATTCGCCGTCACAAGAAGCCACGCTCATGGGCAAGAGCACCAGGAGCGCCCAGGCAAGAAGGCGGCGGGCTTCGCGTCGGCGCACCGGGGTCCATCCCATCATGATTCGTTCAAGGTTTCCCAGAGTTTCACCACATCTGCCGCTTCTTGCGCATCGTGGACGCGAAGGATTTGGGCACCGCGCTCCAGAGCGTATAGGTGCAGGGCGCTTGTAGCAGGCAGCACGGTGTCAGGGCTACGGTCCAAATGTTTCCAGAGCATGCTCTTCCGCGACAAACCGATGTAAAGAGGAGCCCCTAAGTCCTGCAATAAAGGCAAATCTTTGAGCACCCGGTAATTGCCTTCCAAGGTCTTGCCAAAGCCCAATCCTGGGTCCAGCAGGACATGGTCTACGCCTTGCTGGCGGAGTTCGCGCAAGTGGCGGTGAAAGTATTGTAGGAGGTCGTCCATGATGTTTTCCGGTGTCAGCGCAACGTCTTGCATGGTGCTGGGACGGTGTCCGGCAGGGTAGTGCGTGAGGATGTAGGGTGCTTTCGATTGGGCGGCCACGTTCCATATGGTCGGGTCCAAACTTCCCCCCGATACGTCGTTGATGATGTGTGCGCCTTGGGCTAGAGCCCGGTAGGCGATCTCCCCCCGAAAGGTGTCAATACTGATGGGTACGTCGGGAAAGCGTTGAGCCAAACGCTGCAAAGCTGGCTCCACGCGGTTCCATTCTTCTTCCAAGCTGGGAACTTCGGCCCCCGGGCGGGTGCTGCAGCCCCCTACGTCGAGCCACTGGGCGCCTCCAGCGAGTAGGGCCTCTGCGTGGGATTCCGCCGCATCCGCGGAGGCGACTCGGCTTCCCTCGTAAAAAGAATCGGGCGTAGTGTTGAGAATGCCCACGATGACGGGGCGGTTGGCGGACCACGTTTGGCCCGCGATGGGCAGAGAAAAAGAGCGGAACATCGTACCTTTCACCTCCTAAAGATACTCATGGCAAACACCGCACACGAATACGCAACGGTCATCGACCAATGCCGTCAATTGTTCACCAAGAAGGCGCAGGATTACGGAACCGCGTGGCGCATCCTTCGGCTGCCCTCCTTGACGGATCAAATTTTCATCAAAGCTAATCGCCTGCGCTCCATTCAAATGGCTGGTACTCAGAAGGTCGCTGACCCGATGGAAGGTGAATTCATTGGCATCGTGAACTACAGCATTATGGCCCTGATTCAAATGGAGAAAGGCATTGCCAATGAGCCGGACATGACGGCTGACGAGGCGCTTGCTGCCTACAATGCCCAAGTGGAAGTTATCCAGAACCTAATGGAAGCCAAGAACCACGACTACGGGGAGGCATGGCGCGACATGCGGATTTCCTCTTTGACGGACCTCATCCTTCAGAAGCTGCTTCGTGTCAAACAAATCGAGGACAACCAAGGTCAGACATTGGTCAGTGAGGGCATTGACGCCAATTACCAGGACATGGTCAACTACGCAGCCTTTGCCTTGATCAAACTTCAATTTCCAGCATGAAAAACATCCTGACACAAGTCTCGCGTGTGCTCGTGGGAGGGCTCTTCATCTTTAGTGGGGTCATCAAAATGAATGACCCCGTGGGCTTCGGATTTAAACTGGAAGAATACTTCGGCGAAGACGTTTTGAACCTGCCTTTTTTGCAGCCCTGGGCTTTGCATTTAGCGGTGTTTTTAGTCGTGTTGGAAGTGATGCTCGGGGTCTTCTTGCTTCTGGGTTGTTTTAAGCGCTTTACCCTATGGAGTCTCGCGGGAATGATGGGCTTTTTCACCTTCTTGACCTTCTACAGTGCCTATTTCAACAAAGTGACGGACTGTGGGTGCTTTGGGGATGCCATTCCCTTGACGCCATGGGAGAGCTTCAGCAAGGATGTGGTGCTGAGTGTGCTAATTGCCTTGCTCATTTGGGGCCGAGATCAACTTAAACCTTGGCTGCCCATCCGCTGGAATCAAGCCAATATGGCGGGTGCATTGGTGTTCAGCGTACTCTTTACCAACCATGTGCTCAGCCATGGGCCTATTTGGGATTTCCGCGCCTACAAGCGAGGCACGGATGTCTTGATGGCCATGAAGTCAGCGGAAGAGCTTGGTTTAGAGCCACCCAAATACGAGACCTACTTCACCTTGCAAGCCCCTGACGGCAGCCGCGTCGAGGTTTCCGGCACGGCCTACATTGACGAAAAGTGGTATGAGAAATCCGACTACACGATCATGGAGGATGGCACGTACAGCAAAAAGATTGCGGAAGGCTATGAGCCGCCCATTCATGATTTTTCCATCGTCATCCAAGGGGAGGATCGAACGGAGGAGTTTGTTTCGGGGCCCCAGGTGCTCTGGTTGCTTGCCTATGATTTGAGCAAAGCGAACCGGGCCGAAGTGGTCCGATTGGTGCACGAATTAAACGTTCTCATCCAAAAGGGAAAGGTCCAGAAGGTTGTAGGTATGACGTCCTCTAGCGATGAGGAAATTCAGGAGCTTCTGAGCGAAACGGGGGCGCTTTTTCCCTGGGCTGTGATGGATGGTACCGCCCTGAAAACGGTACAGCGTTCCAACCCAGGGGTAACCCTTCTGGAACATGGCATCATTCAAAAGCACTGGCATTACAATGATGCTATCTTTCTGGATGGCAGCAATATAGTTTGGCCTGAATGAAGCGTCGCTGGAAGTCCTTGGTGCAGTCCATCATCGTCCTTTTGGGGGTGGCCACCTTGGTTTTCTTCCTGTTTCACTCGGTAGCGGGGGATCCCGCCCGCATGATGTTGGGTCAAGTAGAAGACCCCCAAGCCTTGGCGTCCATCCGCGCCGAATACGGCTTGGACCAACCATTGTATATTCAGTATGGCCGCTATGTGGGTGGCCTGATTCCGGTGGGTACCCGGCCTGACGGAGGATGGGGGCTGCGCTGGCCCAACCTCCAAACATCCTACCAGCAAAAGGGCCGTCCCGTGACGTCCATGTTGGCCGACACCTTGCCCAATACGGCGTTGCTAGCCTTGCTTTCGATGTCTTTGGCGCTGCTGCTCGGTATTCCTATGGGCTTGTTTGCGGCCGTGCGCCAGGGGACGGCGTTGGACCGGCTCGTGGTCTTTCTGTCGACCACCGGCATGGCGATGCCCAGTTTCTTTTCGGCGGTGCTCATTGGTTGGATTTTTGGCTTTGTCCTGGCGCCTTGGACCGGTTTGCCGATGACCGGCAATCTTTGGGTCATGGATGACTTCGGCGAGGGCTACCGCTTGCAGTGGCAAAACGCCATTTTACCTGCCGTGACGCTCGGGGTTCGTCCCTTGGGTGTGATAGCCCAAATGATGCGCTCTTCGGCCCTCGAGGTTATGGCCCAAGACTATGTCCGAACGGCGTATGCCAAGGGGCTTTCCCGCCGCGTGGTTCTTCAAAAGCATGTGCTGCGCAACGCACTAAATCCGCTGGTAACAACCGTTTCGGGCTGGCTCGCCGGATTGTTTTCAGGAGCCGTTTTTGTAGAGTCCGTCTTTGGTTGGAATGGCACCGGCAAACTGATGGTCGACGCGCTGGAGTCCCGCGATTTTCCCGTAGTTATGGGCTGCGTGCTTGCCCTTTCAGCCGTTTTTGTGGGCATTCAGTGGGCGGTAGAACGGGCTTACCGATGGATTGATCCGCGGATTGCCTCGTAGGCAGATTCGCACTTGTCCACCCCGCCGAAAACCCCGAATTTTGCGGCTCTTTCTATTTAATCCCCGAACCTATGAAACTCCTCGCCGGCAACTGGAAAATGAACAACACCCTGGAAGAAGGGGCAGACTTAATGGAAGCCCTGATCGAGGGATTGCCCGCTGAGGTCGTGGGCGACGTGCGCGTCGTGGTATCCCCGCCTTTTTTGCAGTTGCCCCAGACCGTGCATGCTTTGTGGGAAAACGCCCAAATTGCGGTAGCTGCCCAAAATGGGCATGCCGCGGATGGCGGAGCATTTACCGGCGAAGTGTCCATGGCTATGCTTCGGGATGCGGAGGTGGATGCCGTGATTATTGGGCATTCAGAGCGCCGCCAATACTTTGGTGAAACGGATTCAGATGTCGCAGAAAAAGTTCAGTCGGCGCTCCGAAATCAGTTGATTCCCATCGTTTGTGTCGGGGAGGTGTTGGCTCAACGCAAGGCGGGTACCTACCTCGAGGATACGTGGAATCAATTGCATGCGGCGTTTGCCCGGGTGAATCCCGAGGACATGTCGGATTGCGTGATTGCCTATGAGCCCGTTTGGGCGATTGGCACAGGCGAGGTTGCCACAGCGGCCCAAGCCCAAGAAGTTCACGCCTACCTCCGCGCCCAGATGGAAGCGACGTTTGGGGTATCCGATATGCCCATTGTCTACGGGGGCAGCTGCAAGCCCTCGAATGCCGCCGAAATTTTTGCTCAGCCCGATGTGGATGGAGGTCTGATTGGCGGCGCTTCATTGGTCGCTGCGGACTTCATCGCCCTGGTGGAATTGCTCAAGGCTTCCTAAGTGGATTACATCGAAGTGACCTTCACCTGCGCGTCTTCCGTGACGGCAGAGCTGCTCATGGTGGATTTAGACGCCCTCCCGGTGGAATCCGTCACGACCGAAGGCTTAGTCGTCAAGGCCTACATCGAGGCGAGCCAGTACCAGCCTCTATCGCTGTCCGATGTGCCCATGGCCGCTTCGGTCGGAAGCCTCACGTGGACCACGGCCGAAATGGCCCATCAGAATTGGAATGCAGAGTGGGAATCGAATTTCCCGCCCCTGACCATTGGACAGGAAGTGCTTGTTCGGGCGCCGTTTCATGACCTACCAGACCCGAAGGATTTCCGTCATGTGATTCAGATGGTGCCCAAAATGGCTTTTGGTACAGGCCACCATCCCACCACCTATTTGATGATGGAGGCTGTTCTAGAAGGGGAGGCTTCCGGGTTGTTGGCAGGCGCCCGCATCCTGGACATGGGCTGCGGGACAGGAATTTTGGCCGTTTTGGCGTTGAAAGCGGGTGCCCAAAAGGCGGTAGGAATTGAAATTGATCCATTCGCTGCGGAGAACGCTCAAGAGATCGCAGATATTCACGGTCTCCAAGACCGCTTGGCAATCTGGGCGGGGGACGCCCACTTACTCGCCACCGGGGCTGTGGCGGAGGGTCCCTACGATATCGTCTATGCCAACATCAATCGGAACATCTTACTGGCCGACATGGAGTGTTATGCGTCAGTCAGCCGGCCCGGTGCCAAGTTGTACCTCAGTGGCTTCTATGCGGCGGACGTACCCGTCCTGCTAGAATGTGCAAAACGTTGTGGATATCAAAGCCAGGGGGAGGCGGCTAAAGACGGCTGGATGCGCCTTACTTTGGTGTATCAACCCCATGACCAAACCACCCACTCCTGACCATAAGTTTGGATCCCTTCGGGGTCTAATTTGGACACTTTTTTTCACCCTCTTTTGCTTGGCAGGACCGCTCCAAGGGCAGTCGGTTCGGGCCTTTGGTCAAGATCCCGGCGATTTTGCCAAGGATTTTTCGAAGCACCTGACTGAGTTGGTGGGGAAAAAGGAGGTAGAGCCCATCCTTGCGGCCTTCGAACCGTATTTTCTAGACCCAACCTGGGATGGGGATGGCGCCCAGCGGGAAGCCTTCATGCGTGTGGCCCGTGAAATGCTCCGCCGCCGTGTTGTGACCACGGAGCCCTGGTTGGAGCTCGTCCAACTTTTCCAAACCTGGAGTTGGCCTGCCGGCCACTATGAGCAGGGCCAAAGCGACCGCTTTTTCCTGGAGTTGGAGCGGGAATTCAAGCGCGCCTCACGGAAGGAAATGGAGACCTTTTTACACACCTACCAGGGTCTTAGCGATGCAACCAATCCCTTGGCCATTCGATTGTACGATGATGGGCAGCTGAGCTGGTGGTACCTGGACGGGCTCTTGGAGGTGTCTCCGGCCAATGACGGGGATACGGCCTTGTTCCGCTTAACTGAGGGGCGGCTGCTCGGCCGGATGAAGCAAGACAGCATCGAAGTGGCGGAGGTGGAACTGTTGTACAATCCCATCACAGGGGTGGCTCAGGCCTTGGGCGGTCGGGTGGAATGGCTGCGTGCCGGATTTGGTCCGGGGGAGCTTTATGCCAATTTCCCACGCTGGGAGGCCGCGTTGCATACGCCGGGTATTCAGGTGGATTCCGTGACACTTTTCACCTCATCCTTCATGAAGGAAGGGATGATTGGGGAGGCGGTACCCATTCTTTCTTTGGGGGGATTTGAAGATCGGTTGACCGGACGCAACTCCCCGGATAACGCCATTTATCCCCGCTTTGAGGCCTACGACCAGAACATTGAAATCGATGATTTTTTTGAGGGCGTGGATTACAGGGGGGGCTTCTCGATCATCGGACAGCGTTTTTTTGCTTCGGGTTCGCCCGAGCAAAAGGCCCGCTTCACCTTTACCTACGACAGCACCAAAGTGTTGGAGCTCAAATCGGAGCGCTTCGTTATTCGGTCCGACGAACTGCTCAGTCCCACGTCAGAGATCATCATTCGCTTGGGAGATTCGGACAGCATTTACCACCTCAAGAGTGAGGTGAAGTATGATCCCATTGGTCAACTTCTGCGCATCAATCGGCCGGATGAAGGGTTGGCCATGACGCCCTACGTGGATAGCTACCACAATTTGGTCATGGAGTTGGACCAAATCCAATGGAAAGTCACCGACCCGAGTATATACTTGGGCGGTCTAAATATGGGGAGCGGCTCACCCATGGTCCTGGAGTCGGATCAATACTTCCGAAGTGCTCGCTATGCTTCGCTGCAAGGCTTGAGCCTGGAAAATCCCTTGGTCAAAGTGGATCAAGTGGGAATCGCCTTTGGGAACGAGAACATCACCTTGTACGACATGGCGGTAGGCTTGGGTATGCCGCTAGAACCCTGCGGTCGGTTTATGATGGAGCTTGCGGTACAGGGTTTTGTCCGTTATGACATTGAAAAGGGCTTGATTGATGTTCTTCCCAAAACGAGCGAGTACATATTGAATCATGACAACCGCCGAGATTACGATGTGATTCGGTTCGTATCAGAGGTGGCGCAGGGCATGAATGCCCGATTGTCCTTGCTCAACTTTGATATGGAGGTGGTGGGGGTGCAGACCATTGCCCTGTCAGATAGTCAAAAAGTAGCACTTTACCCTACGCAGCAAAAAGTGTTGATTCACAAGGGTTTAAACTTTGATTTTGACGGCAGGGTTGAGGCGGGGCGCTTCACGTTTTACAGTCGTGAAAACAAGTTCAACTACGACCTATTTCAGTTCAACATGCCGGCGATCGACTCCATGCGCTTTTCGGTGCCCAGCTTTGATTTGGCGGTCGATGGAACGCGTCCTTTGGTCCGGGTTCGAAACACCATTCAGGACATTTCTGGGGAACTATGGATTGATTACCCCACGAATAAGTCCAGCTATCTCCGGTACCCCGAGTATCCCATTTTTAAGTCCGCCGCCCCGGCAAAGATTTATTACGACAAAGCCTATGGGGGCGTGTACAAACGCTCCAACTTCTTCGTGAACATCGACCCCTTTACCATTGACTCGTTGGATAACACATCCACCGAGGGATTGGTCTTTGGCGGGAGCTTCACCTCTGCGGGCATCTTTCCGGTCAAGCGCCAGGATATCCGTGTACAACGGGATTATTCACTTGGTTTTACCGAGGAAACCGGTCCTGAGGGTTGGCGAGCCTATCAGGGGGCGGGCCAAGCGCAGGGAAAAGTCCAGCTTTCCATCGCGGGCTTGCGCGTGGATGGGGATTTGGTCTATCAGCAGTCCAGGGGGCACTCATCTGAGTTTGTGCTCTTCCCCGATTCTGCTCGGGGACAAGGGCAATACACGCTCGCCTCCGTGGCGGGGCCTCCGCGAGGAGGTGGGCATCCATCTGCTGAAGGTTCGGATGCTTCAATGCATTGGTTGCCCTATCAGAAAACCTGGTGGTCGCAGAGTATGAGCCAAGCCTTTACGACGTATCCGGAACGTCCCATGACCGCAACGGGGCGGTTGACGTATCAACCCGGGAGTTTGGAGGCACGGGGATTGCTGGCGTTTGATGATGCCGAACTTGAAGGTGGACTCATTCGCATGCACGCCCAATGGGTAGAATCGGGCAAGGCCGATTTTCGCGTGCGGGCGGCTCCGGATTTGGCCTGGGGTTTCCAGATGCAGCGCGCCACGGCCATGGTCGACTTTGCCAAGAATAGTGGGCATTTTGAGTTGCTTGGGGGAGATGCGAGCCTTGGCTTTCCTCGCAATGAATATGAGGCCGACATGAACCAGGCAGATTGGGATATCCGAGCCAAGAAAATCTCCATCCAAAAGGGATCCGGGATAGAGGCGCGGATGACCAGCACGCGTGCGTCGCAGGAGGGGCTAAACTTCCTTGCGCATCGGGCCGAATTCTTTCTGCTCCCCAGCATCTTAGAAGCCTATGGCGTGCCGAACATAGATGTGGCGGACTCGCGCGTTTTCCCCGATAGCGGACGAGTCACCATCGAAGAAGCGGCGTACATGCGTCCGCTCAAAAACGCCTCCTTGCTAGCGTCGCGGATAGGCGGGTATCACCGAATCGAAAAAGCTGAGTTCAAAGTGCGGGGCCGCAATGATCTCTACGGTGCGGGGGAATACCAATACACGGATGAACTCGGGAAGATTTGGCCCATTCCCATGGGGCGTATTGATGTCGACAGTCTAGACCACGTGGTGGCTCAAGGGGAACTGGTAGAAGAAGCGGGTTTTCAGTTAAGTCCTCATTTTCAATACTACGGTATCGTCAACATGGAGTCCATTGATCCGATGCTCACCGTTCGCGGGCGAATCCACATTGTCACGAATTGTCCCGCATTGGAGACCGATTGGATCATGACGACCACCCAAATCGACCCCCTAGATATCGTCATCGATCTACCGGACCCCGACACGGCGCGACCTGCGCACAAAGTATACAGCGGGATCTACTTGATGCAGGACTCTGCGAGTCCCTACACCGCGTTCATACGCCGAAACAACCCGTCCATCGCCGTAGAGCTCATTAGTGCCCGCGGCATTCTTTTCTATGATGCCGAAGAAGATGCCTATGTTGTCACGACGCGCCGCCGACTGCTGGACCCCAACGCTCCGGATAATCATTTGGTCTTCAGTACGAAGGAGTGCACCGTAACGGGTATGGGGCAGCTGTCGCTCGGTGCTAAAATGGGGCGGGTCCAACTGGGTGCCTTCGGGCATATCGAACACGATTTGTACCGAAACAAACTCAGTGCAACCGCGGCGGTGACCATGGACTTTGTCTTCCAGGAGGATATTCTCAAAGCCTTGCCCCAGGAAATGGGCCCGGGTATGGGAGGCCTCAGCACGGATTGGGCCAATGATTACCTTCTCGAAGGCCTCAATCGCCTCATGACCCCGAGAGACCGAGATCGCTTTTATGCGGCCTCGACGGATGACAAGTTGCCCCGCGAGCTCCGGCAGACCCTCTATTTTGATGAGGTGGATCTTCTTTGGGATAAGAACCTGCGGGCCTTCCGCAGTCAAGGGGCCCTTGGGGTGGGTGGGGTAAGCGGAAACGCTGTTCACCGCTATGTGGAAGGGGTCCTCGAGTTGCGCAAGCGCCGTGGAGGCGATGAATTCTCCTTGTACTTGAACCCTAATCTGGAGCATTACTTCTTCTTCAAACGCAATGTCCTGCGCTTTTACAGTACCGAAAAGTCCTACATGGATGCCATCTTGGCGACCGACACCAAGAAGCGCTCTCTTCCCGCGAAAGACGGATTGCCTTATTATACCTACGTTACCACCACGAGGGGAAATATGAAGCGCTTTTTGGATGGCCTCGAAGAGATCATTGATTCAGAGGATGAAAAGTAAACAGTTGGTTTTCTTTTCCTTAGGAGCACAGGCTTATGTGCGGCCCGAAAACGTCGCTAAATAATTTTACGCACTGCTTTGGTAATCCTGGCCAAGGCGTATATTTGCACCCTCATTCAACGAAGGCTGGTCCTTCTGCGATTTGGCCCCGTAGCTCAACTGAATAGAGCATCTGACTACGGATCAGAAGGTTTCAGGTTTGAATCCTGACGGGGTCACACTGAAAATCAAGCACTTACATCGAAAGACGTAGGTGCTTTTTTCATTATTTGCATACAATTTGCATACAAAATCGGACCAAAACGTTGAAATGAGTCCGCAAATGACGGCAAACAA
>DFSS01000051.1:31218-37141 GCA_002381225.1 Flavobacteriales bacterium UBA3431 | reverse complement strand
GGCGGGGAAGGATTCATGGGCGGCATGGCCACCATCATGGATGCCGCGCCCGAACGATTTGCCATGATTTTGGATAAATCCAGCCCCGATTACATCAGCTTGCCCGGCATTGGCGTTTTGGTGGGCGGCATGTGGATTGCCAATCTCTACTACTGGGGCTTCAACCAGTACATCATCCAGCGAACCTTGGCCGCCAAATCCTTGCGCGAATCTCAAAAAGGTATTCTCCTGGCCGCGGGCATCAAGCTCATCCTCCCCATCATTGTGGTCATTCCTGGAATCGCAGCCTATGTAATGATCCATGATCCGGCCATCTTAGCGAGCCTCGGTGACGCGGCCCAATCCAACATGCCGAGTATGGATCAAGCGGACAAGGCCTATCCTTGGCTCTTGCAATTCCTTCCCACGGGACTCAAGGGATTGGCCTTCGCGGCCTTGACGGCAGCCATCGTTTCCTCTTTGGCCTCGATGCTCAACTCAACCGCGACCATTTTTACCATGGACATCTACAAGCCCTACATCAAGCCCGATGCGACCGACCGCCAAACCGTCTCCATGGGCCGCATTTCGGCCGTTGTCGCGCTCATCATCGCCTCCATCATGGCTCCCTTGTTGGGCGGGATTGACCAGGCTTTCCAGTTTATTCAAGAATACACCGGCGTGGTCAGCCCAGGCATCTTGGCCGTCTTCGTCTTGGGCCTCTTCTGGAAGAAAACCACCAACAAAGCAGCCATCATTGGCGCATTGACCTCCATCCCCATTGCGATGTACTTCAAGGTGGCCCCCAAAGGCTGGTCGGACTCAGCCCTCTTTGTGGACTTGCCTTTCTTGGACCAAATGGGCTACACCGCCCTCCTAACGATGGGCATCATCGCCTTCATCTCCTACCGCCAAAACCACGGCGCAGACGATGAGAAAGGCATCGCGATCACCAAAGAGACCTTCAAAACAGATGCGATTTACAACATCGGTGCCTTCGCCTTGATGCTCATCTTGACCGCCCTGTACGCCTTCTTCTGGAGCTAATCCAGGCACCCTCTTTTGAAACGCGCGCTGCGGACTTTGGAAAACAAAGGCTCGCAGCGCGCGTTACCTTTGCACCTATTCTTCACGACGCATGGAAAAACGGATTAAAGGATTTTCAAAACTCTCCAAGCAAGCCAAAATGGAATGGCTTGCCAAAGCCCATTTGGCCCAACCCGATGCCGGCATGGCATTGATGCAGAGCTATATGCATGCGGATGCCGCGATCCAAAAGCGCCATGATGAATTCATCGAGAATACCGTAGCCAACTACTACCTTCCCTTTGGTGTGGCGCCAAATTTCCTGATCAACGGCAAGGTCTACACGGTGCCGATGGCCATTGAGGAGAGTTCTGTCGTCGCCGCTGCCGCGAAATCAGCCCAGTTCTGGATGTCTCGAGGCGGATTCCGCTCGTCCATCCTCTCCTCCACTAAAATTGGCCACATCCACTTCATGTTTGGAGGAGATGGTCCGACCTTGCAGGCGGTGTTTGACGCCCATCTAAGCCAAATCCGGGCCTCCACCGCGCACATCACTGCGAACATGGAAAAGCGTGGGGGAGGCATCTTGGACATTCGCCTCGTCGATAAAACGGAGGCCCTCGCGGAGTACTATCAGGTGGAAGTCCGCTTTGACACGCGGGACTCCATGGGCGCCAACTTCATCAATTCCTGTCTGGAAGAAATGGCCAAGGTCCTCAAAGCTTGTGCGCGCGAGGACGCCAGAACCGCCCACTCACCCCTGGATGTGGTCATGTGCATCCTCTCCAATTACACCCCCGAATGCTTGGTCCGATGCGAAGTGTCTTGCCCCATGGAGGAGATGCTGGAGGGCACTGACATGACGGCCGCGGAATTTGCCCATAAGTTCCATCGCGCGGTCCGCATCGCGGAGGTGGAACCTTATCGAGCTGCGACCCACAACAAGGGGATTATGAACGGCATCGATGCAGTCATTTTGGCGACGGGCAATGATTTCCGTGCCGTTGAAGCCGCCTGCCACGCCTACGCGGCCCGAAATGGCTCCTACAGCAGTTTGACCCATTGTTCGGTGGAGGATGGCGTCTTCCGCTTTTGGATTGAAATCCCCTTGTCCCTTGGAACCGTGGGTGGACTGACCCAGTTGCATCCCCTCGTGAAAATGGCCCTAGAGATGCTCGGCAATCCCGGAGCGCATGAGCTGATGATGATTGTGGCCGCCTCGGGCTTGGCCCAAAATTTTGCCGCCTTGCGTGCCTTAACCACCACGGGCATTCAAAAAGGGCACATGAAAATGCACCTTTTGAATATCCTCAACCAGCTGGGGGCGTCTGAAACGGAAAAAGAAATCATCGCTGCCCAGTTTGCCAAATTGGTACCGCACCATGCGGATGTCGTGAAGGCCTTTTATGACTTGCGCGGCCTTCCCCTTCCTGAAACCCATTAATCATGGCCGGGACGACGCATTTCTTTGCCCACGGAAAACTGCTTCTCACTTCTGAGTACACGGTGCTCCATGGCGCATGGGCCTTAGCTGTCCCGACACGAAAAGGGCAACACCTGACCCATCACCCGGGCACCGCCCCGCTCACTTGGGAAGCCCGGGATTGCCATGGCGAGATTTGGCTTTCTGGCGAGGTGGCATCGGCCCCCGAACTCGGCTGGGTCCGAACCTCGATGGAAGCCGCCCTGCGAATAGCAGGACGCAGTGAGTGGCCTACAGGGCATGTGGAGACCGTCCTCGAATTTGAGCGTGCATGGGGCTGGGGAAGCTCAAGTACCTTGACGTCCTTGATCGCCCAATGGATGGGCGTCGACCCCATGGCCCTCCACTTTGCGGTCTCCCAGGGTTCAGGCTACGATGTGGCCTGTGCGCAGGCCTCCGGGGCCATCCTCTACCGCCGCCGTGGCAATACGTCTGAGGTTCGCCGGGTTTCCATGGAGCATTGGCCAAGTGAGGCACTGTACTTGGCTTACTTGGGCCAAAAACGCGATAGCCAAGCCGCCGTGAAGGCCTATGAGACTCGCGACGATTGGGCCGCTGCCCATACCACGCAACTTACACTGGACCTTCTGGAAGCCTCTCGTCCGGACCAATGGGCGAGTTACCTCCTTGCGCATGAGCAGTTTATGGCGGATCATTTAGGCGCCGAATCGCCCGTTCTTCCCCGATTTGCTTCCCTCCCTGGGCGCGCTCACGCGGGCGGGAAGAGCTTAGGCGCTTGGGGTGGGGACTTTGCCTTGTTTTGCGACCCAAATCCCGATGCCCTCGCCTACCTTCACCATTGTGGGTACGCACCGGTTTTTCCCTGGAAGGAGGTGGTCCTCCATGCCTAATCGCACCATGTGGCTTCGTGCCCTATGGGCGGTGATCCTCATTGTGGGCGGTACCTTCCCCACATGGGCTGCGCATCTGGTGGGTGGAGACCTCACGTACACCTGTACCGGCAACAACATGTACCAGCTAAAGCTGGTCGTATACCGAGATTGCAACTCCACCGGAGCCCAACTGGACCAAACGGCCTCCATTGGTATTTACGACGGGGTCAGCGGTCAGCTGCTCTACAACTTGCAAGTGAATAAAGGGGCGACGATTCCCCTCCCTGCCAATACGGGAAACCCCTGTCTCCAGGCCCCGCCGAATATCTGCACGGAATACGCGAATTACATTACCATTCAAAGCCTTCCGCCCCGTGCCTCAGGCTATGTCATTTCATACCAGCGCTGCTGCCGCAATGCGACCATCACGAATCTCAATAATCCCGATGACTGGGGGATGACCTTGACGACGCGCATTCCACCGAATGATACCTGCAACAGCAGCCCTCAGTGGAATTCCACCCCTCCCATCGTATTGTGTTCACAGGAGTACCTCAATGTTCCTGTAACCTGCACGGACCCCGATGGGGATTCGCTTTATTACTCGCTGTGTGATCTCTATCATGGAGGCGGAAAAGGCCAAGGTGGTGGATTCAATACGCCCCAGCCCAGCCCACCGGCCCCTCCTCCCTACGCGGTCATCCCCTACAAGGCACCCAATACCACCACGAACCCCATACCAGGCAACCCTCCCTTGAGCATGAACCCGACGACGGGCCATCTTCAGGGCAAGATCACTGTACTCGGTCAATACGTTATGGCCATGTGTGTGGAGGAATGGCGGGATGGCGTGTTGCTCAATACGATTCGACGAGACTATCAGTTCAATGTAACCTCGTGCCAGGCGGCCATTTGGTCGGACATTATTTCAGAAGTGGATGACCCTTCCCAGCTTTGCATTGGTACCACCGTACCCTTCCAGGAAGACAGCTACAATGCGACGTTCTTTCACTGGGATTTTGGGGATCCCAACCTCACAACGGATACGTCCAATTTACCCAACCCGGTGTACACGTTTAACGACACAGGGGTCTACGTGGTCACCTTGATTGCCAATCCAGGCTGGCCCTGCGCGGATACGGACCAGGTCGTCTTCCACATTTATCCCCCCATCAACGCAGGGATACAGTGGTCAGGAGGGGTCTGTGCGGACGAGCAGAACTTTGCGTTTACCCCCACGGGATTTTGGTATCCGGATGCAACGATTGAGTGGACCTTTGGGCAGCCCGGCGACGCAAATTTGGCGAGCTACAGCGGAGAATTCCCACCTCCCATCACCTTCTCTCAGCCTGGTGCCTACCCTGTCAGCCTGTACATCCAATCCAAAGCCTGTGAAGAAACGGTGTTTGATACCATTCGGGTCTACCAGCGGCCCAAAATTGACGCCCAGCTGAGCGGTATCGTAGGCTGCGAGCCCTACACCCATCTTTTTGACCCCCAGGCCTCTGCCTCCACCGAGATGTTCTTCCTGTGGGACTTTGGGGACGGGGACACCAGCCATGCGGCGATGCCTTCCCATACCTACACGCAGGCCGGTCTGTACGATGTAAAGCTGTGGATGTGGACGGACGAAGGCTGCATCGACACCATTTTTGTTTCCTATCCGGAAGCCGTCCTGGTGAATCCAAGGCCTTCGAGTACGTTCACGGTCACCCCGCCAGTGACCAGCATTTACACCCCAATCGTGACGGTGGATGCCGGGGGATTTTTGTTCAATGAGCAATACTTCTTCGACATGGGGGACTCCACGCTCTACACCCAGACGGACTTCTTTGCGCACCAATACAGCGACACCGGGAATTTTGAAGTACAGCGTATTGCCGTCAACCAATACGGTTGCTGGGACACCCTGGGCGTGTGGGTCCGGATCAATCCTGTGCTGAACATATGGGCCCCTACCGCCTTCACGCCGAACGGCGATGGTAAAAATGAATTCTTCCGCCCCTTCGTGACAGGATTTACCACCTACCATTTGGTTATCGCCAACCGATGGGGCCAAGTCGTCTACCAATCGGACGATGCGCTCGAAGAGTGGAATGGCCTATTGCAGAACCAAGGTCCCGAATGCCCCCAAGACGTCTATTCTTGGCACCTTTTCATTGTAGATTTTGGGGATTCCCCCGTGGAGTATACCGGTACAGTCCTCCTATATCGCTAAGCCGCGTTTCATAGGGGTAGCCCAGCACAGCGCTTCACGCCATGCGAGCCCCCAGGACAAGGCCAAGCACCCCTCCCAGTAGGGATAGGCTAACGTATCCAAGCGCCCAGCCGTAGTCTCCCGCCCTCAGCCACACAAGGACCTCATTGGAGAAGGTCGAGAAAGTGGAAAAGCCTCCGCAGAATCCGACGGCCCAAAACCAAAGTTGCCGTTCTTGGGGTTGTTTGGCCAAGATGTAGCCCAACAGAAGGCAAGCGATCACGTTGGCCGCGAACGTCCCCAACACCGCGGCAAGGGGGTTGTTCCAAAGGCCTTTACTGAGCTGTCCGAAGCCCCAACGAGCTACCGAGCCCAAGCCTCCTCCCAAGAATACCCAGATGGCGC
>DFSS01000051.1:16430-30897 GCA_002381225.1 Flavobacteriales bacterium UBA3431 | reverse complement strand
ATAGAAACCCCCAGCAGCGCTCCACCCAAAACATCGCCTGGATAATGGACCCCAAGGTAAATCCGGCTGTAGGAAACGAGTAGGGCCCAAAGCGTCGCCAAAAGGAAAATCCAGCGCGCCGGCTTTGCCGCGCGCACCACCGCCCAAGCCGCCCAGATGGTCGCAGCATGGGAGGACACAAAGCCATAGGAACCGCCGCACCTGAGGGCGGCCAGCGTAAAGCGTTCAGAAAGCGCCGGATCGTGGCACGGACGCAAGCGTTCAAAAACGTCCTTGAACGCATGCACCGAAATCCAATCACTGAGTGAAATGGCCGCGATGACAAGCGCCATGAGCAACAAGGCCTCGTGGACCGCCAATCGCGCAAAGCCCCAAAGGCCAAAGGCCGCAAGAAGAAGGTAGGTGCCCGCGTGGGCCGTGATAGCGCGAAAAACCTGGTCAACCCATTCGGGGCCCCAGTTGGTCCAAGCCAAAAAGGCGGCTTGATCCAGTTCAATTAGGGATTCAACGAAGCCCAAAGCAAGTCTTTCAGTTCTTGAAGGTTCTCGCCCGACACCGAGCTAAAGAACAGATGAGGCACCTTCGGGGGTAAGGTGGCAGAAATTTCCGCTTTCAATTCGGCATCGAGAATGTCCGACTTAGAGATGGCTAGCAAGCGCTGCTTGCCCACCAAGTCGGGGTTGTATTTCTCCAATTCAGAAAGCAATATGGCGTATTCTTTCGCATGGTCCGCCGCATCGGCGGGGACAAGGAAAAGGAGCATAGAATTGCGTTCGATATGGCGTAAAAAGCGATGCCCCAATCCTTTGCCTTCGCTGGCCCCCTCAATGATACCGGGGATGTCCGCGATGATGAAGGAATTGTATCCACGGTATTCCACAACGCCCAAATTGGGCACCAAGGTTGTGAAGGGGTAGTCGGCAATTTCGGGCTTGGCGGCCGACACGACGGAAAGCAACGTCGATTTTCCTGCATTGGGGAAACCGACTAGTCCGACGTCGGCCAGGACCTTCAGCTCGAGAATGAACCATCCCTCTTGCCCTTCCTCGCCTGGTTGGGCGAAGTGAGGTGCTTGGTTGGTGGCGCTTTTGAAATGGGTGTTGCCCAATCCGCCCCGTCCGCCAGGTAGGAGGATGACACGCTGTCCGTGTTCGGTGATTTCGCATTTCTGCTCACCGGTTTCGGCATCCTTGGCAATGGTTCCCAAGGGGACTTGCAGGACGATGTCTTCGCCATCGGCCCCATGCCGGTCGTTTCGGCTCCCACCACCGCCCATGACCGCCTTGATGTGCTTGCGGTACTTCAGGTGAAGGAGGGTCCAACTTTGGTTATTCCCTTCGAGAATGATGTGGCCGCCACGGCCGCCATCGCCTCCGTCTGGACCTCCTTTGGGAATTCCGCGGGCACGGTAGAAGTGGGCACTGCCCGCCCCTCCTTTGCCTGAGGCACAGAAGATCTTGACGTAGTCAATGAAATTGGTATCGGCCATAGGGGGGCGCTTAAAGGGCGTGTAGGGTTTGTTCCAAGGCGGCGGCGATGTCAGAAATGCTTCCAACGCCGGAAATGCCTTTGTATTTTCCTTGGGCTTCGTAATAGCCCTGGACGGGAGCCGTTTCTCGGTGGTAGACGGCCACGCGTTGGGCGATCACCTCAGGGTTGGCGTCGTCGGGTCGGCCGGAAGTCTTGCCGCGCTCGAGCAAGCGCGCCATCAATTCTTCATCCGGCACTTCCAAGCCTATCATGGCCGAAATCTGCTGGCCGGCTTCGGCGAGAATGGCATCTAGTGCCTCCGCCTGGGCTTGGGTTCGGGGGAAACCGTCAAACAAGAATCCGACGGCATCGGGGTACTTGCTCCATTCGGCCTGGAGCATGTCAATGGTCACCGCATCGGGAACGAGCTTGCCTTGGTCCATGTAGGACTTGGCCAACGTGCCCAATTCCGTGGCGTTTTTGATGTTAAAACGGAAGATATCCCCCGTGCTGAGGTGTACGAAACCAAATTTTTCCACCAAGAAGGTGCTCTGTGTTCCTTTGCCTGCCCCGGGAGGGCCAAATAATACGATGTTTTTCATCTCAAAATTCCAAAGCGCGAAGGTACGACCCTCCTGCATTTTTTACCTTTGTCCTCTAAACTCCATCCCCGTCATGGAACATACGTATGCCGTCATCATGGCTGGAGGGGTCGGAAGCCGCTTTTGGCCCACCAGTACCTCCCAGCAACCCAAGCAATTTTTGGACATTTTGGGCACAGGCGAAAGTCTGCTGCAGCAAACGTTCCGACGCATGGCCCGCGTAGTTCCGGCCGACCACATTTACATCGTCACCCATGCCGATTATGCGGACCAATGTTTGGCCCAAATTCCCGCCATGGACCGCGCCCAAATCATTGCCGAGCCTTCGCGACGCAACACGGCCCCCTGTGTGGCGTATGCCGCCTTCAAATTGAAGAAGCGGGATCCCTTGGCGAATTTTGTGATCACCCCTGCCGACCACTTAGTGACAAAAGAGGAAGAATTTGAACGCATCCTCCGCGTCGGTTTGGCGGCGACCCAAGCCCACAATGTCCTTTTGACATTGGGCATGACCCCTCACCGCCCTGAAACAGGCTATGGCTATATCCAGTTTAGGAACGAAGACACCGATCTGGGTGCCGAAATCAAGCCGGTCAAAACGTTTACTGAAAAACCCAACCGGGAACTAGCCGAGTCCTTCCTGGCCACCGGGGAGTTTCTCTGGAACGCGGGTATTTTTATTTGGAATGCCAACGCCATTCTCAGCGCCTTCGAACGCTACATGCCCGAAGTTTACAGCGCCTTTGATGCGGGATGGGAGAGTTTGAATAGCGCCAGCGAAGCGGCCTTTATTGAAAGCATGTATTCGCAGTGTCCGAATGAATCCATCGACTATGGGATTCTTGAAAAGGCCAACCAAGTCTATGTGCTTCCCGCCGAATTTGGGTGGAGCGACTTGGGATCTTGGGGCGCGGTGCACGATCAACGCGTGCCAGATTCAGACGGCAACACCGGCGTTCGGCCCAATGTCCTGGCCTACAATAGCCACAACAACATTTTTTCCGTGCCCAACCATGTGGTAGCGGTCATTGATGGCTTAGAAGACTTTATCGTGATTCAATCGGAAGACCGACTGCTCATCTGCCCCCGCGACAAGGAACAAGATATCAAGCAGTACGTCAACGATGTCAAAGTCAAGTTGGGCGACAAGCACGTGTAAAGCGCACCAAGGGAACCTTACCGTATAAAAAAACCGCGCCTTTCAGCGCGGTTTTTTTGGTATCTAGACGGGGTACATCCCGATCAAAGGCGTTCTGTCGAATTATTCTTCGTGGCCAATCCACTTGTAGACGAACTTGGGCGCTACGCGCTCCAAACCCACGAGGGTCAACCAATAGCCGACAAACAAGCCCAAGAATAGGAGCATGCTGAATCCTGTGAGGATGATCAATAGGGCGAGGAGGAATCCGATGAATTTCATGGTTGAGCGTTTGAATTTGTGACAAAGATACATTCCAAATGGGCATAGCAAGCACCCCCGGAATACTACCTTTGTAATTATGAGCACACGCATTGAACGGGACACCATGGGCGAAGTCCATGTCCCCGCTAACGTCTACTGGGGGGCCCAAACCGAGCGCTCCCGCAACAATTTTAAGATTGGTCCCGAAGGCAGCATGCCCAAGGAAATCATCCACGCTTTTGGCTACTTGAAAAAGGCTGCGGCGTTGACCAATGCTGATCTCGGCGTCCTATCCTCTGAAAAAGCCCAGCTCATCGCCCAAGTTTGCGACGAAATCATCGCCGGCCAGCTGGACGAGCAATTCCCCTTGGTTATTTGGCAGACGGGCTCGGGCACACAAAGCAACATGAACTGCAACGAGGTGATTGCCTACCGCGGCCATGTCTTGCAAGGTGGTGCGCTGACCGACGCCAACAAGGTCCTTCACCCCAACGACGACGTCAACAAGTCCCAGTCCTCCAACGACACCTTTCCCACGGCGATGCACATTGCGGCCTACCTCCAGGTCGTCCAAGTGACGCTACCCGGCTTGAAGCATTTGCGCTCTGTACTTGCGGCGAAAAGTGAGGCGTTTCATGACATCGTCAAAACGGGCCGAACGCACTTCATGGACGCCACCCCCCTCACCTTGGGTCAGGAATTCTCCGGATATGTCCAGCAACTCGACAACGGCCTCCGCGCCATCGAAAATGCGTTGGGCATGGTCGCGGAACTCGCCCTCGGGGGAACTGCTGTGGGCACCGGTCTCAACACGCCTGCAGGCTACTCGGAGCGTGTGGCTTCCAAAATCGCGGAACTTACCGGGCAACCCTTCGTAACGGCCCCCAATAAGTTTGAAGCTCTCGCCGCCCACGATGCCATGGTCGAGCTCTCCGGCGCCCTCAAGCGCGTGGCAGTATCGCTCATGAAAATCGGCAACGACATTCGCATGCTCAGCAGCGGCCCCCGCTCCGGCATTGGTGAAATCGTCATTCCCGACAACGAACCCGGCTCCTCCATCATGCCCGGCAAAGTGAACCCCACCCAGCCGGAAGCCCTCACCATGGTCGCCGCCCAAGTCATGGGCAATGACGTTGCGGTGAGCATCGGTGGTGCAACGGGCCATTTTGAACTCAACGTGTTCAAGCCCGTGATCGCTGCCAACGTACTCCAGAGCGCCCGACTCATTGGGGACGCTTGCGTCAGTTTTGCAGATAAGTGTGCCGTAGGCATTCAAGCCAACCGCCCCGTGATCCAAAAGCACTTGGAAAACAGCCTCATGCTCGTCACGGCGCTCAATCCCCACATTGGCTACGACAAAGCGGCCAAAATCGCCAAGACCGCCCACGCCGAAGGCAGCACCCTCCGTGAAGCAGCGCTGAAATTGGGCTACGTGACCAACGAAGAGTTCGATGCGTGGGTACGTCCAGAAGATATGTGCTGACGGACCTCTAGCTTCAGCGCAAAGCGCGAGCCTTCCTAGCCCAAAATTTCCGCAATCCGCTCCGCGGGACGCGCCACAACGGCTTTGTCTCCGATGGCTACAATGGGGCGCTGCATGAGTTTGGGGTACTCAATCATGGCATAAATCACTTCCTCGTCCTCCAGTTCGCTGTCGGCAAAGTGCTCCTTCCATTCGGCCTCCTGGGTGCGGACAAGGTCCTTGGGATCCATATCCATACGCTGCAAGAGGTCATCCAATTCTGCGTACGTCAAGGGTTCATCCATGTACCGAACAACTTCATAGGGGATGTTTTTCGCCGCCAACCATTCGAGGGATTCACGGCTCTTTCCGCAGCGGGGATTGTGGTATACTAGGGCGGTCATGCGAGGATGATTAGGGTAGGGTTTTATTGAGGGTGACAGCTCCGTGGGCCTCTCCAGAGATTCCACAGCTCGTAGTCCATTGGGCGACGTAAAAATACACCCCGTCGAGCAAGGGACGATTTCGGAATCGGCCATCCCAGGCGAAGGCCGGATCGGTCGTCGCAAAGACTTTTTGGCCCCAACGGTCATACACCGTGAGCGCCAGGTCTGAGAGGGCTTGGGCCCCGGATTCGCTCAAGCGGAACGCATCGTTGATCCCATCGGTGTTGGGGCTAAACATATTGGGGAACTGAATGGCATCCGGATCATCTATAGGGAGCACTTCATAGGTCCAAAACACCGTATCTCGGCGATCGCAAAGACTGTCCCATGCCACCACCGCCACCGTATATTCTCCAGGGCCTCCTACGGTCCAAAAGCGCTCCCTACCTCGAAGAGGCGGGGAGGAAAATCCCGCGGGATACCATAATATTTGGGTGGCATAATTGGCATAGGCCTCCCCATACATGAGCGGCTCATTTCCACAGGGATTGACCAGGACTTCTCCATTGATTTCGCCCAAAGGAGGACGAAATGTCACCACGTAATAGGCGGTATCCGCCGCGCCACAGAGGGTATCCAGGGCAATCAAGGTGATCGTGATTGGACCATATATTCCTCGATAATCATGAATTAAAGGACACTGCATCCTTTCATAATGGCTGTTTCCATCTCCCCAGAGAACCAAAAGGGCCTGGCTAACCAATGAATCTGTGGGATGCAGTTCCACATGCAGCGCGGTGTCGCACCGATCATACACAAGATTCATCGCCGCTTTAGGCGGATCAGGCGTAGAGATAAATATGGAAATCTGCTGACTTGCTTGGGTCGCACAGACGGTGTCATAGGCTTCCACGGTAATTACAAAGGGCCCAGCCAGTCCATAGGTGTGGTTGTATGGGGGCTGCATGTTTCCGCCCACAATACTTCCATCTCCCCAATCGATGTAGACCGAATCGGCCAAGCCCAAGGTTCCCGATAAGAAGGCTTGATTCCCTGCGCACAGAGTGTCCGCTGCGAGGTTCAAATCCACGTCCGCCGATTGCAGAGCAAAGGCAATTTGGACCGCGGCCATATTGCAATTGCCGGCATTATTGGTGAGAGAATAGGCATTATGGGGAAAAACCGGCAAGGCGCTATTCCCGCCGCATCCCGCGCAGATCGCTTGGTGAATCACCCCTTCCGGGTCAAAGCGCGATGTTCCTCCATCGACATGCTCATACGAAGGAGCCCCGCCAAAATAGCTGGCATATAACGGAGCCCCTTTACGGTTCAGCACTAAGAAATAAAAGTCGCTGCCATCCGTGGTGCTCTGGTAGGCGTTGGGCGTGGTGAAAAGATTCTGGGTATTGCCCCCATTATTGGCCAATCCGCCCCAACCTGAGAAGTACAAGGATCCACATCCATCCATCATAAAAGCGGTCGGAGAACAGTTTATGGAGGACGTCGTTCCCGATCCAAATGTTTGCAAGCGGTATAACGTATCGAGGTCATACCCTAACCATGCCATATACTGAGAGGCCATGGCCTGCCCCCAAAGGCCAGGCGTAGTCGTCAGAATTCCTTTGGTGTTGCCCACAATGGCGATGGCCGAGCTGTCGCCCACGGCCTTGTAGGCGCCCTCCGGGTTTTGCGCAATCAAATAGCCCAAATCAGGACCTGTTGTGCCCAAATAGGTCGTCCTTTCCAAGAGGCCTGTGGTGGCGTTGATGCGCTGTACCCAGGCGTCACCCAAACCTTGCCGTAAGGGTTGGTGGCTGGTGCTTGAACCTAAGCTATCCGACAAAGTCGCTCCGACCGTAAAGAGCTTCAGCTGACCCTGATGCTCATGGAGGGCGGCCCCAAATATGCCGTCTGCACTGGACCCGCCATAATACGAGGACCAAATCAAATTGTCTAAACCTGGACTAAGTTTTGCCACTATCCCATCCTGCAGGCCATGATGCCCAGCCAGAGTAATCGGGAAATTGGTGGACAACGTCGAGGAAGCAATGTAAATCCCGTCCGAGGCGACTAAAACCTCCCCACGGGCTTGATCGCCGTAATTCATGGCCATGTTTGCATTGATGCCATCATTCCCGGACCCCCCGAGATAGGTCATGCCTTGCAGCAAACTACCCGTGGAATCCAACCGCAAAACATAGATATCCGAGCCTTGATTAAAGGTCTGCCCGCCTCCGTTGATGGACGTCGCCCCCGAAAACGTCGTATCGTAGCTATTCACAGGATGGGGTAAGTTGCTCGAGCCCGTCACACCCATGACCACCAAATCCCCATTGGGCCCTACCATCATGGAATGAGGTTGCTCCCGATTGCCTCCGCCGAAGTACGTGCCACATAGCAGGGAAGTACCGTCTGGGCTGAAAAGCATGAGCGCTACATCCGTACCACCCCCTGCATAACTAGATTGCACCCCATTCACCACCGGGAACTGCGCCCCAAAAGCAATACCCCCAATCCACGTGCGTCCTTGCAAGTCATAGGTGGCGGTGTAGCCGAAGTTGTCCGAAACGGATCCTGAAAAAGTAGAGAAACGGTAAACGGGATCGATTCGATCTGCACTCCGAGCCACCGGCGTCCAAGTGCTTGCATTTCTCCGCCATTGTGCAGGTACGGATCCTCGGGAGCCCTGTGCATCAGGCAAATCAATTTCAAGGACCCCTGCGGGGTACGCAAATCGCAGGATGCGACCCTGGGCCTCGCCATGCTCCACCCCCTCAAACTGCGATGCCACGGCCCGAAGGTCTTCGGGTGATTCACCTACCCAGGTGGTTTTGAGAAATCCATCGGGGCTCAATTCGAGTTCAAGCGTAACCCCCGGATAAAGCCCGTCGATGGCGGCTGAAGCAAAATGTGGAACCATCGCTGCCGATCCCGAGGGAAAGAAATAAGAAAGATGACCCGGCAGTCCGCCGAGTCCTGTAAAGCGACCCGATTGTGCCCCTTGGAAGTGCTCTGTGAAGACAAATAAATCCGAACTATCCTCTTCAGAGGGCCCGCGCAACGTGAATCTCAACCCATCTTGTAGGATCCATATGCGCGCCGTTTCCGTAGGAAGCTGGGCGAGCACCTCTGCGGGCCATTGTCCCTGATTGGGCACAAAGCCGACCGTTGGCCGGCTGATTTCAGTCGGCTGTGCCTGAGCGAAAAAGCTCAACAGAAGGAATATCCAGAGAATCCGGGATCGCATGCGATCCCGAAGATACGGAGGATGTCAAGGTGAAGGGAAGGCCGTTTGGCCCGTGGTGGTTAATCCAAATCCATGTCCTCTACCGCGGCGGAGCCGTCGGCCATGAGGAAGGCCTTCAAGAAAGCATCCAAATCTCCGTCCAGAACGCTATCTGGATCGGTGGTCTCGACCCCCGTGCGAACGTCTTTTACCAGCTTGTAAGGATGCAAGACATAGTTGCGGATTTGTGACCCCCATTCGATTTTCTTCTTGCCGGCCTCGATTTCGGAACGCTTGGCGTTGCGGGCTTCAATCTCCATCTCATAGAGGCGAGACTTCAGCAATTGGATGGCTTTTTCTTTGTTTTGGAGCTGAGAGCGTGTTTCGGTGTTTTCGATCACAATCCCAGTCGGACGGTGCTTCAGACGGACCCCAGTTTCGACTTTGTTGACGTTTTGGCCTCCGGCTCCACTGGAACGGAAAGTGTCCCAGTCAATTTCGGCCAAGTTGACCTGAATGTCGATGGTATCATCCACCAAGGGGAAGACATACACACTCACAAAGGATGTGTGGCGGCGTGCGTTGCTATCAAAGGGACTAATACGGACCAAACGGTGCACCCCGTTCTCTCCCTTGAGGTAACCAAAGACGTAGTCGCCTTCAATCTCGAGCGTGACCGTTTTGACTCCCGCCACGTCGCCCTCTTGGAAATTCAATTCGCGGACTTTGTGGCCGTTGCGCTCTGCCCAGCGGAGGTACATTCGCATGAGGATACCGGCCCAGTCACAGGACTCGGTTCCACCGGCCCCCGCTGTAATTTGGAGCACCGCAGACATTTTGTCTTCCTCGCCCGAAAGCATATTCCGGAATTCCATCGTGCTCAGCTCTTCCTCGAGCTTCGCCGCTGCCTCATCCACTTCCGCTTCGGAGAGTTCGCCTTCGCGGTAAAACTCAATGGATAATTCTACTTCCCCGAGCATGGCTTCCACGGCTTCGTAGCCCTGAATCCAGTACTTCAGTTCCCGAATTTTCTTCATGACCTGCTCCGCCTTCTTGGAATCTTCCCAAAAAGTGGGGTCGACGGTGCGCTCCTCTTCGTTGACGAGTTGGATGCGCTTCTCATTGAGGCGTACGTAGCTTTTGAGGCCTTTGAGGCGCTCGTGAAAATCCTTGACTTGTTCCGTGGAAACCATGAGTGCAAAAGTACGGCGGTGAGTACCTTGTCACCATGTTTTTGAATGATGCAGATTTTCGCTCTGACACGGTGACCCGTCCCACTCCGGGCATGCTGGCTGCCATGCATGCGGCCCCCGTGGGCGACGACGTCCTGGGCGATGACCCGACGGTTAAAGCGCTGGAATCCAGTGCCGCCGAACGCTTTGGTCAAGAGGCAGGCCTCTTCTGCCCCTCCGGGACCATGACCAACCAAATCGCCATCAACGTGCACTGCCGCCCCGGAGACGAGGTGATCTGCTCTCCTCTGGCGCATATTTACAACTACGAAGGCGGCGGTGTCGCGTTCAATTCGGGCGTGCAAGTCCGAACAGGCGGCGATGCCTATGGCCGGCTCTTCCCAGAAGACGTCCACCGTTTGGTTCAGCCGAATATGGATGTCCATGCTGCGCCCACATCCTTGCTGGTGGTTGAAAATACCGCGAACAAGGGAGGCGGAACCAGCCTGGGTCTCCCCTTGCTGCGCGATCTGCATGCCGCGGCTAAAGCCCATCAGCTCGCATACCATTTGGATGGAGCCCGGGTATTCAATGCCTTGGTCCGCGAGGGCGAATCCATGGCAGACTATGCCTTTTTTGACTCCATCTCCATTTGCTTGAGCAAGGGCTTGGGTGCCCCCGTGGGTTCCCTGCTACTCGGACCAAAAGATTTTATCGCTCAGGCCAAACGCATCCGCAAGCGCTTTGGCGGAGGCATGCGCCAAGCCGGCTACCTCGCTGCTGCCGGGCTCTATGCCCTGGACCACCACGTCGACCGCTTAGCCGAAGACCATGAAAAGGCCGCGGACATCGATGCCTGCCTGGAGAGCCTGCCCTATGTCGTGGAGCGTAAACCTTGCCATACCAACATGGTCCTCTTTCGGATTGAAGCCGCGGGCGGCGCCCCAGCGCTTCAGCAGCACCTGGCGAACCTGGGCATCCGCATCATTGCGATGGACCGGGAGTGGCTTCGCATCGTCACCCATCTAGACATCCAAGCCGCCCACATCGATCAGCTGAAATCGGCCTTGCGGAGTTTTGCCGGATAAAACGGGCCTTGCGTCATCCTATGGGGCAGGAATTTGGGGGGATGCTTTAGAAGACGCTTGGGGCGTGATAAAACAGAACCCATCCTGATGTGCTACGTGCAACCCGCACCGCACCGACCACTTCTTCACCAAGACAAAACGCGCAGACGAACCCGTTACCGGTTCATTCCCCCTCGGCCTCAAGGGCCCTTTGAGCCTCTTGTATTTCATCCCACGTGAAGCCCCGGCGTTGTGCCGCTTGGCTCGCCGCATAAGCGGCTGCCCGGTCAGGCCAGGGCCAGGATTTGGTAAGCAAACTGTGAAGACTCTTGCGGTATTCTTCTTCAGGAATTTCCGAGAGCCCAAGACGTATGCATGCTTCCGGGACACGTTTGGCTTTCAAACCTTGGATGATTTTCACTCGGCCCCATCCTTTTGCCCGGTGTTTGCCTCGCGCATAGGCCCGAGCAAAGCGCTCCTCGGATAGAAATCCCTCTTCAATCAGTTCACCAAGGAGTGTTTCCGCCGCAGCCACCTGCAAGCCCATGTCGCGAAGGCGCTGCTCCACTTCGGACTGGCAACGATCCTGGTAAGCGCAATATTTGCGCACCTGGAGGCGAGCCGTGTCCAAGTCGTGGATCTTTTCGCGTTTGAATGGAGCCATGCGGCTAAAATAGCGCAGGCGGCCATGGGCCGCCTGCGTAGAAATGGGTAAAATCGAATCTTAACCGAGTTTCTTGTTTTGATCGTCGGCAAAGCGATACTCCAACATTTTGAAGGCATCGCGTTCTACTACTTTCAGGGGGTGTCCATAAAGGCGTGACCACTGCTTGTAGCGCGCTTTCCACCAGAAACCTTTGGTCAAATAGGCGTGAATGAAGGGGTGAACATGCAAGAATATCGTTCCCTTGTCCTTCTTCTGGCGCATCTTGGCCACAATCTGATCAAACTTTTGCTCTAGGGCATCAATCATGGTGATGGGTGCCTCGACCAAGTTGTCCGGATTCTCCTCTTTGGTCTCCAAGCGGCGTGCCGGACGTACCCGCTGACGGGTAATCTCCACGATGCCAAACTTGGACGGAGGAAGAATTTTATGGCGAGCGCGGTCGCCCTCCATGACTTCATTCATTTTTTCAAAGAGCAGCTTTCGGTGCTCGCCTTTGTGCAAATCGATGAAGTCGATGCAGATAATGCCGCCCATGTCGCGCAAACGCAACTGTCGGCCAATCTCCTCGGCTGCCATCATATTGACGGCCAACGCATTGTCTTCCTGACTTTCCCCTTTGTTGCTCCGGTTGCCGCTATTGACGTCGATGACGTGCATGGCTTCCGTGTGTTCAATAATGAGGTAGGTGCCTTTGCCCATGTTAACGGTCCGCCCAAAGGCTGATTTCAACTGGCGGTCGACGCCAAAGTGCTGGAAAATTGGGACCGACGAGCTGTGATGCTTGACAATCTCGGCCCGCTCAGGCGCAATGGATTCCACGTATTCTTTGATCTCCTGGTGAAGGGACTCGTCGTCCACCACAATTTGGTCAAAGCTGTCATTGAAGACGTCGCGGAGGTAGGCCGAAGCCCGATCCATTTCGCGCAGCACACATTTGCGTGGCTTGGCATTCCGCAAATTGCGGTGCAATGTTTTCCACTTGGACATCAAGTCCGCCAAATCGGCGGTCAATTCTTCCGTGGAGACCCCTTGGGCTACGGTGCGAACAATCACACCAAAGCCGTCAGGGCGAATCGATTGAACGAGCTTGCGCAGTCGTTCCTTCTCTTTCCGCTCTCGAATTTTCTGAGATACTGAAATGCGGCTGGTAAACGGCACCAAAACGATGAACCGTCCCGCAATGGATATTTCAGACGTAACCCGAGGGCCTTTCGTCGAGATGGGCTCCTTCACCACTTGGACCAGAATCTGATCCCCTTGTTTTAGAAGGTTCTCCATCGCCCCATCTTTTTCGATGAGGGGCTCCATGGCAAAATCTGCGATGTTCGCAGGTTGTTTACCGAGGTGAACCTTCTTGTTGAAGGATTGCCACGAGGAAATTTGAGGACCTAAATCGTGGTAGTGTAGGAATGCGTCTTTCTCGTATCCTACATCCACAAACGCCGCATTGAGACTAGGTGCGAGTTTTCGCACTTGTCCCAGGTACACATCCCCGACAGAAAATTGCTGTTTCGCATCTTCCTGTACTAGTTCCGTTAAACGGCCGTCCTTAAGAAGGGCAATGACTGCGTCCGACTCATTCGCTTGAATGATAAGTTCGGTACGCATGACTTGCCGCTACTTATTTCTTTTTGTGACGGTTTTTGCGCAAACGCTTCTTCCGCTTGTGTGTGGCCATCTTATGGCGCTTTCTTTTCTTACCGCTAGGCATAATGCTGTCGATTAAAATGAAACAATCATTGAAGTTCTTTCGCCTCCGTCGTTCCCGCCTGCAAATCCGCTAAGAGGGTCTGCAAGTTGGAGGCATCGGGTGTGTTGGGGTATTTGACTAAAAACGCTTGGACACCTTGAATAGCCCCTTCTGTGTCGCCCAAATTGTTTTGAGCTTGGGCCAGTCCTATCGCCGCGGGTGCATCATCCGGTTGGATTTGCAACACGATTTCGAAACGCTCTACCGCCTTGTCAAACTGGCCTGACATCATTGAAAATTGACCCAAGGTGTATTGGGCATCCCGGTGTCGGGGGTCTTCTTCTACGACTTCGCGCAGTAAGAAAATCGCTTGCATCGGGTTCCCATCTTGGGATTCAATGATAGCCAAAGCCTCCTGGACTTTTTGATCCAGAGCACTTAGGGTAGACGTCTCAGTAATCTCCGCTTCGGGCGTACTGGGCGCATGGGGCAAAAGCATCACCACGGTGGTCACCACAACCACCGCCGAAATCGCATATACCCATGCACGCTTCATACCTACGCTGCGTCTTATTCAGTTACCTCAACGTTGCTCTTGACCTCTTCTGCAAATGTCTTTGCTGGTTTGAAGGAAGGGATGTAGTGAGCAGGGATGATGAGTGTGGTGTTCTTGGAAATGTTGCGACCCGTTTTCTCAGCACGCTTTTTCAGCACGAAGCTGCCAAAGCCACGGAGGTAAACATTTTCGCCGGATTCCATGCTCGACTTTACTTCGCGCATGAAGCCCTCTACGACGGCTAATACATCCGATTTTTCCAGACCAGTTCGGTCAGAGATTCGCGTGACGATGTCCGCTTTTGTCATGGTAATTGCGTTTTATACGTGTTCCTTCCAGTGTATGTCCCCGGAAAGAATGGGGTTAATTTAGCGGGCGCAAAGTTAGCGAATAGTGGCCGAAACAACAATATCCGATTTCCATGGGAAAGTTGCTCTAATAGAGTGGTTTGACAACCATCGCAGACCCCTGCCTTGGCGGAATCATAGCAATCCGTATGCCATTTGGTTGAGTGAAATCATTTTGCAACAAACTCGCGTGGATCAAGGGCTTCCATACTGGGAGCGATTTATGGATGCCTTTCCAACGGTCGAGTCCCTCGCTGCAGCGCCCACCGACCACATCATGGCGCTTTGGGCAGGGTTAGGGTACTACAGTCGGGCGCGAAACCTACATGCCGCTGCCAAAGTGGTCGCGGCACACGGCGCATTTCCTCGGACCCGAGATGGTCTTTTAGCCCTTCCTGGAGTAGGTCCATACACGGCGGC
>DFSS01000051.1:6138-16073 GCA_002381225.1 Flavobacteriales bacterium UBA3431 | reverse complement strand
GCCACCCCTCTGCTTGACCCTGAGCGCCCTGGAGACAGCAATCAAGCCATCATGGATTTGGGGTCCCGCATTTGCACCCCAACCCGGCCCCAGTGCGGTCATTGCCCACTCCAACCGGGCTGTGAAGCGCACCTTCGAGGCAGCATGGATTCCTTTCCGATCAAAGCCGCGAAAAAACGCCCTCAGGCCGAGTCTTGGACCCTCTATGTGCCGCAATGGAAAGGCAAATTTGGACTAGTGCGGCGTCCTTCTTCAGGCATCTGGTCGGACCTCTGGTGCTTCCCAACCGAGCTGCCTCCCTATCTCCAGAGCCAACCTGATCTACAGACCAAACATCTGCTGTCGCACCGAAGTCTCACCCTAGATTTTCATGGTATAAAGGGTGATTTTGACCCATTAGAGGTTTCCTGGACCTGGTTTACCCTCGAAGAAGTCAAAAAACTGGGGCTCCCGGTACCAATTCGATGGTGGTTTGAGGAAAAAAACTACTTTTGATTTTTACTCTTCATACAAATGGCAGGTACTTTAAATAAAGTCATGTTGATTGGCAACTTGGGCAAGGATCCCGAAGTCCGCAACTTTGACAACGGAGGGATGCTTGTACGCTTCCCTATCGCCACGACCGAAAACTACACGGATCGCGAGGGCAACCGACGCGAAAACACCGAATGGCACACCATTGTGGTCCGTTCACCGCGCTTGGGTGAGGTGTGCGAACGCTACTTGAAAAAGGGCGACAAGGTCTTCATTGAAGGCAAAATTCGCTCACGTCAATGGACCGATGACCACAACCAAACGCGCTACAACATTGAAATTGCAGCGGATTCTATGACCATGCTGGGACCTAACCCGATGCGCTCTAGCCGCGATGAAGGCGCGGCCGCAGGCACCCCCAGGGCGGCCTACCGCCATGCGGACGAAGACAGCGATTATGGGTCGGACAGCCATGTGGACCAGGGAGATGACGACTTCCCGTTTTAACTCCCTCGTGTGAACCAAACTCTCCTCCTTGGACCCTGACCCGACCCTTCTCCCCGACTTATTTCAACCTTTTTCGACGGAGGCCTTTGCGCCTTTAGCCGTCATGGGATTGCTCTTGGTGGGCTCTGCCGTGGCGTCCGCATCCGAAGTGGCCTACTTTTCCTTGACCCCCAATGACAAGGCAAGGCTACACGACGAAAAATCCCCGGGCGCCGAACGCGTTCTCGATATTCTGAAGCATCCTGAAAAGCTGCTCGCCTCGCTGTTAGTGCTCAATAACTTGTTCAACCTCGCCCTGATCCTCTTGTCCACGTGGGTGACCAGCTTGATTTTCAACTTTACCGAACATCCTTGGTTGGCGGTGGGGATTCAAACCATACTGGTCACGGCTTTGCTCCTCATTTTTGGCGAGGTGATTCCAAAAACCTACGCCGCGAGCCATGGGGTTTCTTGGGCCAAGACGGTAGCCCCCTTTATTCAGGGGAGCATGAAGGTCCTCGAACCCATTAGCCGGGCGCTTGTAGGGTCCAGCCGGTTTATTGAACGCAGTAGCAAGAATAAATCCCTCACCGTCGAGGAATTGGAGGATGCCCTCGATTTGACCGCCGACGACGCCACAACCCCGGAGCAACAGCGCCTCTTGCGGGAGATTGTGCGGTTTGGCACAACCTCGGTCAAGCAGATCATGACCCCTCGCCAAGATGTGTTTGCCTTAGAGGCTGGAAAAGTTCTGCCTGAGGTTTTGGACGCCGTCTCAGAGAATGGCTACTCACGCGTACCCATTTTTCAAGAAAATTTGGACACCATTGTCGGAGTCTTGCATGCCAAAGATTTGCTCAAACACCTTGATGCCCCGGAGGATTACCCCTGGGCAAGCCTCGTACGACCTGCCTTTTTTGTGACGGAGAGCATGAAAATTGACGACCTCCTGGGGGACTTCCGAGAGAAAAAAATGCACATGGCCCTCGTAGTAGATGAGTTCGGTGGGATTTCCGGATTGGTCACCTTAGAGGATGTCATGGAGGAAATTGTTGGTGAAATCCGTGATGAGTTTGACACCGAAGAGCAACTTTACTCGCAATTGGACGAAGACACTTTTGTGTTTGAAGCGCGTGCACAACTTTCGGACCTTTTTCGCGCAGTGGACCTGGACCCGGATATCTTGGATTCTTACCGTGGGGAGGCCGATACGGTCGCTGGACTGATTTTGGAGCAATTGGGGCGCATGCCGCTCAAAGGGGAATCCCTACAAACCGGCCCTGTGCATTGGACTGTCGAAGCAGCTGATCGCCGTCGCATTGTCCGGGTGAAGGTCAAAATCGACCGAGATGGCGAATAAACGCACTTGGCTCATTGGGCTGAGCGTCCTCTTGGGAGTGGCCATTCTGACTGTTTGGATCTGGCCAAGCAGCCCAGAACTCCCACGCCGCCCCGGATACTTGCGCATAGCCCCCCCCGATCTGTCTCCCGTCTCCCTCCATGAATTGGCCGCGCCGAACTCCTTACCGTATGACTTTTCCGTCCATGGCTCGGCCTCCTGGGAAGGGCGTCCCGAAACTGGCTGGGGAGATATTGTATACCCATGGTGCCGCGGGCGCCTTCAGCTGACGTACAAAGCGGTGGATGGTCAATTGGCCGAGCTCATCGACGATGCGCACAAACTCGCTTTCAAGCACTCGGTCGTGGCGGACGGCATCGCCCAAAAATTGTATATCAATCCGGAGAGCCGTGTGTACGCGGTGATGTTTCAGCTACAAGGCAATGCCGCCTCGGCGGTGCAGTTTTTTGCCACGGACAGCACCCAGCACTTTATCCGCGGGGCCGCCTATGTTTATGCGGAACCCAATGCGGACTCCCTCGCTCCGGTGAACGCCTTTTTTGAGGCCGAAGTGATACGGTTCCTCGAATCCCTCGAGTGGGGGGAGGTCAAGACCCCTTCGTCCTTCCCGGATTCGCATGACTCCCAATCAGACGGGGACATGCACAATGCTTCCCGGGTAAAAGGGTCAAAGGATTGAGGGGCTTCCGAAAGGCTGTATAGATGGTAGGCTATGGCGAGGCGCTGAGGGCCTTGTTGCCTAAACGTTTCATCTCTTTCATGGAGGCTCGCGTTGGTGGACCTTCGCGGCGCGCTGAAGTTTTCTGATGCTTTTCCCTAGCCAGCCGCCTGGCCACCTAGCCTTTTCTCAGCATCAACCATGCCTTGAACGCGCCATCCACCAAGAGGAACCACGACACCGCACTTAGGAGCAGATGCACCGGTTGAAGAATACGTGGAATGGCAAAATAATACATGGCTGCACCCAAAGCGGTTTCGGCCAACAGAGCATACAAGACGAAGGCCGCACGAACCTTGAGTCCACCCAATCCCGCCGTTTTGCGGTAGAGGTAATAGGACAGAGCCAAAATCAAGAGGCTGAAGCTTCGGTGAACCAGCAATCCCACGGGAAGTTGTGCCACCCAATCGCTACGATCCGCATAAAGACCGAATGCTTTCACAAGCGCATCCACCTCTTCTCGCACCTGCGTACCAAGGATAATTTGAACGCTCAAGAGGGCAATCAATCCCATAAACAAGGGGTAGGCCGCCCGGCGGTCTGCCTCCAGACCCTCTACCTCACGTTCCGCGCGGAGTGCATGAAGTTCCCATTCGGACGAAACGCTCCGGTACACGGCAGTGAGTAATCCCAGAAGCGCAAAGGCACCCGCCATATGGTAGGTGATTTGATGGGGAATCAGGTTGCCATCGACCACGACTTTTCCGAGCCAAGCCTCAAACCCCAAGACGAGCAATGCGGCCACCATGGTCAACGCCCATTTGGGGTGGGATTTGCTGCGAAACAAGGTCCAACCTGTCGCCAAGAGAACGGGAAATCCCAACAATGCCCCGAGCAAGCGATTGATGTATTCAATCCAGGTGTGCACCGGGTTGAAAACGGCATAGTCGTGCCGGGTGTACGCGGCCCAATGTGCTCGGTCGTAAGACTGTCCGCTCGTGAAAGCCTCTTGGGCCATCCACAAGGTGTCATTTCGGACGATCATTTGGCCCTGGCCATAGAACGTTTTAGGACTCCAAGTGACTTGCGCCTCTTGAGTTGGAGGGATGATCAGACCAAAGCACGTGGGCCAATCCGGGCAACCCATGCCACTGCCGGTCATTCGGACCACAGACCCCGCCAAAATCACCAATAGGGTCAGGATAATCGAGGCTTGCAATAACCGGCGCAATACGGCCGTCCATTTCGTCGTCGGGGAATGTGGCATGGATGCAAAGGTAATCTACCTTTGGCACCCTATGAATCGCTCCCTCCTTCCTTGGATCATGTTTACTGCCCTTGTATTGGTGTGGGGATCCTCGTTCATTTTAATGAAGCACGCCCTGATCGCCTTCACGGCCGTTCAAATTGGCGCAGCACGCATTCTGTTTGCTGCCCTGTTGACCCTAAGCTTTGCTTGGCCCAACCTCCGAGAGTTCCGGCGCGCCGACATTCCATCCTTGCTGGTTGTTGCCTTGTTGGGCAACTCCATTCCCTACCTGCTTTTTCCGGTTGCGGTAGCCCATGTCCCCTCAGGGGTGGTGGGCATCACGAATTCCATGACGCCGCTGTTTACCTTGCTTTTTGGACTGCTTGTATTTGGTCGAAAACTTAAACTACTTCGAGCGTTGGGTGTGGCGGTCGGGTTCTTAGGTGCTTTGGTTCTGATCAATCCCTTGGACAACCATTCGAGTGTTGGCCAACATTGGCCCTACCTCCTCCTCGCTGTTTTGGCGGCGGCATGCTACGGCGTGAGCATCAACACCATTGGCGACCGCTTGAAGCATTTATCCCCCCGAGCGATTACCCTATTTGCCATGTTGGGCGCCTCTGTTCCTTCCGTAGGCATTCTGTGGGCCACGGACTTTCCTGCCCAATTCACGGGAAGCCCCGAAATGTGGAGCAGCCTCGCGGCCATCGCTTTTTTGGGCATGGTCGGCACCAGTCTCTCGATGGTGGTATTCAACCGATTAATTGCCATGACGACACCCCTCTTTGCCGCTTCGACCACCTATGTCATTCCCATTGTGGCACTGGGCTGGGGATTGCTGTTTGGCGAGGAGTTGGCTTTCAACCACTACTTGGGCATGGTCACCATCTTAGTAGGGGTTTGGATGGTGAATCGGCCAGCCAAATAACAGGTTAACCGCTCCCACTATGCTATCTAAACAAAGAAACCCCGAAGCGATGCCTCGGGGTTTCCTGCGTTTCGGCGTCTAGGGTCAACCTAACTCGCCTTCAAAACCGAATCTCAGTTGAAAATGTTCATGTCGACCTCGGCATTGATGACCACCTTGGTGGTTTTGACCTCGAGGTTCATTCCGGGCTGCAGGGGCACCGTGGTCACGAAGGGGAGCTTCACACCGTCCACCATCTGGTAGTCGCCAAAGTCCACATTGATCACCTGCTCGCCTTGGGGTGTCTGGGCCACTTGGCTTTGACGCACGCAAAGGCCCGTCTTTGCATCGTAGTACCGCTTCACTTCGTTGCTGCCGAGGGTTACCACTAGTTCGTAACAAAGAGCATCGTTGACCGTGGCCGGAGCTTCAGAGAGCACGGCATTGCCGCCTTCTCCCCCGCTCAAAAGCAGTTCTGTACACCATGAGTCATTGATGACATCTTGGGCCGTGGCTTCATCCACAGGGATGTCTTGGCCGTTGGCTTGAACTACTACTTTCTCGCCGTTGTACTTCTTCACGCTGCTACCCATGGGTGTCTTTTGCTCGGAGAAGATGTAATTGGGCGCCGCATAAACCGAGTGGAAATTCAAGGTCATGCCCATCAAGCTTGCTTCTTGGGCAATGTCAATGGTTTGAACGCCTTCCATGGCCTCGCGACCTCCCAAAGCGGCCAAGGCGGCGTCGATGACTTTTTGAGCCGTCAAGCCGGCTGGAACCGTCGCCACGGGAGCCGTAGTGGGCTCCGCATCCAAGGTGTAGTATTCAATGGGGAAGCCCAAGCGCTCCAGGCCAGGAGCAATATCCAGGGCCTTTCCGACAATCAAAATCAAGAATTGGCCTTCCTCGATGTAGCGGTTTGCCACCCGTTGGACATCCTCGACGGTTACCGCTTCCAAGCGCTTCAGGTAGTTGTTGTAGTAGTCTGAGGGCAGCTCATATTCTTTGATATTGCTCGCAAATCGGGCCACCGTGGCAGGGTTTTCCAACGAACGGCCGAAGCTTCCAGACAGGTTGTTTTTGGCCCCGCGCAGATCGTCCGCGGTGATAGGTTCGGTTCGGATGCGCTTGAGTTCATACAGGAATTCGGCCACGGCAGAATCCGTCACGGCATTGCGCACTTCGGCCTCGGCACTGAAGGACGTCGTGTACTTGCTGGTCCCGTAACTGGAGTATGCGCCGTAGGTGTAGGCCTTGCTTTCCCGGAGATTTTGGAACAAACGGCCCGCAGAGCCCGCACCCAATACCTGGTTCATCACCGCCATGGCTTCCACATCGGGATGGCCCACGGTGAGTTGCATCGTGTTGGTTACCACAATGCTCGATTGCACGGAAGCATCGCGGTTCACGAGTACGATGCGCGTGCTCGCCTGTTTGGCGGGAGCGGGATGGATAACTTCCTTCTTGAATTTGCCTTTCCAGCGGCCAAAATGGGTTTCTGCCAATTGACGGGCCTGATCGACCGAAATATCCCCCACGATCACCAAGGTGGCGATGTTGGGTTTCCAGTAGGTCTTGTAGAAGGTTTGGCAATCTTGGAGCGCTACATTGTTCACCGTCGCTTCCGTGACCAATTCACCCGCCGGGTGGTTGGTTCCGTAGAGCAAAGCACGTGAGACATTCCCGCGAATCGTGCCGGGGTTGTCGCGCTCGTTCTTAAGCCCCGTGATTAACTGGTTCTTCAGTTTTTCGAAGGAGGCTTCAGGGAAGGCGGGCTTCGTGGCCACTTCGGCCGCAATGCTGAAGAGCTGGTCGGCATATTTGCTCAAGCCGCTGGTATTTACACCCGTGGGACCGGTGCGCAAACGCGCTCCGATGTAGTCCACTGCTTCGTCTAAGCTAGCCTTATCGCGTAGGGTTGTGCCTTCCGAGAGCATGTCGCCTGTCAAGGCCGAAACCCCGGCGATATCGCCTTCATAGAGCTGTCCAGGATCCATCGAAAGGCCGATGGACACCCGAGGGAGTTTGTGGTCTTCCACCACCAAAACGGTCATGCCGTTCTTTAAGGTAAAGGTGGTGTAGGGAGCAATGGAGGGAACGCGAGGTTCCGCTGGGGTTGGGCGAATACTACGATCCAATTGGGCCGCAGCACTCAAGGTCATCAGGGCCGCGAGGGCAAGAAAAATACGTTTCATTATTCGACAGAGGGATTGGCGCTGGGCTTGGGCAAATAGGTCAAGACCACACGGTTAGAAGGCTGCAAATAGGTTTTGGCGACACGTTGGATATCCTCGCGGGTGACGGAGCGGTAGCGCTCGATCTCCGTGTTAATGAGGTTGGCATCACCGAAGTAAACATGGTAATTCGCCAGAGACTCCGCAATCCCGGAAACCGATCCGTTCTGCGTGATGAAATCCGCTTCGACCTTGTTCAGGACTTTTTCGAATTCTTTTTCGCTCAACAATTCGTTTTGGATGCGGACAATCTCCTCATCCATCGTACCCAAAACGTCCGCCGTGGTGAATTCGCCATTCACGAGTGCAAGGGTGATGAAGATGCCATGGTCCTCCAATGCATACGGGAAGGCCACCACCTGCAGCGCAGACTGGTCTTGGTCCACCATGCGCATGGACAAACGGGACGAGGGACCATCGCTCAAGGCGGTAGTCAGCATCTGCAAAGCATAGGCATCCTTGTCTGCCTGACCAGGCATACGGTAACCGGCGAAAATGGCAGGAATCTGAATGTTGTCAAAAATGGTATCCTGAATCTCCCCAGTAAGGGCCGAAGCATTTTTGCTCGGGTGCACCACGGGTTCTCCGGCGGGAATGGTACCGAAGTACTTCTCAATCCACACCTTGGCCTCGGCGGGGTCCAAATCACCTGCAATGCTCAACGTCGCATTGTTCGGGATATAGAATTTCTGGTAGAAGTTGACATAGTCCTCCGTTTGGGCGGCGTTCAGGTCGTCCATGGAACCAATGACCGCCCAGTTGTAGGGGTGGTCCGGGAAGGCGCGCTTGAACATTTCCGCGCTCCAAGAGCCATAGGGTTGGTTGTCCACGCGCATGCGCTTCTCTTCCTTGACGACTTCGCGCTGGGTTTCCACGCCCGTCTGGTCGACCTTGGCGTGCAGCATGCGCTCAGACTCCATCCACAAGCCGAGCTCCAAATTGTTGGAGGGCAGGATTTCGAAGTAGAAGGTGCGGTCCTGCATCGTATTCGCATTGAGGGTACCGCCATTGGCTTGGATGAGTTTCATGTACTCACCACGTCCAATGTTTTCGGAGCCTTCAAAAAGCAAGTGCTCAAAAAAGTGGGCAAAGCCCGTGCGGTTGGTTTCTTCGTTTTTGGAACCTACGTGGTACAATACGCTGACTGCCACAATGGGCGTCGAGTTGTCCTGGTGCAGGATAACATGCAGACCGTTTTCGAGGTCGTACTCTTCAAAGGCAATTTGGCCCTGGGCTGAATACGCCATACAAGCCAAACCTGCAGCTAAGAGTAGGGAGGGGTGCTTCATGGGATTGATTGAATGAGGCCCGTGACCGGGCGATGATTTGGGTTTGTCAATGCGCAAAAACAAGGCCAAAGAGGTCGTCTAGAGCATTGTGGCCGTGAAGTTACAACGCGCCCAGAGGATTTTATCCGCCCCGGAGGTCAAAGTTCTCCGAGGAATTTGGACCAAAGGGCTTTTGCGTATAGGTTTTCCGCGTATCTTTGCACCCCTTAACTAAACATTGTACACATGTACGCCATCGTAGAAATAGCAGGGCTGCAATACAAAGTGCAAAAAGACCAGCGCGTGTACGTTCACCGTCTGGCCGGCAATGAGGGCGACAAACTCACGTTTGATCGCGTATTGCTCGGCGAAGACAAGAACGGCATCACCGTCGGCGCCCCCGTTATCGAAGGTGCTTCGGTTACCGCGAGCATCTTGAGCCATGTAAAGGCCGACAAAGTGATCATCTTCAAGAAGAAGCGCCGTAAGGGCTACGACAAGAAGACCGGCCATCGCCAGCCGATGACCCAGATCTTGATTTCAGACATTAAATTGTCTGCTCCAAAGAAAAAAGCAACCAAAAAAGCGGAGGCAACGGAAGACGTTGCTGCTGAAGCATAAAATCTGACAAGCCATGGCACACAAAAAAGGTGTAGGTAGTTCCAAGAACGGCCGCGAATCAGAAAGCAAACGACTCGGCGTAAAGATTTACGGCGGTCAACCTGCTTTGGCCGGCAACATCATCGTCCGTCAGCGCGGTACGTCCCACCACCCCGGCAAGAATGTTGGTATGGGTAAGGACCACACGCTGTACGCCCTCGAGCACGGTATGGTCGAATTCAAAAAGAAGGCTGGCAATAAGAGTTTTGTCTCGGTTGTTCCTTTCACTGAAGGGGGCGAAGCCTAATTTTACACACGACTTCAAACATTCCCCCTGTCGCCTTTAAAGCTTCAGGGGGTTTTTTAGTTTTACACTATGCTACAACTTACCACCATTCGGCACGACGCAGAAGGCGTCATCTCGGCACTCGCCAAGCGCAACCTCGATGCGCGTCCGGCCATTGACGCCCTGCTCTCTCTGAATGAGCGCCGCCGTCAGGTCCAGGCGGAAACGGAAAATCTGCAAGCGGAGTCCAACAAGCTTGCCAAATCCATCGGTCTACTTTTCCGGGAGGGGAAGGCCGCGGAGGCCGAAGGCATGAAGGCGCAAAGCGCGGACATCAAAGAGCGGCTCAATCTGCTTGCCACGGCCCTTCAGGAAGTGGAGAACGAAGAGCGCGCACAGTTGATTGCATTGCC
>DFSS01000051.1:0-5807 GCA_002381225.1 Flavobacteriales bacterium UBA3431 | reverse complement strand
ACCTGGGGTTCGGCCCCCGATTTGGCCGAGGGATTTGTCCCCCACTGGGAGTTGACGGATCGCTACAAACTCATTGACTTTGAACGCGGCGTGAAGATTACAGGCGCTGGGTTTCCCGTGTACACGGGGAAGGGAGCCCGCTTGCAGCGCGCATTAATCCAGTTCTTCTTGGACCGCAATACTGCGGCGGGCTACCTCGAAGTGCAGCCCCCGCACTTTATCAACGAGGCTTCCGGATTTGGAACGGGCCAATTGCCTGACAAGGAAGGCCAGATGTACCACATGACGGAGGACAATTTGTACGCCATTCCTACAGCGGAGGTCCCCGTGACCAATTTGCTCCGCGACGAAATTGTACCGGAAGCCGATCTGCCCATCAAAATGACGGCCTACAGCCCCTGCTTCCGCCGCGAGGCCGGTTCCTATGGCAAGGATGTGCGCGGCTTGAACCGCTTGCACCAGTTTGACAAGGTGGAAATCGTTTGCGTCGAACATCCCAGCAAATCCTACGACCGCTTGGATGAGATGGTGGCCCATGTGGCCGGACTCCTCCAAGATTTGGGCTTGCACTACCGCATCCTGCGTTTGTGCGGCGGCGACATGGGCTTCACCTCTGCCCTGACCTACGACTTCGAGGTATGGTCTGCAGCCCAGGAGCGCTGGTTGGAGGTTTCCTCTGTCTCCAACTTTGAGACCTTCCAAGCCAACCGTTTAATGCTTCGCTACCGCAGCACGGAGGACCAAAAGCCCCACCTTGCACACACCTTGAACGGATCGGCCTTGGCCTTGCCGCGCATTGTCGCTGCCTTGCTAGAGAACAATCAAGGCCCTGATGGCATTGCCATTCCAGAAGTGCTTCGCCCGTATACCGGTTTTGACCGCATCACCGCATGAAGAACTATCTGATTTTGGGCCTTTGTGTCGGCCTACTTAGCGCCTGTTCGCACCCCTATGCGAGCGATTTAAAGCGTTTGGAAGCCGATACGGAAGCCGCCCTTGTATCCCTCCAAGGACTCTATGCGGAGGGAATTGAAGTAGACTATGCGGATTTGGAGCGCCATGCATCCATTGCCCGCACCAAGCGCTTTGATTCGGTGCATGAACCCTTTTTCCGGAATGAATTTGAGGTGCTCAAGTACCACTACCGTCAGACGAGTCGATGGTTTGAACTGCAGTCTTATGCCGAATGGGAAGCGCAATTGACCTACGGTTTGGAACAGGTTCGCGCCCTCAAGCACGACGCCGAGAAAGGCTTGCTGGATGAGGAAGTCGTGCGCCAAGCGCTCGAATCCGAGAAAAACGCCTTGCTTCCCCTCATTGCCGAAATCGAAACAAGCTGTGCCGCCATGCGTGAACTCATGGCCGACCACGACAGCCTGGACAACCACCTTCAAAGTATGTGGGATCACTGGGAAAAGGGAAACGGAACCGTGCTGTCGGATAACTCGGAAAATCCGACCTTGTAATCATGTACATCTACAACGTCACCATCAATATTGACGATAGCGTCCACGAGGAGTGGAAGGGTTGGATGATGGGCATTCACATCCCAGAAGTCCTCGCCACAGGCCTTTTTCAGGATTGCCGCTTTACCCGCGTCATGGTGGACGAAGAGTCCGGCACCACCTACTCCATCCAGTACCGCTTTAAAGACATGGTGGATTTTCAGCTCTACCAGCAGATGTACGCCCCCGGCCTACAAGCCAAAACCAAAGAACGCTACGAAGGCAAATTTGTCGCCTTCCGCACCCTGTTAGAACTCATTGACGAACAAACCCCTTGACCGCATGAAAAACGCTTTAATCTTCACGGCAGCCCTGGCTGCGTTGACCTTCAGTGCATCGGCACAATCAGACCAAGCCTCCGGCAAAACGGAGGTGATGACTCCCCAAAAATTGTGGGAGCTCGGCCGTGTAAGCCTGGACGATGTGAGTGAAAACGGTCTAGTTCTATACGGCATTACCCACTACGACACGGATGCGAACCGTGGCAACCGCGACCTATACTTGGGAGAATTGGCGACCGGAGAATACACAGTTTTGGCCGAAACCAAGGCAAGCGAGTACGGGGCCTTCTTCCTCCGTGGTGGAGAACGCTATGGCTACTTTTCTGGCGGCCAGCTGTGGCTGGCCAAAGTCAATGGCGGCATGACCGAACTTCCTACGATTTTAACCGATGTGGAAGGCGGTATGGGAGATGCCAAAGTGGTCGAGTTGAACGACGGCCGCCTCCTTGTGGCTTTTGTGACCCGAGTTCAAATGGACCAAACTCCCGCGCAACGCCACCCCGAAGCCCCCAAAGCGAATTACGCGGTATACGATGACTTGATGTACCGACACTGGGACAGCTGGACAGACTATTCCTACAACCACATCGCGTACATGGTGGTGGACCCAAGCAAGACCTCCTGGACGGGCAAATTCACAGACATCATGGCCGGAGAAAAAGTGCACAGCCCACTCCCTCCATTTGGCGGCGCTGAAAGCTTTGACATTAGCCCAGACGGACGCTTCATCGTTTATGCCAGCAAGAAGACGGAAAACGGCAAGGAATTCACCCTTCACACGGACAGCAAACTCTACCTCTACGATCGTGAAACGGGCCGAACCAGCACCTTAAACGGTTTGGGCGGCTACGACAACCATCCCACTTTTTCGCCCGACGGAAAATGGTTGGCTTTTGTCGCCATGCCCGAAGACGGCTACGAAAGCGACGTCAACCAACTCTACATCGTGGACGTAGCCTCCGCCGGTGAAAAGCGTGCGCTCCAGCCTGTGGTGGCGGCCGAATACATCAACGACTTTAAGTGGGCTTCCTCCTCCTGCATCATCTACAACGAGACGACGGAAGGCACCCAGCAACTTCGCCGCTTGGATTTGATGACGGGTAAAAATGGACTGGCCGCGAAAAAAGTGACCGCATTGACCTCTGGCGACTACAACTATGGAGGTTTTGGCGTGTCCGGCAACACGGTCATCGCGGAGCGCCAAGACCAAAATCACGCCACGGAACTCTACCTTTTGAATGCCAAGAAAGAGGACGTCGCCGCGAAATCCTTTACCTCAGAGAACGCCTCCCTCTACGAGGATTTGGCCATGGGTAAAATTGAAAAGCGTTGGATTTCTACCAGCGACGGCGGCAAAATGCTGACATGGGTCTTCTTCCCTCCCAATTTTGACCCTGAAAAGAAATACCCCACCCTCCTCTATTGTCAGGGCGGGCCTCAAAGTGCCGTCAGCGCCTTCTACAGCTACCGATGGAATTTTCAGTTGATGGCTGCGCAGGGCTACATCGTTATTGCGCCCAACCGCCACGGGGTTCCTGGATTTGGTAAGGAGTGGAATGAGCAAATCTCTGGCGACTGGGGCGGTCAAGCCATGCGCGACTACCTCGCCGCGGTGGATACGTTGGCCAAAGAGCCCTACGTCGATGCCAACAAGCTCGGTGCGGTAGGGGCTTCCTATGGCGGATACTCCGTCTACATGCTGGCGGGCATCCATGAAAACCGCTTCAAGGCTTTGATCAGCCACTGTGGTCTCTTCGACATGAAGAGCTGGTACCTCACCACGGAAGAAATGTTTTTTGCCAACAAGGACGTAGGTGGTCCCTATTGGACGGCGGAAGTTCCCAAGGCCTACACGGACTACAACCCCATGAACTTTGTCCAAAACTGGACCGCTCCGCTTTTGGTCATCCATGGCGGGAATGATTTCCGGGTACCCGTGAACCAAGGCATGGAGGCGTATCAAGCCGCCCAACTGCGTGGTATTCCATCTCGCTTCCTTTACTTCCCAGAAGAGGGGCATTGGGTTATGAGTCCCCAGAATGGATTAGTATGGCATTCCGAGTTCTTCTCTTGGTTGGACACTTGGTTGAAGTAATTCGTGACACCCCCCCTTGAACGTCCCGACTTTATCACGGGAACCCTCCCCAATGGACTGAGATGGATCCACCAGCAGGTGGCATCTCCCACAGGTCACGTGGGTCTTATTTTGCAGACGGGCTCACGCGATGAAGGACCCGACGAGGAAGGCCTGGCGCATTTTATCGAGCATCTCCTTTTCAAAGGAACCACGCGCCGAAAGGCGTATCATATCCTTTCCCGCATTGAGGACGTGGGCGGTGAATTGAACGCCTACACGGGCAAAGAGGATACCACGCTCTATGCCAGTTTTTTGGTGCCTCATTACGGGCGCTCCATGGAACTATTGTTTGACATTATCCAAAATGCCCGGTTCCCTGAAAGGGAAATTCCCAAAGAGAAGGAGGTTATTTTGGATGAAATTGATTCCTATCGAGATAGCCCCTCCGAACTCATTTTTGATGAATTTGATGCGCTTCTTTTTGGAGACCACCCCCTAGGCCGAAACATCCTGGGTACTGAAGAATCCGTTCCCCGTTTCACCCGAGCGCAGGTGCTGGACTTTGTCCACCGAAATTACCGGCCTGAGCGGGCTGTCCTTTCCTCCGTGGGAGGCATTTCGGCCAAGCAGTTTGAGCGTCTAGCCATGAAGTATGCCGCGCCTTGGGAGGCACAAGGCCCCCCGCCTAGTCGTCTACCTGCTCCGCCGATTATCGCTCGTACAGAACATCGAGCCCTTGACATCCACCAGTGCCATCTCGTTATGGGGGGCACCGGACTAGATGCCCACCACGCCGATCTGCCCGCGCTTGTGCTCGTTAACAATCTCCTGGGTGGTCCCGCCATGAATTCACGTTTGAATTTGCACATCCGGGAACGCCATGGCATTGCCTATCAAATCGAAAGTTTCTTGAATCCCTATAGTGATACTGGGATTTGGGGTATTTATGCCGGAACCGATGAAGAGGCCATGGATCGTTGTCAACGACTCATACTGCGGGAGCTTAAACAGCTGCGTGAGGTCCGTTTGGGCAGTCTGCAGTTTAGCAAAGCCAAAACGCAACTCCTTGGCCAAATGGCCCTGGCCCAAGAGAGCAACGCCAATCTCATGACCGCCCTGGGCAAATCCCTCTTGACCTTCAATCGGGTGGATACCTTCTCCGAGATGGTCACCAAAATTGACGCGGTCACCCCCGCCCAAATGCAGGATGTGGCCCAACGGGTGTTTGATCCCTCGCAAATTAGCGCGTTGCGCTTCGTGCCCAAAGCCTGACCCACCCAGCTTTCTCCTCCCTTCGTACCTTCCCGAGATGGAATTCCTCCCTTCCCACATTGACGCCTACGCCGGCGAATTCACGGCGCCCCACAGCGAAACCCTCGCCGCCCTCGAACGCGAAACGTGGCAAGAGGTCCTCATGCCGCGCATGCTCAGCGGTCACCAACAGGGCCGTTTCTTAAGCCTCATCTCGCATCTCTTGCGCCCTGCGCGGGTCCTGGAAATTGGCACCTACACCGGCTATTCCGCCCTTTGTATGGCCGAAGGTCTTGCCGAAGGCGGCATCATCCATACGATTGACATCAACGCCGAACTCCGTCCCCGCATCAAGCGTTTTATGGAGAAAGCCGGCTTTGCGGACCGCATCCAACTTCACATCGGCAATGCCCTGGACATTGCCCCGTCCCTGGACGGCCCCTGGGATCTCGTCTTCATTGATGCGGACAAGGAAAACTATTCCGCCTACTTCGACCTGGTCGTGGACCGCGTTCGCCCCGGAGGGGTGATCATCGCCGACAATGTTTTGTGGAGCGGTAAGGTTGCCGAGCCCGAGCACCAAGACCACGAAACGGTCGGGCTACGTGCCTACAACGCCAAAATCGCTTCCGATCCCCGCGTCGAACACCAGCTGCTGCCTTTTAGAGATGGGTTGATGGTGGCGAGGAAGCT
>DFSS01000025.1:21199-24986 GCA_002381225.1 Flavobacteriales bacterium UBA3431 | reverse complement strand
AGGCAAGTGCCACAGCACTTCCCTCGCCAACCTTCCTTTCGCCGGCAGACCTCCAACGTTGGGGGGCCTTCTCCAACGATACCCGCCGCTCCCACTTTTTGGCCGCACGGAAAGCTTTGGAGGACATCCACCCTGGACTCGCCGCTGGCATCCAATACCATGGCGACCGTCCCTTTGTCAAAGCGGGGCACGTGAGCCTGAGCCATGGAGGCCACCATGCCTGCGCCGTCTTCCATCCATACGTGGCCGTGGGGGTGGACGTCGAAGGCCCGCGTCCGCAACTGCAGCGCATTGCTGGCAAATTTTTGCATCCAGAAGAGCGTGCTTTCTTGGAAGGATCCAGCTCCGACTGGGGCCTTCGAATGGCCTGGGGAGCCAAGGAGGCTGTGTACAAGGCGGCTAAGACTCCGGGTTTGGCCTTTGCCGACGACATCCGCATCCTGCAATGGCCGAGTTTAGACCGAAACATCGCAGGAACAGATCCCATGCTGGTCCGATTGGTGGATGGACGAAGGTTTATTTTATGGGTCGATGCCCTGCCTCGCCCCGATCGGGAGGAAGATTGTGTCGTCATCGCGTTGGAACAGCCCACCCATGCTCGCGTTGTACTAACAGGACCAGAGTCTTCAGGTAAAAGTACCCTGGCGCAAGACCTAGCGCAGGCCTTGGGTCGGCCTTTTGCCGCGGAAGCGGCGCGCACCTACCTCGCCGAACAGCCATTCCGGGGAATAGAGGACTTGCTGGCTATCCACCATGCACAGCGGCAGGCCGCAGAGACGCTTGAGGCTCTGTCCTCTAGAGGATCGGCAAACGATCTGTCCGTAGCCATTGAGGATACGGATGCGCTCACGACATGGATTTGGGCCGAAGAGAAGTTTGGGCATGTGCCGGAGGAAATTCAAGCCGATTTTGCGCAGCTACCGCCCATGCTCTATCTACTATGCCACCCAGAGGTTCCATGGGAGGCCGATCCATTGCGGGAGAATCCGACGGATAGGGATCGCCTGTTTATGAGGCATTTAGCCCTTTTGGAGGCATATGGCCATTCCTATGTCGTACTGCGTGGGGACCGGTCTCAACGCCTGGCAGAAGCCCTTCGGGTACTACGCGCTTGGGGTTTGGGAGGGGGCGAGCTTCGTAGGGATACACAGTACAAGTAGGAAAGGATTCTCATGCCTTAAGCGCTTCACTCGTCCATTTCCCCTACCTTTAATCCCACACAGGGGTGCCGGATTCGGCTGAGATGATACCCTACGAACCTGGGCGGGTTATGCTGCCAAGGAAGTGGAAAAGCCCGGAACGGGCGGCCTAGATCAGGCACCTCGCTGTGTAACCGAAAAACCCAGCGAGTATGAAAACTGTCCCCTTTGCCCTTTTGACGCTCAGTACCTTGACGCTGAATGCGCAGTTATTGGATACCACGGATCTCCCCAACGTCACCTTGCCCAGTGTGGAGCTTTTGGAGGTTCGCGCCTCGGAACGCACGCCGATGACCGCTGAAACGAGAACGTGGAACATCATCGATGAGCGCCGAATTTCGAACAGCATGCTCTCCAACATGAATACGGGCCAGGACATTCCCTATGTACTGCAGTTTGCAACCTCTATGACGCAGTCTTCCGATGCGGGTACCGGGATGGGGTATACCTACTTGCGCATGCGGGGCATGGACCAAACGCGCATCAACGTCACCATCAACGGGGCGCCGGTCAATGACCCTGAATCGCATGGTGTTTTCTGGGTCAATACGCCGGATTTGACCTCTTCGTTGTCGAGTGTCCAAATTCAGCGTGGGGTAGGCACCTCCACGGTAGGCGCAGGTGCTTTTGGCGGCTCTATTTCCATGGAGGTGGGGGTTCCTAATCCAAAAGCATCGACGAAACTCATTTTAGGAGGCGGTTCGTACGGCAGCAGTCGGGCCACCGTGGTCATGCAATCCGGGTCCGTTGGGCTCAAGGGCCAAAAAGAAAAGCCCTTTTCCTTCATGGGCCGGTATTCGAGCATGCAAAGCACCGGCTTTGTAGACCGCTCGGCGGTGGATTTGACCTCGTATTTGATTTCGGGCCAAGTTCGATTTGAGGAGGGCTATATACGTTTGGTTCACTTCAGCGGCCAAGAAAGAACGCAGCAAGCTTGGTGGGGCATCCCCGAGGCCAAGTACCGGGGCGACCTTCAAGGAGTAGAGGACTACATTGCTCGGAATTCTTTGGATTCGGCCGATGCAGAAAATTTGCGCCGCGCCGGGAACCGCACCTACAATTACTACCGCTACCCCAATGAAATTGACCAGTACCGGCAGTCGCATACGCAGTTTATCACGAAAGTTCACTTGCCCAAAAACTGGGATTTGAATGTCAACACCTACATCGTTACGGGGAAAGGCTATTTTGAACAGTACCGCTCCGGGGATGCGTTTGCGGACTACGGGTTGGAAAATCCAGTCATCAACGGAGACACCCTTTTTAGCACCGATTTGGTTCGACAACGCTGGTTGGACAATTTCATGATGGGCACCCATGCAGCCTTGGTGAAGCAGGTGGGGGACCAGAAATACGTCCTGGGGGGCTTTTGGAACGGGTACCTGGGCGACCATTTTGGGACCCTGCCATGGATGCGCGTCAATCCGTTGCCCAGCATCGGAAGGACCTATGATTTTTGGCTAGACCGAGAGGACTATCAAGGCGCGAACGAATACCGCTACTACGAGGCCGTGGGAGATAAAATGGATGTGACGGGTTATGCCAAGGCGGAGGTGCCCTTTGGCCCCTTTGTGGCCTATGGCGATATGCAGGTCCGAAACGTTTCCTATTATATCTACGGTCTAGGGGATGACCAAACCCGCTTGGATCTAGGCTATAACCAACTCTTTTTTAACCCCAAAGCAGGCTTGGACTGGTTGGTCACGGACGATAACAACGTTATTCACCGCGCGTATGTATCGGGGGCTATCGCCAACCGCGAACCCAACCGAAACGACTTTGTCGATCGCCGTGGATTGGGAACCCCCAAAGCCGAAAGCCTCTTTGACCTAGAAACGGGCTACATCCTTGCTGGCCCCACCTTCCGACTAGAAGCCACCGGCTACGCGATGGAATACAAAGACCAGCTCGTCCCAACCGGTGCCCTCAACGACGTGGGGGCACTCCTCCGCACCAACGTGGACCGCAGTTTTCGACGCGGCCTCGAATTAGCCGCAGAAAGTCAATGGGGACGCCATTGGAGCGTTTTCGGAAATGCCACCTTCAGCACCAACCGCATTGCGGAATTTGAAGAGGTACTTTACGATTACTTGGACTATTCCGAATTCAAAACCCAGTATACAAACACCCCGATTGCCTTTTCGCCTCGCTTCATAGGGAATGCCATTGTCAAGTATGTTTGGTCTACTCCATCCATGGAAGAGACGTTCTCCCAAGCGTACATTTCCCTGCGAGCCAAGGCTGTGGGCCGTCAATTCTTGGACAATACCGGAGAACTTTCGCGCAGCTTGGATCCCTACCAAACCTTTGACCTGCAATTCGGCTACCCCAGTGCGTGGGGCAGTGTTAAAGTGGACTTCCTAAATGTTTTAAATGCCCAATTTGCGCCGAATGGCTACACTTGGGGCTACCTCTACGGGGGTCAGCGTACAGACGAGAACTTTTACTACCCGATGGCGGGCCGCATGGTCATGCTGACGTATACGCTGGACTTGGAGGGCTAGAGGGCTAGAGGGCTAGAGCTTGGCAAATCAAGTGAAAGTCCCGGCGCGCATCGAAGATTCCCTACCCAGTTCAAGCGTAAAAGA
>DFSS01000025.1:3563-20912 GCA_002381225.1 Flavobacteriales bacterium UBA3431 | reverse complement strand
CACAGCGCAAAGCGCGAGCTATCTAGCTTCAGGGCGCAGCCCGAGCCCTCTAGCTTCCCAGCACCTTCCTCGCCTCGTCCGCGTCTTTGGCGATTTGGGCGACTAACGCTTCCCGGTTTGGAAAGGTATATTCCCCTCGAAGCCGGTCGATAAAATGCACGCGAATTCGTTGGCCATAGAGGTCCTGACCGCCCTCCAAAAGATGGGCTTCCAGGACTGCTAAACCTGGCTCTATGCTCGGACGATGGCCGTAATTGGCCACCGCGGGGAGGCCCCGCGTAGCCGGGGATGCCGGCTGATCAAGTAAGTCCACGCGCACGGCATAGACCCCTTGAGCGGGTAAGAGTTTGTCGGGGTGCAGTCCACCAATGTTGGCGGTGGGGAAACCGATGGTTCGGCCAATTTGTCTGCCCTGAACGACTTCGCCCGTGACGAAATACGGGCGCGTCAACGCCAAAGTGGCCTTGTCCATTTCGCCCTCCTTCAAGGCTTGCCGAATTTGCGTCGATGAAACGTGCATCGCCTCAATATCTAGCGCAGGGATTTCCTCCACTTGAAATCCATACACCGGGGCAAATTCACGGAGGTGCTCGAAGGAGCCCTCGCGATTTCGGCCAAAACGGTGGTCATGCCCAATTATGAGACGCTTAACCCCCACTTTCTCGACGAGCAATCGGCGAACAAAGTCAATGGATTCGGTTTTGGAGAACTCCAGGGTGAAGGGTTGGACGATCAGAAAATCCAGTCCCAGCTCAGCGAGGAGTTCGGCCCGCTCCTCCACGGTGGTAAGGAGCTCGAGAGGAAATTCAGGGTGAATCAAACGCCGAGGGTGCGGATCAAACGTGATCAAAACAGAGGGCCCACCCACTTCCTGGGCCGAGGCCACTAAGCGCTTTAGGATGGCCTGGTGGCCTGCGTGCACTCCGTCAAAAGTTCCGGTGGTCGCTACAGCCGCCGACTGTGTAGGAAATTGGGAGATGGATGGGAAGGATTGCACGAAGCCAAAGATGTTTGGCAAAGATATCGAAGCCATCTTTGCATCATGGTATCTGCAATTAAAAACGCTTGGGCCACTTTTGTTCAGGCGCCCCGTCACTTTATGCTATTTGGCTTTCTCGCGTACATCGCGGCGAGCCTTGGGCGCTTCATTCCGGTTTTGCCTTTCTTTTTGAGCTATTTCGTGCTACCTGCCTTGTACATGGGGGTCGCGATCGCAGCCCAAACGGGGATCTTCAGCCGTTGGGACGAGAAACCTCAGTGGATGGCCGTGGGAAAAGGCTTTGTTCATGCTGGCACGCTGGGACTCATGCTGCTTTGCCAAATGGCCCTGGGTTCCGTCCTACTCGTGTTGCTGGTCGCCCTTTTCCTCGATTCGAATACGGCGGCGGCGATGGAAGCGATTCAGCGCGAGGCAGGGGATGATCCGGAACTTCTCATGGATATGCTTCTGAACGACATCGATTGGATGCGGTCCCGTTTTCTGGGTCTGGCGGTAGCCCTGCTTGCCTTGGCGATGACCGCACTCAGCCTGCAAGCGTGGTTTATTCGGGTTTTTGAGCACCAGAGCTTCTTTGGCTCCATTCGCCAAAGTGTGGCACGTGGACGCCAGCAATTTGGTCCGTGGGTGCTTTTTTCGCTCCTGCTTTTGGTCGTTTTAAGCCTGGATGGCGCATTCAATGGGGTTTTGAGAATTATCACCTTCCCCCTGTTGGCTTTGACCCATTATTTCTTGTACGAAAAGATGCGTTCTTAACCATCTGATTAGTACCTTTGCAGCCGAATTCAGAAAGATTTTTTATACCCTCGTTATGTCCACTCTGAAAGGAAAAATTGCCCAGGTCATCGGTCCCGTTGTCGACGTGTACTTTGAAGGCGCTGTGCTTCCCAAGATTTACGATGCTTTGGTGGTGACCCGCCCCAATGGCCAAAGAGTCATCATGGAAACCCAACAGCACGTTGGGGAAGACACGGTTCGTGCCATCTCCATGGACTCCACCGACGGCTTTACTCGCGGTCAAGAAGTCATTGCCACAGGCCAGCCCATTGCGATGCCCTCGGGAGAGCAAATTCGCGGCCGTGTATTCAACGTAGTCGGTGAGGACATCGACGGCATCGGTGGTATTCAAGAAGGCAATGGCCTACCCATCCACCGTGAAGCTCCCCGCTTTGAAGACTTGTCCACTGCGACAGAGGTTCTATTGACCGGCATTAAGGTGATCGACTTGATCGAGCCCTACGCCAAGGGAGGAAAAATTGGTTTGTTCGGAGGTGCCGGTGTCGGTAAAACCGTATTGATCCAGGAATTGATTAACAACATTGCCAAAGGTCACGGCGGTCTGTCCGTGTTTGCTGGCGTGGGTGAGCGTACCCGCGAAGGAAACGACCTCTTGCGCGAAATGATTGAAGCCGGCATTATTAAATACGGCGATGCATTTAAGCACTCCATGGAGGAGGGCGGTTGGGACCTAAGCAAAGTGGACAAGGAAGAGTTGAAAGACTCTAAGGCCACGTTTGTATTTGGTCAGATGAACGAGCCTCCTGGTGCACGTGCACGTGTCGCCTTGTCTGGTTTGACCATGGCGGAATACTACCGCGATGGCGAAGGCACGGGTCAGGGTAAAGACATCCTGTTCTTCGTCGACAACATCTTCCGCTTCACGCAGGCAGGTTCCGAAGTTTCCGCCCTTTTGGGCCGTATGCCTTCTGCGGTTGGCTACCAGCCCACCTTGGCCACGGAAATGGGCTTGATGCAAGAGCGTATCACCTCCACCAAAAATGGTTCGATTACCTCGGTACAGGCCGTTTACGTTCCTGCGGATGACTTGACCGACCCTGCGCCGGCCACAACCTTTGCACACTTGGATGCAACCACGGTATTGTCGCGTAAGATTGCCGAATTGGGCATCTACCCTGCGGTAGATCCCTTGGATTCGACCTCGCGCATCTTGACCCCCGAAGTTGTGGGTAAAGAGCACTACGATTGTGCCCAGAATGTGAAGATGATCCTTCAGCGCTACAAGGAGCTTCAGGACATCATCGCCATCTTGGGTATGGAAGAATTGTCTGAAGACGACAAGTTGGTCGTTCACCGCGCTCGCCGCGTACAACGCTTCTTGTCTCAGCCCTTCCACGTGGCCGAGCAGTTCACGGGCATCCCCGGGGTCTTCGTAGACATCCAGGAAACCATCAAAGGATTCAACATGATCATGGACGGAGAGTTGGATAAATACCCCGAAGCCGCCTTCAACTTGAAGGGCAGCATCGAGGAGGCCATCGCCGCCGGTGAGAAAATGTTGGCAGAAGCCTAATCATGGCCCTTCGCGTAGACATCCTGACCCCTGAGAAATCCCTCTTCCAAGGAGAGGCCACTGCGGTCCAGTTCCCTGGCACCGAGGGCCTTTTCCAAGTGTTGACGGACCACGCTCCCATCATGGCATCCCTCGCACAGGGAAGCATCGTGATTGACGGAGCTTCTGGCCGCACCACCGTGGACATCCAAGGTGGCGTCGTCGAAGTCTCCAACAACGTTGTATCCGTTTTAGCGCGCTAAGCGTGCTTTCCTACCTTTACGCCCGGCCCTCCCAAGGGGCCGGGCTTTTTATTACTCTTTATGCGAAATTTCCTCTTTCTACTAGTTTCCGCCCTATGGTCTTTACCGCTCTTGGCACAAGAACCTGCGCCCACGGCGGTAGATAGTACCTGGTCCGAATCCTCGTTCATCGACGTGGCCATCGGCCTCAAAGTTGATGTGGTGCTGGATGTCGTGACCATCCCCTCCTTTACCCTGCGGTCCGAACGGGAAATTGGCCACCAGGTGGAATGGCAAAACGCCACGGGAAATTTACCGCTTCAGAATGCCAGCGACGCATTGGAGCGGCGATTTGCCTCCGTGGATATCCGCAGCCGCAGCCTCAACGACGTGCAATCGGATATTTCTATTCGAGGATCCACATTTGACCAAGTACTGATCTTGGTGAACGGCATTCCTTACTCCGATCCTCAAACGGGACACCATAGCATGAACCTGCCCGTCCCAATGGAAGCCATCAGCAGTATTCAGGTCCTGCCTAGTGGGGGCTCATACCGCTATGGCCCCTTTGCCTTTGCCGGTGTCGTTAATTTGACTACCCACCCTGCGGGCTCCAAAAACGGATACGCCCATGCGGGCCTAGGGCAATTTGGCTACCAACGCGGTGCTGCCGGATTGTATTTGGGGCAGGTTGCAGGCACTAGCCTTCGGATGGACATGGACTACAAAGCAGCCGATGGCGCTTTTGTCAACACGGATTTTAGCCAAATGCAAACCTATGTTCGAACCTTGACTCCCTTATCCGGGAATCACTTTTTGGATGGCCATTTTGGGATGGTCACCAAGCGATTTGGCGCTCAAAATTTTTATTCCTTCAATTTTCCGGAGCAGTACGAAGCCATCGCAGGCTATACCATGGCCTTGCAGTTGCGTGGTTATCCATGGAATGCTCAAGTCTATGGGCGTCAACACCAAGACCATTTTGAGCTTTTTCGCGAAGAGCAGGGCTATTACCAGCGCTTTGAGAATGGGCAATTTATGCGAACCACGGACTCCACCTGGGCCCCCTCTTGGTATACGGAACATAACAACCACCGCACCAGAACCCTAGGCGGTGAAGTGACCTACAGCCTCAAGCCACATGAGGGGGTTACGATGCTATTGGGAGCCGACGCCCGAAGGGATGAAATCGTGAGCAATGCTTTGGGCAGCCCTCTTTTGGCCCAAATTCCCGCACCCGACAATCGCTCCTTCTATACCAAGGGGGACGCGCGTCAAAACGCAGGACTCTTCATGTCACTCAAAGGCCCTGAAGTTTACAAGGCCTTCCGCGCTCGGGCCGACATGCGCCTCAACTACAACGATCGCTACGGACTCACGTACCTACCCAATGCCGAATTTTCCTACCGGCATACACCCATGTCGCTTCGTTTCGATAAGTACTTCTTCAGTATAAACCGAAGCTTTCGCCTCCCGACGTTCACGGATTTGTACTACACCTTGGGCGGGGCACAAGGTTCGGCCAGCCTCCAGCCCGAATACGCGTGGAATACCGAACTCGGCACAACCCTTTGGCGCTCGCCCATGACCGTTCGTCCAGGATGGCCTCACCAGGGGAGCCTCATCCTCTACCAACGTCAAGGGACCAACTTGATCGATTGGATTTACCGAACGGTGGACGGAAACCAGGTCCTCCAAGCAGACAACATCACCCAAGTGACTTTGCAAGGCTACGAATTGACAGCTACATGGTCGTGGGTGGATGTGTTGACCTGTTCGGCACGTTTTCAAGGGGCGCGTCACCAAGCCAGTGCCATCGACGGCCAGTCCATCTACGCGTTGGATTACTTGGCGAATCGACAGCAACTCGAAGTGGAAACCCTCCCCTACAAAGGCTTTACGAGTGGCCTCATTCTCATGCGTCAAGACCGTTCGGGGCAGTACAGCCTCCCTTCCGGCGAATTGACGGCCTATCAACCGTTTACCACCTTGGACGCGAAGATGTCCTATGACCACGACGGCATGACGGTGTACCTAGAAGCCATGAATCTGCTGAATGCCACGGTAATCGACCGAGGCAACGTTCCCTTGCCAGGCCGATGGATCAAAGCGGGGGTCCATTTTCATTGGAACTAGAGGGCTGAAGGGCGGTTTGACTGTTTGATGGCGTGCTGTTGGCCAGCGATCCCGAGCTCATCGGCTCCTAGCGCGTGGACATGGCCCGACTTTTCAACCCATTTACCCTTTTACCCTTCCGCGCCTCTACCTTTGCCCCATGCCATCATCCGGACTCCCTCAAGCGCTTGAAGGCAGCCTCCACGAGGCGCCTTCAGATGCCCTCTTTTGGCTTGCTGCGGGACTCACCTTGGCCCTCGGGCTCATGCTTCAGCGTGCCCCAAACGAATCCAACCGCTGGATGCATGTTTTGCAGCACTTCACCCAGTGGGAAGATGCACCAAGCCAGCTATGGATTCCCAACTTTTTGCTGGTGGGCTTGATGAGCCTCTTGGGTTACCTCATCCTCGGCGGGGATTCCATTCCACATCTCCTTCCCGGATACCAAGGTCCTTGGTATGGGCTTTTTCTTCTTCCCTTGCTGGCCTTAACAACCCAGTTGGTGGTTCACAGTGTATTCGGGGCGATTTGGGAACAAACCGGGAAGCATTGGCGGCATTGGTCTCAGCGGTTTTCATTCCTACCCGCCTTGTGGATCGCTCTACCTTTTTTGCTTTGGTTTCTCGTAAGTACCCAAACCTCTAAAGCCCTCATGGAGCCTTTCTATGTGGGCATGGTTCTTTTGGCGCTAACCCTCTATGTATTAGGACTTATTCGGGCATTTTTTCGGTATGTTTCGCACGGGCATACTCCGTGGTATTTGGCGATTTTGTACCTTTGCGCCCTAGAAACAAGCCCGCTTTTTTGGGTCGTATTTTTTCAAACGTATGAAGGTTAAAAGCATCCTCGTTTCGCAACCCGAGCCCCAGGCCGGAAACAACCCGTACACCCAGTTGGCTGACAAGCACAAGGTGAAGGTGGATTTTCGTCCGTTTATTGAGGTGGTAGGCGTGCCCGCAGCCGAATTCCGCAAGGACAAAGTCAATCCTGCAGAGTTCAAGGCCTTCATTTTCACTAGCCGAAATGCCATCGACCACTTCTTCCGCATGTGCGAAGAAATGCGCGTGGCCATCAATCCCGAGTGGAAGTACTTCTGCGTATCAGAGGCCGTAGCGTTCTACCTCCAGAAATTTGTCCCGTACCGAAAGCGCAAAATTTACCCTGGCACAGGCAGCTTGGCCGGCTTGATTCCTACCTTGAAGAAGCAACGCGGTGAGCACTTCTTGATGCCCACCTCGGACCTCCTCAACCCGGACATTCCCGAAACACTCGAAAAAGGAAACATCAAATGGACCCGTGCGACCATGTACCACACAGTCGCGTCGGACTTAAGCGATTTGAGCGATGTGAAATATGACATCCTCGTCTTCTTCAGTCCGGAAGGCATCCGTTCCTTGCTCAAGAACTTCCCAGATTTCAAGCAGGACGCTACGCGCATCGCCGCTTTCGGCAACACCACCCATCAGGCCATTGCCGACAATGCCCTCCGTTTGGACATCCAGGTTCCCGCCCCCAAATTCACATCGATGAGTCAGGCCTTGGATGCCTACATCGAGGAAGCGAACAAAGGCAAGTGAGTGATACCCGTTTCCCCCGAGAGGAACGGCTGAAACTTCGCAACCGCATTGCGCATCTTTTTGAAACCGGTCGTCGCTTCAGCGAGGGGCCTGTACAGGTGCTTTGGTGTCTGTCCTCATGGCCCATGGAGCGGTCGGCCCAAGTATTGGTTGGGGCCCCAAAACGCCGTTTTAAGCATGCCGTCGACCGAAACCGTTTCAAGCGCTTATTGCGCGAAGCCTACCGCCTAGAGCGTCAAGATCGGCTCGCCTCCTGCCCTCCCATTCTCCTTGGTTTTTTATACCAAGGTGCCCCCCATATGGATTTAGCCACGTTGCGCAGCCATGTGGCGGCCGCCCTGGACCGCGTTTCGGCAGAGGCCCAAAAGGCGTCCGCGAAAAGTTAGTTTTCTTTTTTGGGCACCACGCCCCACATCCATGCCATGGCCACCAGGGAGACCCCCAAGGAGCGCTCCATGAAGCTCTCCGTAAGCCATAAGCTTCCAAAGTAGAGCACAAAGACCCCTAAGGTCAGCGGATTTGGACGCGCCACACGAAATCCCGCCGCGGCCGTCACGAGCCAAATACCCAAGCCCACCAGGCCATAGGTTAAGGCCCATTCCACCCATTGGTTGTGAACGTTGAGTGCGCGCTTTACCCCAAAACGGTAGTCCATTTGGGTATAGCGGGCATTCAAAGCGGGTTGGGTCGACTCCGGACCCCAGCCCAACCAAGGTTTCTCTTGAATGAGTTCCCAGGCAGCCTGAACCTGGACGATGCGGGTATCCACAGAACCTGTCGCCCAATGAGGATCAACGGGCTTTAACACATGGCCCATCGCTCGGCCTTGAGCGAGGCCCTGTGCAAGGCCAAAGCCAAGTGTCAAAATGGCCACAGCTGGGAGCGCCCAACGCGGGAAGCTTCGGTCGCGAAATGCCACCCATCCTGCCGCCAACAACGCACTAATCAGAAGCATTTTGGCCCCAAGTAGTCCCAGGAAGAGCAGAGTCAAGGCCCAGAAAAAGCCCTTAATCCGCCCAGACCAGGGCCCATTTTGCACCGCCAACGCAGCGAGCAGCAAGTATGTTCCAATGTAGACATGTTGATGCAGCCCCTTCAGGAGACCGCGGTAGACGAGGGTATCCCATTGGGCTCCCTCTATCACTCGGAGCATCCCAGCGCCCAAAAGGAAGGCCATGACGGCGATGGCCCCAACGGGCAAACTCCGCGCAATGCTTTCCCGATCATACGCCCAGAAGACCAAAATCAGCGGCAGATGCCGAAGGTATCCATCCAAAGACGTCGGATGCCATAAACTTCCAAGGACCACCATCAAGACCACGCCCCATAGTGGCCACATCGGAGCACTTTGGCTCCAGCGACGGCGCGCGGCCGACAAATTAGGGAGGACCGCCGCGAAAAAAGCGAGGACCAACGCCACACCTGCGCCCAAATCCCAAAAAGGCAAAAGAAGCACCCAAAGGCTGAGAAAAATGCGGTGAATTAGGCTTGGGGATTCCATACTGTCCTTCCTAAACGCTCGGAAAAGCGTGTCAGTACTTCGTAGGAAATTGTGCCACACCGCTCTGCAAATTCATGGAGGTGCATTTGGGCCCCGAGAATTTCCACGGAATCGCCCACATGGACCGTCATTCCCGTCACATCCACCAGGGTCATGTCCATGCAAACTGCCCCCACCACCTTACAGCGCTGGCCATGGATCAACACCTCTCCACGACCAAAGCTCAAAGCCCGGGGGAAGCCATCGGCATAGCCCACTGGAAGCGTTGCGACGCGACGCTCATGAAGGGCCGCATCCTGGTGGCCGTAGGAGACGCCTTCGCCCGGAGGAATCGTTTGAAGGTGGGAAATGCGGGTCTGCACATGCACCACAGGCTGCAAGCACGCGCGATCCGCCTCCACGGGGGAATCTCCAAAGAGGCCAATACCCAATCGCACCATGTCCCCATGCAAGTGGGGATGGCGCACCACGCCCGGCGTATTCGCCAAGTGACGAATTGGACGGTATCCCAATTCCATGACTAGGTCTTCATAAAAGCGGTGGTAGGCAGCCCCTTGCTCTGCGGTCCATGCATCTTGGCCACCCTCTTCCGCTGAGGACAAGTGGGTCATCACCGAAGCGACCTGCAGACCCGGCCAATGGGCTAATCGCTGGCCAACTTCCCGGCCCTGATCCGGTGCAAATCCTAAACGGTGCATGCCCGTATCCACTTTGATGTGCACTCGGCCGACCGCGAGCTCCGGGTAACGCAAAAAGGCCTGTGCATAGCGCTCCAAGGCCTGAAAGTGAAAAATCTCGGGCTCTAGGCCATGCGTCAGCATGCCTTCCACGCTTTGCTCGCCGGGATTCATCACCATAATGGGCGTTTGAATTCCGGCTTGACGCAAAGCCAAACCTTCATCCACATAGGCCACCCCGAAGTAATCCACATGGTGTTTGGCCAAGGCTTGTGCGATGGTCACAGCGCCAAGTCCGTAGGCATTTGCTTTGACCATGGCCATGATGCGCTGGCCCGAAAGCTGGGATTTGTAATGGCGAAGGTTGGCCGCTAAGGCCTCCAAATCCAAGCCCAAAACTGTATCGTGGTGCTGCGCTTGGAGGGTGGGGAGAAGGCGATCCAACCGCGCTTGGCGTGGGCCTTTAAGGAGGAGAACCCCGGGGCGCTCGACCTCATTCCAGGGGGCGGCGATCTTAAGGGCGTCCACATCCACGTACCCCCGACCAAGGGCCGCAAGATCTGCTCCGACGCCCCACCACCCGTCGATGCCCCGAGCGGCGCAGGCGGCATCCATCCAAGGGGCAAAATCGGTCATCCCTGGAGGCGCGGCCACCACCGCATAGCGCGGGCCTTGGGCCTCCGCCGACAACGATTCGAGGGCCCAGCCCAAGGCGTCGACATCTGACGTATAAGCATCATTGAGTAAGGCCCAGCCCGATATACCCGGCAGGCGCTCCATGCGGAGTCCCGCCGAACGCACATCGACGAGCCGCTCCGGATTCCACGACCAGCCCAAATAGAGAATGCAGGCCAAGGCCGACGCCACATTGTGGGCATCCACCCCATCCAAAGCGGGGCAACTTGCTTCGCCCTGGATGGACCGACCTTGGTCCTCCCAGCGAAGGGTTCCATCCGCCCAGGTAAATATCATATCTGCCCCCACCTCCTCGTTCCATGACCAGCTTCGGGCCGGGACCGTTAACGCCGTGCGAATGGCGGGTTCTGCGGCGGGAACCACGACCCAGTCTGCGGCGTGAAAGAGAGCGGCCTTTTCCTGGGCCTTTTGTTCGCGCGAGGAGAATCCGGCGGCATGGGCGTCTCCGAGGTGGGTAAAAATGCCCACATTCGGGGCAACCCAGGGCGCCATGAAGCCCATGTCCCCTGAAGCCCCAACGCCCACTTCGAGAAGCATGCCTGGCGCATCCAACGGGGCAGAGAGCAGGGATAGGGGTACGCCCAATTGGGAGTTAAAACTCTTGGGAGAACGCGCGATGCGGGCATCCCCCAGCAAGTGGAATAGGTATTCTTTTACCGTTGTTTTGCCATTGGAACCAGTGATTCCCACGACGGTGCCTGTCATGGCACTCCGGTGGTGGGCCGCCAATCGCCGCAAGGCCTTCCAGGGGTCGTCCACCCAAAGCACGGAACAGGCCTCGGGCAATGTGGGAAGGCTGGCCGCCAAAGGGGAATTCGCGGAGAGGACCAGCGCAGCGGCCCCTTGTTCCGCGGCATGGACGGCATAAGCGTGGCCATCTCCACTTTGGGTAGTTAAAGCAAAAAAGGCAGTGGGCTGCATCCACAAGGCTTGGCGGCTGTCACTCACCACCGCCTGCACGGAGGCGCAGGTGCCCCGATGGCGAAGGTCGGCGCCAAGGAGTTGGGCGAATTGATCAATCGAGATCGCCGGGAACATGTGGGGGCTGCGATTGAATTTGGGTAAACACGGCGCGGGATACCGGCTCGTAGACCGTTTGATCGCCCAAGAGAATGGTTCCCTGATTGCCTTCTAGGCGATGGGAATAATGCGCGAGCTCCCCGGTGCGCACACAGATAGCGTGCACTTTGGTGACAAACTCCGCCACGGCCATCAATTGGGGCATGGGGCCAAAGGGTTTGCCCGCAAAATCCATGTCCAATCCGGCAATAATGACTCGCGTTCCTGCATTGGCCAGGGCGTTCACGACTTCAACGATGCCTTCGTCCATAAACTGCGCTTCGTCAATGCCTACGACATCATAGCCTGCGGCAAGCAAGTGCAATTGGTCCGAACTTTCCACCACTTGGCAGTCCAACGACGCCCGGTCATGGGTGACCACCGCATCGTCCGCATATCGGGTGTCAATGCCTGGTTTAAAAATCTGAACACGCAGTTTAGCAATCTGCGCGCGTTTGGCCCGCCGAATCAATTCTTCCGTCTTTCCAGAAAACATGGAGCCAGCAATGACTTCAATCCATCCGGAACGACGTGTAGGAACTTCGGTGTGCTCTTGGAACATTTTGTACTTTTCGGTGCCGCACAAATCTACCACAGCGGTAACAAACCCTCATTGCATGTCACTCACGGATTCCCTGTCGGCCTTACACCACGATTTACAAAGCGAAACCCCGACGCCTGCTCAGATTCAGGCCATCTACCAGGCATGGTTAGCCGCCCAGAAGCAGTATTTAGCGAGCCAACTGGCCGAAATCCAACGCCAAGGGGAAGCAGAAATGGCCCAAAAGGGGGCCGCCGCTTTGGCTGCATTAGAAGCTCAGCAGGCCGAAACTCTGCGTTTGGCTCGGGAAGCGGTGGCTGCGGCGAGCCAGGCCGCCGCGAACCAAGCCTCTCTTGCCTCTCCCGCTCCAAGTACTGCGACGCCTCCTCCTACGGCGGCGGTGCCAAGTATTTCTCCTACTCCTTCGCCTGAGCCTGCCACTCCCGTGGAGGTTGCCGTGCCAACGGCTAGCCCCGTGGCTCCACCCGCCGCCACACCGGAACCCGTCCAGGCGGCACCAAGCCCTGCCGCACCGGCCGCCAGTGGCGCAAAAAGTGTCAATGCGCGGTATGCTGGCCTCAAAGTGGGATTGAACGACCGCGTCGCCTTCGTCAAACACCTGTTCAACGGGGAGGATGACGATTTTCAACGCGTGGTCGCCGCCTTGGCCACGATGGAAAGCAAGGAAGAATGTGAAACCTTTCTCGAAAATGCGGTCTACGGCGACTATGACTGGAGCCAAAAGCCCGAAATCGCCGAGCGCTTCCTCGCTCTGGTCTATGCCCGATTTGAGTAATCCATGGGCAAACTCGTACTCGTTCCCACGCCCCTAGGCAACCTCGGTGATGTCACCCTTCGCGCCATGGAGGTTCTTCGCGGGGCGGAAATTGTCCTAGCCGAAGACACCCGAACGTCGGGCAAGCTGCTCAAACTCCTAGATATTCAAGCTCCATTGCGTGCTTTTCACATGCACAATGAGCACAGCCTTTTGGACCGCACCGTGCAGGATATCGCCCAGCGTACAGGGATTACCGCCTTAGTAAGCGACGCCGGGACACCCGGCATCAGTGATCCGGGTTTTCTTCTCGTCCGGGGCTGTATCGCCGCCGGCATTGTGGTGGAAGCGCTCCCCGGTCCCACCGCCCTGATCCCCGCCATCGTTGCAAGCGGACTTCCCTGTGATCGCTTCATTTTTGAAGGCTTTATTCCGCAGAAAAAAGGGCGTCAAACGCGCATGAAGGAATGGCTGGAAGAGCCCCGCACCATTGCTTTTTACGAATCCCCGCACCGGATTGCCCGCTGCATGCGGGAACTCTGCGACCTCCTGGGCCCCGAGCGTCCAGCCTGCGTCGTCCGTGAAATCAGTAAAATGTTTGAGACCTACCACCGCGGCACCCTCGGGGAATTGGCAGACCATTTTGCGCACCACGAAGCCAAGGGCGAGATCGTGGTGGTCCTCGGAGGGGCACCTAAATGATGCGGGAAAATTTCAAACATTAAACGGCTATACGGGGCGGTACCGGTACCTTTGATACTATGAACTTGCCTGCACATCGCGAACGCTCCTTCGGCCCTTGGATGGGATCCGTCCAAAATCCTTTGATCATCGCGGGGCCCTGTTCTGCGGAGTCCTTGGAGCAGGTTCTGGAGACCGCTCAAGCACTCAAGTCCGAAGGCCATACCCAGCTATTTCGTGCCGGGGTTTGGAAGCCGCGAACTCGCCCTGGTCAATTTGAAGGGGCCGGATACAATGCCCTTGAATGGCTTCAAACCATGCGCCAGGAGGTGGGCCTGCCCTTCGTCATTGAGGTTGCCAACGCCGACCACGTGGAAAAAGCGCTGGCCGTTCAAGCCGATGCGGTGTGGATTGGTGCCCGGACCACGGTGAATCCCTTTTACGTGCAAGAAATTGCCGAAGCCCTGCGCGGCACACGCATTCCCGTGCTCGTCAAAAACCCCATCCACGCGGACCTCGGCCTTTGGCTTGGAGCCTTGGAACGTCTTGACAAGGAGGGCTTAACCGATTTGGCCGCGGTACACCGCGGCTTCTTCTCCAGCTTTGCGGCGCCCTACCGGAACGAACCACGCTGGGAAATGAGCTTTGAACTTCGCCGGCAAGCGCCCCACATTCCGATTATTTGCGACCCGAGCCACATTGCTGGCGACCGCCGTTTGGTGGAGCACGTAGCCCAAATTGCCATGGACATCCAAATGGACGGCTTGATGGTCGAAGTGCACCCCGATCCAGAGCAAGCCTTGAGCGATGCGGCCCAGCAAATAACCCCCACGACGCTCGCTTCCCTTTGGCGCACGCTGGAGGCCAATGCCCCCAAGGATGTGGCCCTCCAGGAAGTGATTGACGCCGAGCGACTTAAACTGGATGCCGTCGACCAAGAAATGGTCCACCTCTTGCGCCAGCGCATGGACATCGTCGATGCCTTGGGGCAGTTGAAGGTGTCCCATGGCGCCGGCATCTTTCAAATGGACCGCTGGTTCGATTTGCTTCAAAAACGCGGGCTTCAAGCAGAAAGTCTGGACCTCAATCGCGCTTTCATCGAAGAGCTCTTTCAAGTCGTCCACAAATATTCCGTGGAACACCAGGTAGGCGTGTACCGCGCCACCCGCCAGAACCGGGAGGAATGACCAAACGATGGACCTACGCCCCGGAAGGATCGCCTGAGGCCATCGCAGCGCTCACCGAGGAACTTGGCGCTTCGTATTCCGCATTGGCACGCGTGCTCGTGCAACGCGGCATGTCCAGTTTAGAACAGATCAAAGCCTGGATTCCCGGAACACCCCTTTCGGCGGTGGACCCGTTGCGCATGGCCGATATGCCACAAGCCGCCCAACGGCTCGCCCAGGCGCGCGAACAGGGGGAGCGCGTCATGCTTTTTGGGGATTATGATGTTGACGGCACCACCGCCGTTTCGGTTGGCAAGCTGGCCCTGGAGCGCGGCGGATGGACCATTTTGACCTACATCCCAGACCGATACAAGGAGGGCTACGGTTTGTCTGAAGCAGGAATTGCCCACGCGGTAGCCTCTGATGTCCGCGTACTCGTTGCCCTCGACTGTGGCATTAAATCTGTGGACCTCATTGCCTCCGCCCAAGCGCGCGGCATCGATGTGATCGTCGCGGATCACCACACGCCCGGTCCTCAGTTGCCGCCAGCTCTGGCCGTTCTCGACCCCAAACGCTCCGACTGCTCCTTTCCCCACAAGGAATTGTCTGGCTGTGGCGTGGGATACATGCTTTGGCGTGCGGCCTACCAGGCCGTTGGACTGGATCCGAATGCCTTGCACGATCTTTTGGATTTAGTCGCTGTAAGTATTGGGGCCGACATGGTCCCCCTCGTTGGACTCAACCGAGCCATGGTACGGGAAGGCTTAGCGGCCATCAATAGCCAGCCTCGAGCGTCCTTAGCCGCCTTGTTGGGGAATCGTCCCGCAGGCCATATCACCTTGCAAGATGTCGTCTTCGCCATTGGCCCAAAAATCAATGCCGCCGGCCGTATGCGTCACGGGCATTTAGCCGTAGACCTCCTCACCCAGCTGCAACCAGTCCTGCTGGAACAACTGAGCCAAGACATAGAATCCCACAATGTGGAACGCCGCAGCACCGAGCAAGGGGTTAGCTTGGCCGCGCAAGCCCAAGCCGCCCTCTTGACGCACCGGACCGGTCTCGTTTTGACGGGAGAAGGTTGGCACAAGGGGGTCTTGGGCATTGTGGCACAACGCACCGTAGAGGCCTTTTACAAGCCGACCGTCGTGCTGACCCTGCACGAGGGCCTCTACTCCGGGAGCGCCCGATCCGTTCCTGGACTTGACCTCTATGATTGCTTGGACGCGTCCTCCGAGCACCTGATTCAATTTGGGGGCCACCGGGCGGCCGCAGGCATGACCCTCAAACCTGAGCAGCTTGAGGCCTTTGTGGAAGCCTTTGACCAGGCAGTGGATGAACGCTGGCCCTTGGAGGCCCGCCAACCCCGGCAACTGGTTGACAGCCGCGCGCGGATCGATGAGCTGCATGCCCCTTTAGCGAACCTCCTTGAACGGCTAGAGCCCTTTGGAATGGAGAACGAGGCCCCCATCTGGGGATTGGAAGAAGTGGAACTTACCCAGGTCCGGACTATGTCTGAAGGCAAGCACTTGCGCGCCCTCGCCAGAGATCCACACACCGGCACCACCCTTCCCGTCATTGGTTTTGGCTGGGGCCACATGGAAATCACAGGACCCGTGCACCTCGCCGTGGTTTTGGAATGGAATATTTTTCGCGGCAACAAAGAGCTTCAAGCCCGAATTTTGGATCTTCAAATCTGCACACCCCATGGGAAAGAATAAGCTGGCACGCTTTGCCGAATTAGCCACCTTCCAACATGTTCTACAGCCCAGCAAGGATGAGGTCTTGAATGGATTTGCCTTGGCCGGAAAATGGAAATCGGACTTTTTCAAAAACGACCGGCCCCTTGTTGTCGAACTGGGATGCGGCCGGGGAGAGTACTCCGTAGCCCTTGGCCAGCGTGACCCCAGTAAAAACTACTTGGGCATTGATATCAAAGGTGCCCGAATTTGGGAAGGGGCCAAAAAGGCTCTCGTGGACGACATGAACCACGTGGGGTTTTTGCGCACCCGCATTGAATGGGTGAAGCATTGCTTTGCCCCCGGGGAAATCGATGAGATTTGGATCACCTTTCCCGATCCTCAGATCAAGTACCAACGCGCAAAGCACCGCATGATTGGCCCTGCCTTCCTCGAAGTATACCGTTCCCTCCTAGCGCCTGAAGGCTGTATCCACCTCAAGTCGGACAGCGAATTTCTCCATGGCTATCTACACGGCATCATCGAATGGTGGGGGCTCGAAGTGGTCGAGACCTACCACGACATTTATGGCCAAATTGTCGACAAACCCGACCATGTCGTTTTTGCCTGCCAGACCTTTTATGAGAAGATGTGGTTGAAGCAGGGCAAAACCATCACCTACCTCCAGTTCAAATTCCCGTCGAGTGGCCGCCCGGGATGATTTCTTTGAGCGGGTCTACGTGGTCGTCCGCCAAATTCCTGCGGGCCGCGTTACCTCTTATGGCGCGATCGCACGGGCTATCGGTTCGGCGAAAGCGTCCCGCACCGTTGGCTATGCCATGAATGCGAGCCATCAGCTCCCCGATGTCCCCGCCCACCGCGTCGTAAATCGCCAAGGACTTCTGACCGGCAAGCATTATTTTGGCGGGCTCCACGCTATGCAGCACCTTCTCGAAGCCGAGGGCATTCGAGTGAAGGATGATCAAGTCCAAGATTTTGCCCGGCACTTTTGGGATCCCCTTATCGAGGGGGCCGATTTGCCCTGAGGGACGTGCCTGTTCGGCCTGCTCCGACGCGTTTTAAGTCCTGAAATACCTCATGGCTTCCCAGTTCGTTCGGCGGGGACATCCTTATTCTTAGTTCTCCGTGTCGGGTATTCCGAGAAATTGATAGACCTTTCCCCATGAAAAAAATGGTCGTGCTCGCCATGGTGCTCAGCGTGAACGCGTGGGCCCAAGTTAAGCCGGGTGCAGGAACCTCCATCGGGACCCCCAGCACCCCAGCGTCACGAACCCCAGCGGTCGTGGAATCAAATCGGGCAACCCCCGCTCCAGCGCCCACGACTCCGGCAACCTC
>DFSS01000025.1:0-3240 GCA_002381225.1 Flavobacteriales bacterium UBA3431 | reverse complement strand
ACCCCGAGGCGTCTTCGCAAGGATTTCCTTGAGCCACGCTGTGTCGTCTTCGAAGTGTATACGCGCCCCTTGATCTTGATGCAGGGAATTCCGACCGCGGGGCTTGAAATCTCCGATTACAATGGGAAAACCACCGTCCTGATTGAATACGCCTTTGGCCAGGTCCCAAGGTTGGATGTGTTGGGTTACCCTGAAGGCTATTTGGTGCGCTCTTGGATGATCGGTGGGCGCTGGTATGCCCAGTGTGCCGAGGGACGTTTTGCCTCCGTTCGCCTCCGTGCTCGCACCTACACGCTCCCCTCACAACTAGACCAAATTGACGGGATGTACAATCTGTCCATCCTGGGTGGTTACAAGAAAAAAATCAGTGCCCATTTTTACGTTTCTGCCGAAATCGGACTCTGTCTAACCTCCGTGGAGGCCTTTACCTACTTCGACCAAGACGGTCCGAGGTACCGGAATCCTGCCGGTGTCGGCATCCCAAGCGCCCTGGGGATGAGCTTTCGGTTTTAATCTGTGGCCGTTCCAACGTCGACCTTTGTCCAATGAATCGAGACCAGGTCATCCACTTTTGCGAAAACCTCCCGCACGCCGAGGCCACTTTTCCCTTTGACGAACACACCCTGGTTTTTAAAATTGCCGGCAAAATGTTTGCCCTGCTCCCCTTAGAAAAGGACGCGCAGATTGGGTTGAAATTTCCCCCCGACCTCCTCGAAGCCTTACGTGATGACCACCCGGCCATTTTTCGCGGAGCCTACATGAATCCCACCCATTGGGGCGGCGTATACCTCGATGGGTCGGCTGCGTCCGACGAACTTCAGACTTGGATTAAAACGAGTTATAATTTGGTTGTCGCTAAATTGCCACGTGCACAACGCATCCAATACCCCTTGCTCCCATGACCAAACGCTTACTTAATTACTTCATTCAAGGCCTGCTCTACAGCGCCCCGATTGCTATCACCTTGTATGCGGTCTTCTCCCTATTGCGCACCCTCGACCGCGTCATTCCAATCGACATCCCTGGATTGGGATTGCTTGCGTTGATATCCGTGATCACGCTGATCGGATTTTTAGGGGAATACGCTTTGAAACTTCGCATCGTCAAATTGATGGACCGCATGCTTGAAGGCCTACCCCTGGTCAAACTCATTTACACGTCCGTCAAGGATGTCATGAAGTCCCTCACGGGAAAGAAAAAGGGGTTTAAGCAACCGGTTCTTCTGCGTCTCTCCCTGCAGGAGGAGGTTCGAAGGGTGGGATTTGTGACCGACGAAGGCCTCCGCGACCTTGGTACGCCGAATGATGCCCTTGTGACGGTCTATGTTCCGCACAGCTTGGCCATATCTGGACAAGTTTTCGTGGTTCCAAAGTCCTATGTGGAGCCCTTGAATGCCAAGGCAGCCGATGTCATGAAATACATCATTGCGGGCGGGGTAACTGGATCGTAAGTGGCTCTTAGGTGCGAATCACCTTAGCGCGAACATTCCCCTCCATGAGGCTCGATACGAGCGTCATGACCATGCTAAAAAGCAAAGCGGCCCAAAAACCATGAACGGTAAAGCCTTCTACCCAATCGCTCGCTAGCATCACCACTAGGGCATTGATAGCCAAAAGAAACAAGCCCAAAGTGAATAGGGTGAGCGGAATGGTCAGAAGGATAAGCAGGGGCCGAATGGTGACATTCAAAACGGCTAGAGCCAAGGACACCCATATCGCCGTAGTAAACGCCGCCAATTCTACACCTGGCAGAAGGTAGGCCGTGGCAAAAACACTCAAAGTGCGAATAATGAATCGGGTCCCCCAACCGGGACGGCCTATTCGCACTGTACGTGATGAATCATTCATGCCAAAATTTTAACAAAAGTCGCACCATATGCCCGAGATTAGCATAAAATATCCCCTTTCCTCATGAAATTTCCCGCTTTAAGCGTTTATGCCGGCCTCCTTCTCAGTGCCTGCCAACTTTCTGAAACGGCTGTAGACCCCGGCCCTATGCCTTTAGATCCTCATTCCTATGCCGACCCCGCCGAGGCGGTGGTCACCCATTTGAGCTTGAACATCACCTCCGTAGATTTTGACGCCCACGTGCTACAGGCCTTGGCGACATTGACCTTTGACTGCCACCAGGCGGACACCTTGCGCTTGGACACCTATGGATTGGAAATTCAGGACGTTCGGGCTACGGGCGAGGGTTTCGGCGAGGATATTTTGCGCTTTGCCCCCGGACGCCACGATGCCATTCTAGGCACAGAACTACTGATCTTCCCCGATAAAACCGTGGACGGGTCCTACACCATTACCATTTGGTACAAAACCAGCCCCGGCGCCAAAGCCCTGCAATGGCTGAGTCCCGAACAAACCAACGGGAAGACGCACCCTTTCTTGTTTACCCAGAGCCAGGCCATCCTAGCCCGCACCTGGATCCCTTTGCAGGACAGTCCAGGCATCCGCTTCACCTACGATGCCAAGGTTCAGGCCCCTGAAGGCTTAATGGCGGTCATGAGCGCTTCCAACCCTCAAGAACGATCGGAAGACTCCCAGTACGCTTTTGAAATGAAGCAGCCCATCCCCTCTTATTTGATGGCTTTGGCCGTGGGAGACTTGCGCTTTCAATCCACAGGTCCTCGCACTGGCGTCTATGCAGAACCCGCCATTCTCGAAGCTTCTGCCTGGGAGTTTGGCGAAACGGAAGCCATGATTGCTGCAGCAGAGGCCCTCTATGGTCCTTACCAATGGGAGCGCTATGACCTCCTGGTTTTGCCTCCCTCCTTCCCTTTTGGCGGCATGGAAAACCCGCGATTAACCTTCTTGACCCCCACCGTTATTGCTGGCGACCGCTCTTTGGTCGCCTTGATCGCCCATGAATTAGCGCACTCCTGGTCGGGAAATCTTGTCACCAATGGAACCTGGAACGACTTCTGGATCAATGAAGGATTCACGGTCTACTTCGAAAACCGCATCATGGAGGCGGTCTATGGCGCAGACTATGCCGCCATGCTGCAGTCCCTCTCCCACAGTGATTTGACGGCCGAGGTGGCTGATTTCATGGAAAGTGCCCCGGATGACACCAAATTGGCAATTGATTTAACCGGCCGCAATCCCGACGATGGCGTCACGACAATTGCCTACGATAAGGGCTTTCATTTCTTGCGTTTGATCGAGCAAACCGTCGGTCGCGAGGCTTTTGATGCCTTTCTGAAGGACTATTTCGCGAGCTACACTTTCCAGTCTATGACCA
>DFSS01000004.1:2682-17649 GCA_002381225.1 Flavobacteriales bacterium UBA3431 | reverse complement strand
TTCATCTCTTTTACGCTTGAACTGGGTAGTGGAACTTTGCTGCGCGCCGGGACTTTCCGTTGTTTTGCCCAGCCCTCTAGCTATTCACCCCTAAAACCATCGTCCGATCGCTCATGTAGCGCACAACGCGTTCATCGTGGGAGATAAATAGGTAGCTAAATTGAAAGCGGTCTTTGAGGTCATTTAGGACATTGAGCACCTGAGCCTGAACGCTCACGTCGAGGGCTGCGACGGATTCATCACAGATGATGACCCGCGGATCAACGGCAAGGGTTCGAGCGATGCCAATGCGTTGGCGTTGGCCACCGCTAAATTCATGCGGGTACTTGGCGTAGGCCTCCTCGGGATCGGGCAAACCGACGGCTTCTAACAGCGATAAAACCTTGCGGCGCTGTTCGGGGGAGGTTCCCCATAAACGATGTACCTGCATGGCCTCTAAGATGGCCTCACCAATGCGCATACGGGGCGAAAGGCTGGAAAAAGGATCCTGGAAGATGTATTGGATTTCGCGCGCCATGGCTTGCCGGCCGGCCCGGTCTAATCCATCGATTCGTTGACCTCGATAGCGAATTTCGCCAGCATCGGGCTGGGTTAAGTGCACTAGGCAGCGGGCAATGGTGGATTTGCCACTTCCGGATGCGCCAACCAGGCCAAGTGTTTCCCCTTCGTGCAAGACGAGGTCCAAATCCGAGAGGATGGCCTTTCCACCAAATGATTTGGACAATCCCACCACTTCCAAAATAGGTGCTCCCCCGGGATAGGCGGGACGCTCATCGCCGCTCACGGAATGCCCGTCCATAAAATCCTGAACGGTCGGCAGGCGCAAGGGCTTTCGGTCTTTGGGTGGGCGTGAGGCCAACAACCCTTGGGTGTATGGATGAGTGGGCGCTTGGATTACTTGGGAGACGGGTCCTTCTTCCACGCACTCGCCATTTCGAAGTACATACAGATGGTCTGCCACGGCCTGGACCGCATCGAGGTCGTGGGAAATAAATAGCATGGAGAACCCCTCGGCCTTTTGAAGCTGTCGGAGCAAGCCCAAAATCTCATGGGCCACCGCGTGGTCGAGCGCCGTGGTGGGCTCATCCGCAATTAAAACGTCGGGGTCTTGGGCCATCGCCATGGCAATCATCACGCGTTGACGTTGGCCCCCGCTCATTTGATGGGGGTATTTACGGTAGGACAATTCGGGTTCAGGAAGCTGTACACGCCGCATCCACTCCAAGGCATATACCCGGGCCTCATCGGTCGATTTGCCGCGGGCTTCCGCAGCTTCCGCGATTTGAGCCCCAACCCGCATCGTGGGATTTAAGGCCGTCATGGGTTCTTGAAAGACCATCGCGCGGCGGAGACGATGCACTTCGGACAAGCCCTCACCCGAGACGCGTAGTCCTGGGGGCAGCAAATCCATGATGGCCAGGGCGGTGAGAGACTTGCCAGAGCCAGATTCCCCAACAAGGGCCGAACATTGGCCTGGTATTAGCTCCAACGAGAGCCCGTGAAGCAAGGGCCGTTGGGCGGTTGCAATGCGCAATTCCCGCAGTGCAGTCATCTAAATATCACTTTGGTCTCCAGCAGGAGGAAGGGGCAAGGCATCCGATTCTCCTGTGGTGACAGGGGCCTCATTCGAAGAGTCAGAACGTGCCTCGGCCGGGTCGGCGGCCAGCGGCCGGCGAAAATCACGCTGGACATATTCGGTGACGGCCTGCATAAAGGAAGAGGGCAGGCCGTTTTCACGATCTCCACTTCCTTCTTGATGGCCCGTGCGGACCAAGATCATCTGTCGTGCGGGAATCGCCACAATCCACTGACCTAAGTGCCCGCGGAAGGCCACAAAGGGAACCTCGTCTTCCCACTTAGTTCCTTCTGGAGGGCCTACAGAACCCAACCAGAAACTGTAACCATAATACGCTTCCAGAACGGGAGTGGTCGCAGTATGCAAGAAGGTGCTGTCGACCAACACGCGACCATTCCAGCGGCCGTGCTGCAAGAGGAGTTTGCCGAGCCGGCCATAATCGCGCGCTGTGGCATTGAAGCAGCAGTAAGTGAGGGCATTGCCGGCATCATCTTGGTGCCAAAATGCATCCGACGTTGCGCCCATGGGGCCCCAGAGTTTGGATGAGGCATATTCATTGATTTTCATCCCTGTGGCCGCTTCCAAGCAAAATCCCAACAATGCTGTGGCCCCAGATTGGTATGCATAGCTCTTTCCCACGTCAGCGCCAATGGCACAGGACGTCGTCGTCGCCAAGACATCCTTACCGAAATAGGCCTTGGCCGTGATACCAAAGGGGTTGTAGTAGTCTTCTTCCCAATCCATATCCGCGGTCATGGCGCTCAAATGACCCAGAGTGAGGGACGAGGCTCCCGGACCATGAAGCATGGGGAGGTAGTCCATCGCCTTGGCCTCCCAGCTGGGAATTTTCCCCTCTTGGATAGCCACCTGTACGAGCATCGTGACGATGCTTTTGGCCATGGAAAAAGAATTGGTTTTGGAGTCTGGACTCACCTTGCTGTCGTAATCTTCGTAGCGAAGGGTATCGTTGACAAAGACCAAAAAGGCCCCCGTCTCGATGTCGTTGAGCATCGTCTGCAAGGCATCACTTGGGCCATAGCTCAGATCCAAGGCCACGGGCCAAGGCTGCGGGTCTGGCGCCAATACGGGAGCCTGGGCAAAGGATTCGCCGTCAAAAATATTGCTCGTGGTATGCCCTTGCAGATAGGTGGCATACACGCCCTTGAACAAATAACTGTACCAGGAGGCTTGGATCAACAAAAAGACCAAGGCCACGGCCACCAAGGTTTGGACGATGCGTTTCATGTGGAAAAGGTAGGGAATTGCGCGAGTTCTTTTGCGCTCAGCCCGGGGAAGAGCCGGGATGCAAGGCCTCCCAAGATGTTTCCGCTAGGGTGATCCCAAAGCGTGAAGCAAAATGGCGCTGCACCTTGCCCTTGAGTTCGGTCTCATCAATGGGGTGACCGACCTCCAAATGAAGAGAGGTGACGGCTTTGTCCGTGATGCCGCAGGGGACAATGTATTGGAAGTATTTCAGGTCGGTGTTGACATTCAAGGCCCAACCATGCATGGTGACCCAGCGGCTGGCGCGAACACCCATCGCGCAGATCTTTCGAGCAAAGGGCGTTCCTACATCGAGCCAAACCCCCGTTTCGCCCGGACTCCGATCGCCTGATAGTCCATATTCGGCCAAGGTGTCGATGATGACATCTTCCAAGGTCCGCAAATAGCGGTGGATATCCGTATAATAATGGTCTAAGTCCAAAATCGGGTAGCCCACGAGCTGCCCCGGCCCATGGTAGGTGATGTCCCCACCGCGGTTGATTTTGAAAAACTCAATGCCCAATTCTTGAAGCTGCGTTTCGTTGGCCAATAAATTGGCATAGTCCCCACTTTTCCCTAAGGTGTATACGTGGGGGTGTTCTACAAAGAGCAGGGTGTCTTCCGTGGGAATCTGCTCGGACTGCGGCCGGCTTCGGTTCGCTGATTTGCGCTCGATGGTCTCGGAAAAAAGGACTTCCTGAAAATCCCAAGCCCGCTGGTAGGACCAACGACCCAAGTCCGAAAAACGGACCCTGCGAGGGGTAAGAGGGGGCGTTTGTTCCATGGGATCAGGGAGGGCTCTGCGCCCGGTTTTTTCTCTCCGCCAAAAATACGACATTGGTCCCCGTATGACGGGCCCCCACATTTCCTCATTTGATGCGCTGACGTTGCCCACCGCCTATGGCATATTGGCGCTCCGTGCCGAAGTGTTTGTGGTGGAGCAAGACTGCCCTTACCAAGACCTCGACGGCAAGGATGCCGACTGCCTCCATCTTTGGTACCAGGATGGCGACACCATTGTCGCCTATGCCCGCTTGCTCCCTCCTGGACTTTCCTATCCCGAGGCAGGCATCGGACGGGTGGTTACCTCCCCAGCCCATCGGCGAACAGGCTTAGGGAAAGCTTTGATGGCCCAGGCTATCGCCCGCACCCAGAAAGAATGGCCGGGCCAAGACGTCGTGATCATGGCTCAAAGCTATTTGGTGGCTTTTTATAGAAGTTTTGGGTTTGTCGTCGAGCGCGAGGAGTTTCTCGAAGACGGCATCCCGCATCGCTGGATGCGCTTGGTCCCTTGACCTTAGTCGTCGTAGCTGATGCGCACCCGCTCTGACCGAGGCATGGTCTGACAGGTCAACACATAGCCTTCCTCGACTTCCTGGTCGGTCAGGGAGTAGTTCATGGCCATTTCAACCTCTCCTTCCAGCACTTTGGCGCGGCAGGTACAGCAGACAGCGCCTTTGCAAGCATAGGGTACATCGGCGCCAGCATCCAAGGCCGCGTCGAGCACAAAGTCTTTCGGGCCTTGGTGGAAATGGGTCTCTTCCCCATCGAGAATGACCGTCACATAGGACTCGGCACGTGCGCTCGTTGCCCCCGTCTTTGGCGCAGCGGCGGCGGGGGTGGCAGCCGTGAATAGTTCGAAGTGAATGGCTGACTTGGCAACTCCGGCGGCGGTAAGGGCGGCGGTCACGCCATGAATCATGTCTTCGGGGCCACAAAGAAAATGGCCCGCGGCATCCTTGACTCCGGGGATGTGAGCGGCGAGCTTCGCCGCGCGCGCTTCGTCAATGCGGCCGTAAAGCAAATCATTGCCCTGATCTTCCCGGCTGAGCACATGATGGACTTCAAGACGGCCCATGTACTGGTCCTTGAGGTCTTCCAATTCCGACTTGAAGATGATGGAGTGGGTCTTTCGGTTGCCGTAGAAGAGAATGAATTTGGCCTCCGGGGCACGCTCCAAAAGGGTCTTCAAAATGGACATGACGGGAGTAATGCCGGATCCGGCAGCAAATCCCACATAGGTTTGTCGGTCGGCCGAATCAATCTCCAAGGCAAACTGTCCATTGGGGGGCATGACTTCCAAAGTGTCTCCCTCCTTTAATTCCGTGTTGGCCCAAGTAGAAAAGACGCCCTGTTCGACTTGTTTAATGGCCACGCGCAATTCCCCAGAAAGCGGACTGCTGCAAAGCGAATAGGATCGGCGCACTTCGGCACCCTGAATCTGCGTTTTAAGGGTCAAATACTGCCCGGGCACGAAGGAAAACATCTCGGGATGGGGAATTTCCAACGCCACACTCACACAATCAGCCGTTTCGCGGCGTACCTCGAGCACTTTGGTGGAATAAAAAGTGGGTTTAATTCCTTTCTGAGCGGCTTTGGTGGTGAGCAGTCCAGGAAGGGATTCGGCGTTCTTTTTCTTAAAAAATCCCAACATAATCGTGGTGGCTATAATCGTAGATGAATGAACAAAAGTAGGCGCAGATGCCTTGTGGAAGAACGCATTCCAACCAACCATAGTTCACCTGGCCGTAAATTGCCCTCAAATTCGCGCAACCCATGGGAGAAACACATTCCTTAGAAGATCGCTTCCAGGCTTTTGTGGAAGCTGAGAACAAAGTGGAGCCCAAACACTGGATGCCTGATGGCTACCGGAAGACCTTGGTGCGTCAAATCAGCCAGCACGCGCACTCTGAAATTGTGGGCATGCTGCCGGAAGCAAATTGGATTACCCGCGCTCCAAGCCTCCGTGCGAAACTTATCCTTTTGGCCAAAGTCCAAGATGAAGCAGGCCACGGTCTATATCTGTATTCCGCGGCCGAGACCCTGGGCACATCCCGCGATCAAATGATTGACGACTTGCATAGCGGCAAGGCGAAGTACTCTTCGATTTTCAACTACCCCACGCTCACTTGGGCGGACATGGGAGCCATTGGCTGGCTCGTCGACGGGGCGGCCATTGCAAACCAAGTGATGCTCTGCCGTACGTCATATGGACCCTACAGCCGAGCGATGGTGCGCATTTGCAAGGAAGAGAGCTTCCACCAACGTCAAGGCTTTGAAATCATGATGCACCTGGCAAAGGGCACTCCGGAACAAAAGGCCATGGCCCAAGATGCCCTAAACCGCTGGTGGTGGCCTTCGATTATGATGTTTGGTCCGTCAGATGACCAAAGTCCTAACTCGGCTCAAAGCATGAAGTGGCGCATCAAGCGCAAAAGCAATGATGAGCTACGCCAAGAGTTTATCGATAAAACCGTTCCCCAGGCCGAATTCATCGGGCTAACCATTCCGGATCCTGATTTGCGCTGGAATGAAGAAACGGGCCATTATGACTTTGGAACAATCAATTGGACGGAATTTTTCGACGTGATTGCGGGCAACGGACCGTGCAACGCGGAACGCCTGGCAGCGCGCCAGAAAGCCCACGACGAAGGAGCCTGGGTCCGAGAAGCCGCCGCCGCTTATGCGGCCAAGCAAGCGAGCCGTTCGGCGCGACGCCCCGCCCAAACCCACGCCGCATGAGTACTACCACCCACCAATGGCCTCTTTGGGAGGTTTTCGTTCGAAGCAAAAACGGCTTGGCCCACAAGCACGTAGGGAGCCTGCACGCGCCGGACTCGGAAATGGCCCTGAAAAATGCGCGCGATGTGTACACCCGCCGCAGCGAGGGCATTTCTATTTGGGTGGTGCCGTCGGCTGCGATTACTGCCTCCTCTCCGGATGAAAAAGATCCCCTCTTTGCGCCTTCGGACGACAAGGTCTACCGTCACCCCACATTTTATGACATTCCGGATGAAGTGGGACACATGTGATCCAAAAACGGCCTACGTACTTCATTTGGCGGATGATGCCTTGATTCTAGGTCAACGCTTATCCGCTTGGTGTGGGCATGGCCCCATCTTAGAACAGGACATTGCCCTGACCAATGTGGCCCTAGATCTGATTGGCCTTGCTCGCCAGTACTATGGCTACGCCGCAGAATTAATCGGAGACGGATGTACCGAGAATGACTTAGCTTTTTTTCGGGATAGCCGCGCATTCACAAATCATCTTCTTTGCGAACAGCCCAACGGCCATTGGGGCGACACCCTGGCCAGGCAGTTCTTCTTTGACACCTTCCACTTTTTCCAACTCGAGGCGCTTCAACAAAGCTCTGATGAACGGCTACGGCACATTGCAGCCAAAGCGATCAAGGAAACATCGTACCATGCCCAATTTTCGGCCGAATGGATCATTCGAATGGGCGACGGAACGGAGGAAAGCAGATCTAAAATCACGCAAAGCCTGAGGCACTTCGCTCCTTTTGCTTTAGAACTATTCATTCCAGCGCAGGTAGATGCAGCCGCGCATGACTTGGGATTTGGGCCAGATGTGTCCGTTCTGGAGTCGGATTGGAAGGAGAAAATTCAAAGCATTCTCACGATCGCTACCCTTTCACCTTTAGAATGGGGATTTCCCAAAAAAGGGGGCAAATCGGGTGTGCACTCTGAACACCATGGGTATATCCTCGCAGAAATGCAATCACTAGCCCGGGCATACCCCGATGCTACATGGTAAGTCAACTGGATGTTGAACGGCAATTAGGAGAGGTCATGGACCCCGAAGTCCCCGTCCTCTCCATTGTGGATCTAGGCCTTGTTCGGTCTGTCCAGGTATCTAATTCAGACATCCATCTTGGCATTGCTCCGACGTATACAGGATGTCCAGCTATGGATGTGATTCACGACCGAATTCGAGAAGCCCTTGCGCCTTTGGGCCTGCCCGTTCATATAAAACCGGAGATACACCCGCCATGGACGACCGATTGGATGTCGGAGGCGGGTAAAAAGAAATTAGAAGCCTATGGCATTGCTCCTCCTGTCGGCAAAGCGTCTGACAAGCGGAGCCTCTGGGCCCCTAGCCCCACGGTTCGATGCCCCCGTTGTAAAAGCGACAATACGGCCCTTATTTCTCTATTTGGATCAACGGCATGCAAATCCTTATACCAGTGTCGCAGTTGCGACGAGCCCTTCGATTATTTTAAATGCTTCTAAGGATTCTTTCGGCGGGGTTTAAAAAAAAACCCCCGTCTCGCGGGGGTCTAAAAGGGTTTGGTTTGGTGTGAGGCCCTGAGGCAGAACAAAAATGAAACAAATTTTGATTTCCCTCCAAATAATTGTGAGAATTCGTGAAACCACTACCTTGTCACACATTATCACATATGTATATGCGTCTTCATTTTTGCCTGATTCTTAGTGCACTGGCCCTATTCACGGACTCCAACCGGCTCGCAGCTCAATCCAGTTTGTGGGTGGCTCCAGAAAACTCAGTCGCCTATGTTCTTCAAGAGGGTGAAGTAGTGCAATATGATTTTCGTCAAGGCACTAAGTCCGTTTTACGTCAATATCTCTGGGTTGCCGTGGATAGTTTTCCCACGTTAAGTGACGATGACGCGCTCATCAGGCTGGGCCCCCCTTATGTCTTCACTTCAGAGGACACCACACTATTCACCTTTGCTGGGAGTGGCGTGGTCTTTGGGATGGGCTCGGGTCCATCGAAACTTCCAATTAGGCTGGACAACACGTTTTATAGCGGATATAATTTTGATTGCTTTCGGGCCGTTTATGACCGCACCCTGTATAGCTATGGTGGCTCAGGATTTTGGTCTCGGAGCCCGGCCCTGATTTACTTTGACACCGACCTAAAAGAATGGGAGCGCATTGTCCCCGAGGGCGTGCTTCCAGAAGATTTCGCTATGCTTTGGTCTGTGGAGAAGGCCCCAGGAGTTTACATAACCTCTTCCTTCCCGGATCCGGATGTGGCCCCGAACACAACACAACATGAAGTATTCCAGATCAACCTAGCGAATGGCACAAGCGAATTTCAAGGCTACTTCTCCCTGGCTTTAGACGATTCCCCTCATGAATACAATTTCATTGGCCACATTGGCTCTCGCTTCCTCTTAGAGGTAGATAAACGACTCTATGTTGGCGATGTGCTGGAGAATGAAATGCGTCAAGTTCAAGGGATGATCGCCGGAACCGGTTCGTTCAACGGATTTGAAGGTGTGATTATTTCTGGGAAAAATGTGGCATTGATCTACTCGGCCAGCACTATGTCCAATCCAAGCGTGCGAATCCGAAAACTTAGTTTGGATGAACTTTGGGCACAAAGTGTGGACTCAGGGCAGCCCATTTATGTGACGCGTTCGAAATTTTTATACACCAAATACACCACAGAGTTTCTTGTCGTTCTGCTTGCCGTGCTCTTCCTTATAACCTTTCTGGTTCGATACAACCTGGCACAACCTGGGATTGAGAGGCAGTTTGTTCAGTCCCTTAATGCGCCTGAGCGCCGGTTGCTTCGATTTCTTATTCTTCTCCCCTTTGGCCAAACCGCGACGATTCGGGATATAGATGCCATCCTTGATACCGCTGATAAATCATGGGAAAACCAGCGTAAAATCCGGAGTAAATCCATCCAAGTAATCAATAGTAAATCGGAGCAGATGATGGGGTACTTGGAACTCATACAGCGCATCCCTCACCCGGATGACAAGCGTGAACGCACCTACCAGATTAACCCAGAACACAAAACCTCGGCAACCACGATGTTGCGGTACATTTAAGCTCAGCTACCATGAATTCCATACACCATCATGTCCAACACGGGGTTTGCGTTTTGACCCTTCACAGGCCCGACAAGTACAACGCGTTCAATCGCGAAATGGCTCTAGCGTTACAGGCCGCATTGAAAAATGCCCACGAGGATGATAGTATTCGTGCTGTCATTCTCACGGGTGCGGGAAAGGCGTTTTGTAGTGGGCAAGATTTAGGGGAAGCCACCGATCCCCAGGGGGTCGGCCTCGACACCATATTGGCTGAGCATTATAACCCCTTAGTCCGACTGATGCGCTCCGTCATGAAGCCCATTGTCGTAGCGGTCAATGGGGTGGCGGCAGGGGCCGGAGCCAACCTGGCCTTGACGGGCGATATTGTATTGGCCAGCGAGCACGCCTCCTTTATTCAAGCGTTTGCCAACATTGGGCTCGTACCAGACACCGGAGGGACTTGGACACTTCCCCGCTTAGTCGGGCCTGGTCGTGCCTCGGCATGGATGATGCTCGGTGACAAAATCTCAGCCCTAGAAGCCCAACAATCGGGTATGATTTATCGAGTTTGCAGCGCCGATACATTGATGGAGGAAGCGATGCAAATCGCCTTACGACTAGCCCAGGCCCCAACCCAAGCATTTGCCTTGACCAAACAAGCGCTCAATGCCTCGATGTTCGAAGGCTTAGATGCGCAACTGGAACTAGAGCGGAAACTTCAGAATGTGGCGGGGGAGAGTCATGATTTCAAAGAAGGCGTCCTCGCCTTCCTGGAAAAACGACGTCCGAATTTTCTGGGCAAATAGGTATCCGCTCGGAAACACGACCTTTGTCTCATTCCTACACCCTTTGACTATGCAAAACGCCTCAACCATTCACAAAGCTACCGTCATTGGTGCGGGCGCTATGGGGTCGGGCATCGCCCAGGTACTTGCCCAAGCAGGCGTCCAAGTCTTTTTGTTTGACACCAAAGACGAGGCCCTCGACCGCGCCATGAGCAAACTTCGAGGCACGATGGAACGACTTGTCGAAAAAGGTCGGTTGACTTCGGAAGAGGGCGAGGGCATACTCGGCCGGATTCACCCCATCCTCTATTTGCGGGAAGCGGCCGAGTCGGATCTTGTTATTGAGGCCATCTATGAAAGCTTGGAAGCCAAGCGTTCTGTCTTTACCCTTATTGACGACGTGGTTCGCCCGGATTGTATTCTAGCGACGAATACGTCTTCCCTGAGTATTGCAGCCATATCCTCGGGCGTCACACACCCCGAGCGGCTCATCGGATTGCACTTTTTTAACCCCGCACCGCTCATGCCATTGGTGGAAATCGTCCCCAGCTTAGCCACAGACCCCGCCGTGGTCGCGCGCTGTGAGGCCGAAGTACTTCGTTGGGGTAAAGTTGGAGTCGTGGCCAAAGACACCCCAGGTTTTATTGTCAATCGTGTGGCCCGTCCATTTTATGCGGAAGCCCTGAATATTCTAGAGGAAGGCATCGCAGATGTTCCCACAATCGACTGGGCAATGACCCATCTTGGGGGGTTTCGCATGGGCCCCTTTGAGCTGATGGACCTGATTGGCCACGACGTGAATTATACCGTGACGGAAACCGTTTGGACCCAATTCTATTATGACCCAAGATTCCGCCCCAACTTGACCCAAAAACGCCTGCTTGAAGCAGGCTGGTTGGGCAGGAAAACCGGGCGTGGTTTTTATAACTACCACGAGGGAAGCCCCTCGAAAGAGCCAAAGACAGACCTCGAGTTGGGTCAAAAAATCGTGGAGCGAATTCTCGCATTACTCATCAACGAAGCTTCGGACGCCGTCTACCGCCAGGTAGCTTCTCCGTCCGATTTGGAAGTGGCGATGACACAAGGTGTGAATTACCCCAAAGGCTTAATTGCCTGGGGTGCCGAATGGGGCTTTGGTCAGGCGCTGAAGACCTTGGAAGCCTTGCTTTCTCGCACCGGCGACCCCCGCTATCGCCCCTGCCCCTTGCTCCGAGACTGGGCTGAACAACCTCCAATTATTTAACGTACTCATGTCTGCACCCACTTTTGAACATGCCGTCCATCGCGTCCGCTCTTGGAGCCAGGAGGAGTATGGCCTCAATCTCTCCGCCTTCATGGATGAGCAACCTGCTCTTTTTGGGTTCCTGCTGAATCTTTCGGAGGAATTTGAGGACGACGAACACGAACAACTGGTTCGTTCCGCCTTGCTTTTGCGCGAGGGATTTAGATTGGCGGCCTTGCGTGTCCTTCCCATAAGCAATGTGGTCATCGAAGATGTGACCACGGGCGTAGTGGAGGCCTTTGAAGCCCTTGACCTCCAAGAAGAATTGGACTTAGAGCGCGTGGTTGCCGTTTCACGCAGCCCCTTTGTCTTTGCGGAAGTACGCAATTTTCTTCATCAAGAGTTGCGAAAGGGAATCCCAGATGCCCAGTTGCAACAACATAATCTCATGATTGTGGTCGACATCCTCATCGGATGCTTTGAAGAGGCCCTTGAAATTCCTGATGGCCCCAAGGCATCGTAACTTTCTACCCATGAGTACGTTGTCTCCCGAAGAAATCGTTCAAAAAATGATGGCCAAAGACGCCTTTAGTCAATGGCTTGGTGTCAAGGTTTGTCAAATTGAACCCGGCACTTGTACCCTTCGGATGACGGTACGCGAAGACATGATCAATGGGTTCCTTGTTGCGCATGGGGGGATCACCTTCAGTTTGGCAGACAGCGCTTTTGCCTTTGCGAGCAATAGCCGAGGCCAACACGCGGTGAGCATCGAAACCAGCATATCCCACACCCGCCCTGTTTTCCCGGGCGATGAGCTGGAAGCGAAAGCGGTTGAATTACAAAATGGCAAAACGATTGCCAGGTATGCCGTTTCCGTGCGGTGTGGCGAAAACACGGTCGCGCTTTTCAATGGAACCGTATTTAAAAAAGACTCCTTATGGACCTAACTTCTTATCTCGTTGATGGCGTACGAAGTCCCATCGGTTCGTTCGGGGGAGTGCTTCGCGATATGCGTGCGGATGATTTAGCTGCCCACAGCCTTCGTGCACTGTTGGATCGCCACCCCTCTTTAGATCCCTCTGCCATAGGGGATGTCATTCTTGGTTGTGCCAACCAAGCGGGAGAGGACAACCGAAATATTGCAAGAATGGCGACCTTGCTTGCCGGATATCCCCCCTCTGTTCCGGGAGAAACCGTCAACCGTCTTTGTGCCTCTGGACTTAGCGCCGTCCACCAGGCTAGTCGAGCCATTTCACATGGGGATGGCCATGTATTTGTTGCTGGGGGAGTAGAGCACATGACCCGAGCGCCCTATGTCATGAGCAAATCTGGCCGGCCCTATGGAACGGACAGCGCTTTGTATGATTCTTCCTTCGGGTGGCGCTTTGTGAATCCAGCGATGGCTGGGTCCTATGGGGTGGAGGCCATGGGCGAGACGGCCGAAAATCTCGTGGATCAATATGGGATTCGCAGAGAAGACCAAGATGCCTTTGCCTTGTGGAGCCAGCAAAAAACAGCTAAAGCTCAAGAGGCCGGCCGATTGTCGGAAGAAATTGCCCCTATAACTATTCCTCAGCGCAAAGGGTCTCCCGTGGTTGTTGCGCATGATGAGTTCCCCAAGCCCCACACAAGCCTTGAAGGTCTGGCTGCTCTGAGGCCCGCATTCCGAAATCCAGGGACTGTTACGGCGGGCAATGCCAGCGGACTTAATGACGGCAGTGCTGCCTTATTGATCGCAAGCCAAGAGGGACTCAAAACCCATGGACTTAACCCTCTAGCCCGTATTGTGTCCGGCGGAGTTGCTGGCGTCGAGCCCCGAATCATGGGCATTGGCCCGGTGCCCGCCAGCGAAATAGCTCTCGCCAAAGCGGGATTGCAGCTCGATGACATAGATGTCATAGAGCTTAATGAGGCCTTTGCTGCGCAATCCTTGGCATGTACCCGCGCCATGGGCTTGGACGATCGCGATGAACGAATCAATCCCAATGGGGGCGCGATTTCCCTGGGTCATCCACTTGGCATGACGGGCGCGCGCATTGCTCTGGCCGCTGCCCGCGAATTGCATCGACGAAATGGCCGCTACGCATTGGTGACGATGTGCATAGGAGTAGGTCAGGGTTATGCCTTAATTCTGGAACGCGCGTAACATGTTTTTTGAGTTCAACGGGCTTCGACCGATCGTTCACCCCTCTGCCTTTGTTCATCCCCAAGCAAATGTGACGGGGGACGTTTGGATTGGCGCCGATGTATACATTGGCCCAGGAGCGGTTCTTCGGGGGGACTGGGGGCGAATCACCATTGAAGCCGGAGCCAACGTTCAGGAAAACTGTATTGTCCATGTCTTTCCAGGGAAAGACGTAGTCTTGGAGGCGCGTGCCCATATTGGCCACGGGGCGATTGTACATGGTGCACATGTCGGGTCCAATTGCTTAATCGGCATGAATGCCGTGTTGATGGATGACGCGGTCATTGGTTCAGAAAGCATTGTTGGAGCTCTTGCCTTTGTCCCACAAGGCATGCAGGTTCCTGCGCGCTCGGTAGTCGTTGGAAATCCAGCAAAAATCGTCAAAGAGGTGACGGACGAACAGATTGCTTGGAAATCAGAAGGAACCGCTTGGTATCAAAGGTTGCCTCAAGAATGTGAAAAAAGTTTAAAGGCCTGTGAGCCTTTAACGGCCCCCGAGCCAAACCGCCCTCGTTCTGAAGGCGGATACTCCCCACGATAATACCCGGAAACATAGGCCCACCAGCCGCGTGAAGCGGCCTTGTTGGCGTGCATTAGTTTGCGTTAGGAAACAATTTTATTACGTCAATAAATGGATTTTATCGCACAAAAACTATAGTTTATTCGGCTTTTATGCCGATTTAGATGCTTTTAAAAAGATTTTATTTCCTATTTTGTCGGACTATTCAACAAAATCTCTAATCGCATGAAACAAAAACTAACTCTTTGGTTGGCTTGCTTTTTCTTCCTGGTGACGGGCAGCTTAAGTGCGCAGACCTACGGCTGGTGGGACTCAGGTGCCAGCGCCGGAAACCCAGGGGGTGTGCGAACCGGGTATGACTACTATCAGAGTAGTTCAAGTTCAGGATACACGAATATCCTCGACAATACTGCGGGTTCGGGCGCTTCATCGAACGAATGGTCTGCAGCGCAAACCATTCCTTTCACATTTAACTTCTATGGCTCGGCCGTTACGAAGTTTTGTGTGAATAAGAATGGTCTGATGACCTTCGACACGACGGTGGCGAGCACGGTTGTGGACACCAACCTCAATGACAATTCAAGCCTGCCAAACAGCGCAATGCCCAACAATACGATTGCGTATTGGGATGCGTTCAACCCCCCGTTGGCGTCCAATGACGACGTGTTCATGGGAGTGGAGGGCACGGCCCCGAACCGTCAGCTTTGGGTGGTCTACCATTCCTACAAAATAGGTACACTTTCATATGCCTATTTCGCGATGGTTTTGGAAGAATCCACGAACAACATCTACTTGGTAGATATGAATTACGTGGGCTCTGGCACTGC
>DFSS01000004.1:813-2366 GCA_002381225.1 Flavobacteriales bacterium UBA3431 | reverse complement strand
GGTTCGCCCAGCATCGGCGCTCAGTACGTGGGTTCAAACTATCCCGACAACACGTTCATCACTTTTGCTTGGGGCACATGTTTCCCTACGGGAGGATTGAACGCGACAGATATTGCGGACGTTTCCTTTAAGGCGAACTGGTCGAGCAATAACACCCCGATTGGTGCTCAAGTGCGCTATCGCGCAACGGGCTCTACGGGAGCGTACACCGTGACCAACGTTGCGGGTTCTGGTTCGGCCGTTTCTGGTTTGACCGCTTTGACCTCCTACGACTGGAGTGTCCGCGAGATCTGTGCAGCCGGGGACACGACCGTTTGGTCTTCGGATGTCACAACGACCACAGCGGCTTGTGGACTTACAAGCCAGTGTCAGTACACCGTATACATGGTGGACTCTTGGGGTGACGGCTGGAATGGCAACGTGATTGACTTTAGTCAAGGCGGTGTGTCAGCCGGAACAGTGACCCTGGCTTCGGGTTCTGCCGGGACGGCAACAATCAATTTGTGCTCAGGAGACTCTGTCACTGTGGGAGTGGCCAATTTGGGCTCCTTCTCATACGAAGTTGGCTTCACGGTAGTTGATCCCAACGGCGATACTGTTTTGGTACGCAATTATGGATCCTCTTCTACAGCTTCCTTCACGGCTACTACGGTATTTGGAACATTCCTGGCTCAGTGCAGCTGTGCGCCTCAATACCAATGTTCGTACACGGTCAACATGACCGATGCGTACGGTGATGGCTGGAACGGCAACATCATCGCGTTTGTCCAAAACGGTCAAGTCGCGGGATCTGTAGGGTCTACATTTACGAATGGTTCGGCCGCAACGGAGTATGTATCGTTGTGCCCTGATGATACGGTGACGGTTGTTGTTGGAACCCTCGGTTCTTGGACAAGTGAGGTAGGATTTACAGTAGTGAATCCAAACGGAGTAGTCGTGTTCACACATACGGCGGGCAACACATTTACAGCAAGCACTGTATTTGGCCAGTTCTCCTCGCCTTGTTTGACACCCACTTGCCCTGTTACGGATACGTTGAGCATTCCTGCTCAGTCTTCATGTGGAACAGCAAGCGTAACCTTTACAGCTAGCGCCTCCAATCCGAACAACACGGTTTTGTGGTTGGATGCAAACAGCGCAGTAATTGCCATGGGCAATAGCTTCACCACGCCTCCTGTAACGGCTGCCGTGAGCTATGGCGCAACTGTTTATGCGGATGATAATGCCACGGGCCCTGTAAGCTTTGGTCCTCCCACTACCCTCACTGGTGGCTTTGGTAACTTCACCAATGGTATGTGGTTCTCTGTGCAGAAGCCCATGACCTTGGATTCAATTTCTGTTATTTCCAATGGTTTGGTGAACTTCCAAGTCCGCATCTCTGAAGGCGGCGGTAATAAGACCTCAGGCCACAGCGGCGCTGAACTGATGCGCTCAGATACCATTTCTGTTGCGGCAGCAGGCACGCACCAGGTTCCTGTTGGTTTGACGTTGATGCCCGGCACATATTACATCAATATGGCCTTCTTGGGCGGAACGACCGGTCAGCTGCACCG
>DFSS01000004.1:0-420 GCA_002381225.1 Flavobacteriales bacterium UBA3431 | reverse complement strand
CGCCACGGTGATACCATATAGCATGGACTTCAATAGCGGTATCCCTTGTGACTGGACTTCTGATGTCAGCAACCCGATGTGGGAGGGCGTAACCAGTTATGGTTCATCCTCGATCAACGGATCGGCTTTCGTCATGATTGATGATGACGCGGCCGGCTCCTCTGCAGGCGCTGTCAATGCTTCGTTGACTACGCCAGTTATCCCTGCGATGGGCTATGACACCATTACGGTCGAGTTTGATCACTACTGGAGAAGTTATCCCGGAACTGCGGGTTACGTCGAAGTGTTTGACGGAGCGAACTGGGTAACAGTGGATACTATGACGGCTACACGTGGCTCTTGGACGGCTCCGGCTCACGAGAACTACAATGTAACGGCCTACCAAAACAATGATTTCCAGGTTCGCCTCCGCTACAGTGA
>DFSS01000030.1 GCA_002381225.1 Flavobacteriales bacterium UBA3431 | reverse complement strand
ATATCTTCGGACGGGCCAAGCGCCGAAAGAGCTTCCCAGGACCGCTCGCCCATTGGATTGGGGGCCTCTGCCTTCGTTGCGGCTGTCGGCAGATTTAACGGCCCAGTTGGAGGTTGCCGCAGCTGGAGGGCATCCCGTGTTTTGGATGGGTCCTCCGGGTACTGGGAAAACGCAATTGGCACGTGCGCTTTGGCGAATGAACCAGCGCTTGGGCCTGGACGGGCCCTTGATTGAACCCGTGCCGCCCAAAGGGAACCGCATCCCCATCGAGCGTTGGATTCAGGATGCAGCCCAGGGCCATCTCTTTATGGATGAAGTGGGTGAATGGCCCCTTAAGGCGCTGGAATCCGTTCGCAAGCCCCTTGAAATGGCGGCCACAACTTTTACCTATTCCGCCGCAAGCAATCCTTGTCCATGCGGATTTCTAGGGCATCCGAAACGACGATGCACATGCCCTGTTAGCCGTGTAGAGGCTTATCAGCGTCGTTTTTCTGCCCCCTGGCTGGATCGATTTCACCTTGTTGGGCATGTAATCTCCGATCCGGAGGATGACATGATTCCTTGGGAGGCTATGTATTTTCGGATTCGACAAGCAAGGGAGCGACAAAAAGAACGGAGTGCGGGCCTCAATGCCTACCTCGTCAACGATGCTTTATGGAAAACCGTGTCCGTGAGCACGAAAGCGTGGGCGGATGTGCGGAATTGGCAGGAGCGAAAAGGCATGGGTGAACGAAGTGTTCAAGCGGTACTCAAGGTGGCACGAACCGTGGCAGATTTAGAAGGACTACAATGGGTCCAACCCCGTCACATCCACCAAGCGGTCGTTTGGCACTGGTCCAGCCAGGGATTTACTTCCAAGTCCGATCCTTGGGATCAGGAGGATTCTTGGTCCACATAAGCGGACCCTCACACCCTGCAACTTCAATGATTACCGCTGTGGGACTCCCGAAATAGGTCAACATCTTACTGCGCCAATCCCGAAATCCCTCCACAGTGAATTGGGCGCATGGTTGGGTCATCACGCTAATGGTGGTGCCATCAATCACGACAATGCTGGGATCGACGTGGGCCACGGTTCGCGCATCGCGCCCTGGGCGGATGGAGGAGCCATCGATGAAATCCGCGAGCCACCGCTTCATCGCCCAATTGAGTTCATCGCTATCTGCGAAGTGAAAAACGTGAACAAAAACATCAAATCGCACATTGCGCTCGAGATTGTCTAAGGTTTTTTCTTTTCCCTCGAGTTTGAAATCTGTTCGGTATTCTGGGGTTTCAGACTCCAAAGCGCCCAAAGACTCCCCTCCAAGATTGAGCGTCTTCACTTTGTAGGTTTCGGCTAAATCGCTTTGAAACGCGGCAATGCGCTGGACCAAATCACTCGGTTGCGCCCATGCCAGGCCGGGAAGGCACATCAGAAATACCAGGTATCTTTTCATGGGAAAAAGGTACGCCAAAGCCGCTTCCCATTACATTTGCGCTATGTTCATTCGACTTGCGCTGATTTTTTGCCTCGTTACCTCCACCCTTCATGCGCAAGTGGTGAATGTGGAAGCTATGCGTGGCTTGACCGGACAAGAGCCGGGGACCCACGGCGTGCTGGATGGCAGCTTTTATTTTGGGGGCACCCAAGCCCTTCTACTCCGGCTGAGTACTTCCGCGAATTTTCGCAAAACCCTGGAAAAGGAGTCCTTCTACGGCATTTTTAATGGAAACCTCTCCACACGAGTAGGCGGGGATGCCCTATTGTTTGAACAGAATGGCTTTGTGCACGGACGCTACAACCGAGAATGGTCGGAGGAGTGGACCGGCGAGTTGTTTTTTCAATGGCAGTCCAACAAGCCCATGCGTATCGCGCAGCGATACAATTTTGGCGGTGGTCCACGCTTTCGGGCCATTGACAGCAAAACGGTCAACTTTTTCTTGAGTCCCCTGGTCATGTACGAGTTGGACATCGAATCGGTCACAGGCAGCTACGAGTCGGTTTTCCGAATGAGCACCTACATGAGTTTGGATCTCTTGTTCAAGGAGAAATACCGGATTAACACGATTGCCTATTACCAACCCCAAATTTTGGAATGGGATGATGTTCGGGTGGTGATGAACAGTCGATTTAGCACCCCCATTTCACCCAAATTGAACCTCACGGTATCGGGCAACCTGAACTACGATGCATATCCCGCCGGGACGGATGTTCCTAACTTTACGTACGGCGTGAATTCTGGAATTAGCTGGCGGTTTTAGCGCCGTGCCATGAGCGCATCGGCGACAACAAATGTGCTACCCCCAATGTAAAGGCGGTCCTCCGGATTGGCCGCCTGAAGTGCGCTGTCCCAAGCGGCTTTCACATGGGGATAGGCGGCGCCCTCCAAACCCATGGATTTCCCGAGCGCTTGGAGTTGCTCTGCGGGCATAGCCCGCGGAATTTGGGCAGCGCAGAAGTAATATGTTGCCTCAACGGGTAGGCAGGCAAGTGCGCTGCGAACATCTTTGTCTTGAACCATACCGAGCACTATATGCAAGGGGCCGCCAGGGAGGGCCAGCAACTGACGCATCGTGGCGCGCAGACCATGGGGGTTGTGTGCGGTATCCAAAATGGTCATCGGGGCCTGGGACCAAACCTGCCAGCGCCCCTGTAAACCCGTATTGGCAACCACTCGCGCGAGACCCCTAGCTATGGCATCTTCGCTCACAGGGAAGTCTGGTTGCGCCGCCAGCATCGCGCGTGCCATACGCTGGTTGTCCGCTTGGTACTCCCCCAAAAGATCTGAGGAGGTTAAGGTATTTGGGTGGTCTTCTGCCCAGATCAGGGGAGCCTGCACATCCTTCGCGATGGATTCGAATACCGATTGCGTTTCGTGGTCCTTTTGGCCCACTACTGCGGGGACGTGAGGTTTGAAAATCCCCGCCTTTTCGCGCGCAATTGCTGCCCGGGTTGTGCCGAGAAACGCTTGATGGTCTAGATCAATCGTGGTAACTCCGGTGACGATGGGATGGACCACATTGGTGCTGTCCAACCGGCCGCCCATGCCCACTTCAACCACGGCCACATCGACTTCGGCCTCGGCAAATGCGTGAAAGGCAAGGCCTACGCTCATTTCGAAAAAGCTCAACTGCAAGGAGCGAAGCCGTGGCTTCCAGGTTTCCACAAAGTCCACTACTTTTTCGGGGGCCAGTTCTACCCCTTGGATCCGAATTCGTTCTGTAAAGGAAACAAGATGGGGGGAGGTGTAGAGGCCGACCCGGTATCCTGCCTCTTGGAGGCAACTGGCGAGCATGTGGGAGGTGGAGCCCTTTCCGTTGGTGCCGGCGACGTGGAAGGCGGGAAAACGGCGCTCAGGATGCCCCAAGGCCTCCATGAAGGCCATGGTTTTCGCCAGATCCACTTTGTAGGTAGCCTGTGTGCCCCCCGTGTGCTGAAACACCGGGAGTTGGGCGTAGAGCCATTCCAGTGTTTCCGCGTAGGTGCTCACTGCCGAGAGAAGCGGTAGGTAATGGTCCCAATTTGCAAATCTGTGGCGCTGGGATCGCCTTCCCATTTGGTTTTCCTAGCGGCTTCTTCTGCGCGGGAAATCAAGCACGACTGGGAGGTTGTGGAGCCCTTAATACCCCCTTCCACGCGCTGAACACTGCCATTGCGGTTCACCCAAATGCGGACCACGACAACGCCATCGCCTTCGCAGTCATAAATAGGTTTGGGTCGCTCAAGGGCTCGGCGACTACCGAGCTGATAGTCCCCGGAATTCCCGGTTCCACCGTTTCCAAGGCCATTGCTCTGAGCATCGCCTGTGGGTTTTCCTTGGTCGCCGCCCCCCGTTGTGTTTCCTTGGCCTGAACCCGTACCAGCCGTCGAACTGGAACTGGCAAAACCTCCTTTGAGTCGGTTATTCAGGGCATCGGAAACCTTGGGCTTTTCAGGCTCTTGAGGTTTCGTATTCTCCGTTTGCGTAGGCGCTGGGTTGGACTTCTTAGGAGTGTCTTTGGGCTTATCGGGGACGGCTACGGCATCCACGACATCTTGGGTGACCGCGGCTTCTGGCACCTCGGGACTCGGCGCAGAAGGACTGGTAGCGGCCTCTGCGGGTGCCGCAGTATTATCCCCTTGGCCATCCTCTTCGTAGCCAAAATTCACCGGGATGCCCATCTCGGGAGGAGGGTCCTGGTAGGTCAAGCCAAAAAAAGCGAAAAGCACCAAAAGCACCGCGTGCACGGACAGGGTGGTAGCCCAGCCACGGCGGCGATCTTTTTTGTCTTGCTCTTCGATCTGGCTCATTTAGGAAGGATCTGTGGCGAGGACCATTTTAATGCGATTGCGGTAGGCGATGTCCATCACGCGTACAGTTTCTCCGGTGGGAACAGATTCGTCTGCACGCAGAATGATCACGGCTTCCGGATCGCTTGCAGCCGCTTCAAGAATGGCGATTTCAAGCTGGCTAGGATCGACGATGTCACTATTCACTGACACCTGGAGATCCGGGTTGATGGTAACGGTCACCGTGGATTTCTTCACGGTTTGGGCTTTGCTCTTGGGCAAGATCACATCCAAAGCACTGGTAGTGACCAACGTGGAAGTGAGCATGAAAAAGATGAGCAACAGAAACACCATGTCCGTCATAGAGGACATGTTGAATTCCGCGGAGACTTTACTTCGGTTCTTAAGATTCATGCGCTGATAATCAAACGGGTTCGTCCAAAAGATCCAAGAACTCGGTGCTCGAGGTTTCCATTTTATAGATCACGGATTCGACGCGTGTGACCAAGAAGTTGTAGCCGAAGTAGGCAAAAATGCCCACAACGAGGCCCGCTGCGGTCGTCGTCATCGCCACATAGATGCCCTCAGCCAGCATATCGATTTGGACCCCTCCGCCGGCATTGGCCATTTCTTTAAAGGCCAAAATCATACCGATGACTGTTCCCAACAGTCCGAGCATGGGCGCACCCCCGGCAATCGTGGCCAGGTAGGGAAGGTTGCGCTCCAAGCGCTGAATTTCCAACTTGCCTTGGTTCTCGATGGAAGCGGATATGTCTTGGAGGGGCTTGCCAATTCGGGTCAAACCTTTCAAAATCATCCGGGCTACAGGACTGTCCGAACGCTCACACAGATTGATGGCCGATTGCACATTGCCAGAAGCCACATGGTCTTTAATGTCCTTCATGAACTGGGGGTCAATTTTGTTGGCACGCTTGATCGCGCCCATGCGGTTGACAAAGATGTAGACCATGGCGATGGAGAGAAGAACCATCAAGAGCATAATGATCTGGCCTCCAATGCCTCCAGAAAGCATTAAGTCCATGATGCTCAAGGTTTCTTGAGTAGGCTCGGATACGGCGGCCGTCGCTGCGGGCATGGCCGCACTACTGGCTTCTCCGGGGAGTTCGATTTGCAAAAAGGTCATGGCCATGAAAAGAGGTTTATAGGACTAACGTAGAGAAATCAAATTTGGTGCCGCAGCCACAAAGGGCA
>DFSS01000024.1:20662-23268 GCA_002381225.1 Flavobacteriales bacterium UBA3431 | reverse complement strand
AGAGGACCCTTCACCTTTTTTACCTCCTTCACGGCACCCAATGGCAAGAAGGACAGTTTAAGGTTCTTGGATTTGGTTGGGTTGATGGGCAACGACCGGGATTCGTTGTGCACATAATCGAAGCCCGCATAGGCCAAGTTGCGCTTCAAGGGCAAGGCTTCTGTGCCTCGCACGTAGCGGTTGAAAAAGTCCATTAAATCCGGGTGGACTTCTGCTACAAAGACCTCAAAAAAGGTGGCCTCATCAAAAGACTGGGTGGCACCGTAGCGTGCATTGAGGGTGGTGATCACGTCCAGCAAGGTCTTTTCGCCTTGGGTGAGGTGCATGATTTCCAAATCCAAAAGGGCGGCCATCACAGCGCCGCGCTGATAAACTTGTCCGTATTGCTTCTTCCAAGGTTTTTCCAACACGTTGGTACTCATTTCCGTGAAGGCCATTTTTTCTGTGGGATAGCGGCTGGCCGAACGGATTTTCCCTTCGAGTAAGGACTGGATATACGCTTCTTCGGTCATCACCCCACCCTGAACTTGGGAGAGGCCTGCAAAGTATTCGGTCACCCCTTCGTACAACCACAAATGCTGAGACATCACGGGGTCGGCGTAATTGAATTGGCCAATGCATTCCGAATGCAAGCCCAATGGGGTCAGGATGTGCAGGAATTCGTGGATGCAAACGTCTTTGATTTGGTCCAGCACCAGGTCGTTTCCAAAATCGGGCAAGAAATAGGTGGAAGAGTTGCCGTGCTCTAAGGCGCCAAAACCTTGGCCGATAATCTGGCGCAGGAGCTTGATGGCCTTGCCCACTTGAATGTCACCTTCGATCAAGCTCTGAAATTCTGTGTAATCCTTGATATAAAACAGGAAGGCATAGTTGTCCACAGGCAATTCCCCACCCAGAAAGGACGCAATGGCCTCCATGGAAACCTTGACCTCGTCGTAAATGGCCGCGCTCAAGGGGCGACCGCTCTCGCTGTAGACGCTCATAGTAACCTTGCAGTTTGCCACGTAAAAACTGGTGGTATCCGGCACGGTAACCATGATGGGGCAATCCATCAAGTGGTGGTAGTCCCGAGCTTTGAAGGATTGGATGCGGTTGTCCCCTAGGTACATGGCGGGCCCCTGCTCGACCTGACTCGGTAGGGCACTGACCCCCAGCATGTTTCCAGGATAGTGCAATTGAACATTTACCGGTTCCTGCTCATAGCCTGGGAAGTAGCCAAAGAAGCCGGCATTGTTCAGCAAGAAATTCTCGCGTTCCGCAATGTTGGTTCCTGCCGGCTCAAAGATGTGGTTCTTCCGGACGTGCGCATCGTAGGTGTCATTCACACGGTAGGTGATGCGATCGGGCAAAGCACTCAACTGGTAGGTGTTTTTCCCTTTCTTACGCACTTTAATTCGGCTTCCATCGACTTTAAAAGCCTCCAGGTCCTTGATGTATTTGCCATAATCCTCCGTAGCGTAGGTACCTGGAATGGTTTTGGGAAATTGCCATGCGATGGGCGCATCCTCGAGATCATCAGGCAAAGCCTCCCAATGCACTTCGGCCGTTACTTGCACTTGATCGCTGCCCAATACCCGCATCAAATCGGCGTGGTAGGTTATGAATGGGGCTTGAGCCCAGGTGGCGAGGCTGCTGAAGGTAAGAGCCGCCCAAAGGAGTGTGCGCATGGTTTAGAGACTAGATTCGGCATACAAGGTGAGGCCTTCTTCCGTCATCATCCACAACTTTCCTGCCATGCGGGAATCGTACATGTTTTCGAGGTTATCTACTTGGTCCAAATAGTCCGAGCATGCTCCGGTGATGTAGACCTTGTGCCCCACAGGGAGGTAGAGCGTAAAGCGCACATTTTGTCCACGGAACCGATCGTCCAAGGGGAAATGAATCAGGTCTTCAATACGCACCGTATCCCCGTCAAAATTCACAGAATAGCGGACATTGTTCGCGTTGTTTCGGGCAGCACGGCGGTTTGGGCCCCAGGCTTCCGACAAGCACTCAAGGCTGGCCGATTGGCGCATGCTTTGCTTCACATCGACTTGAATGCCGTCGTAATAGAATTCAAGGCCATCCATAAATTCTCCGAGGGAGACCTGTTGATCGGAGGTGGTTCGTTCCGAAAGCGCCACGTCGAGCACCCATTCCTGGCGGTCCTCAGCCAAGGCAATCGCCTCAATGTGGCGGGCTTCCTCGCGGAATTCTAGACCCATTTGGACCCCCATGATGACCCAAATTAATACGCCGACCAAGGAGCTCAGAATGGCTACCCCATGAATCCCACGCCAGGTTGATCGGGCAAAATGCACGCGGAATGTGAACCGTAAAATCAATGCGCCAAGTTCCAATAATATGCCTGCGATGGAGGCTATCGTTGCGATCCAAACCACGGTCATGCTCATGCCACTGGGTAAGACGGTAAGCATCATGATATAGAACTCATTGTCTTGGGTCCAGTCCGCGCCCCAACTCAGTTTGTTGGTCGCGACGACGAGCAGAGCGATGCCCACGGCACTCAACGCCACAAGGAGGAAGAAGCCGACGATGCGCAATAGCACGCCCACAACACGGAGAATGCCCTCGAAGATTTGGGTGAACGCATCGCCTATCCGGTG
>DFSS01000024.1:15129-20360 GCA_002381225.1 Flavobacteriales bacterium UBA3431 | reverse complement strand
ACACGGTGGGCCTCCTGCTCCACCGCTTTTTTGATGTTTTCCACGGTGACCTCTTCTCCGCGCATGGCGAGTTTTTCGGCGGTCGTTGTCGCCGCCGGCAAGGCAATCCAAAGAATGAGGTAGGCCATTATACCCGTCCCTCCAACGAAGAAGAGCAGGAGAAAAAGAACCCGAAAAATAGCGGGGTCGACACGGAAATAGGCGCCCAAACCCCCACATACGCCGCCTATATGGTAGTCCTCGGTTTCGCGGTAAAGCCGCTTAGCCACAGACCGATAGGTTTCCCCCGATCCGGACGACTCATGCTGAGTTTCCGACGCGGGTGGTTGTCCATCCCCAAAGTCTTCGGGCTGGCCTAACGTCGCCATGGCAGATTCGACCTCGCGCAAGGTGACGACTTGCTTGCTGGGAGTTAGGCTTTCGTGGAAGAGCTCGGCCAACCGAGATTCGATGTCTTGAAGAATTTCATCCCGGCCCTCTGTGCCTTCTAACTGTTTGCTCAAAGCATGGAGGTAGGCATGGACGCGTTCGTAGGCATCATCATCGAGATGGAAACGCATGCCACCTAGGTTAATATCGATTGTTTTTTTCATGATTTACAGGGAGTTAACGGCTTGAACAAATTGGTTCCACTCTTGATCGAGTGTTTCGAGGAGGCGTTCCCCGTTAGGGGTCAGCTTGTAGTACTTCCGGGGCGGGCCCGACTTGGACTCTTCCCAGCGGTACTCCAACCATCCGGCATTTTTAAGGCGTGTGAGCAAGGGATAAAGGGTTCCCTCGACAACAAGAAGGTCCGCCTGTTTCAGGGCCGCAGAGAGGTCAGAGGTGTAGGCCTCCCCTTTGCGAACGACGCGAAGCACGCAGAGCTCCAGCACACCTTTGCGCATTTGAGCCCGAGCATTTTCAGTATTCATGTTGACAAAGATATAGTTTAAATTTGGTACTATGCAACACATAGTACCGAAAACTCATTAAACAACTCGTTCACTAACTATTTTATCACAGCGTGAATCAGGTGTGTTATGGGCGTTTAATTTTGTTCTCATGCTACTACCCTTCAACTTCCAGCGCTGGCTCGAAGAACACCGACATGAACTTGTCCCGCCAGTAGGCAACAAGAATCTCAGCCCCGATTCCGAGGACTACATCGTCATGGTAGTCGCTGGCCCGAATGCCCGCAAAGACTACCACTACAATGAGACGGATGAATTCTTTTTTCAGCTCGAGGGCCGCATCACAGTGCGCACTCAAGTAGATGGCCACGTGGTGGACCACACCCTTGAAGCCGGGGATATGTTCCTATGCCCTGCGAGAACACCGCACTCTCCCATCCGCGAAGCCGGAAGCATTGGATTGGTGATTGAACGCAAACGGGCGGGCAAAGGATTCACCGACGGACTGATGTGGTTTTGTGACACGTGCAACCACCCTTTGCATGCCGCATACTTCGAATTAAAGAACATCGAAACGGACTTCCTTCCGCACTTTCAAACCTATTACAACGATGCCCAGCTGCGGACTTGCACCAAGTGCGGCACCACAATGGACACTGATCCCCGCTTTGTAAAATGAATCGCGCTACCCGAAACGAGGAAGACTACCTCAAAATGCTCCTTCGGTTTAAAATGACCGGGGACGACATCGGAACCAACCACCTCGCAGCAAAGCTCCACGTGGCTCCGCCAAGCGTGACCTCCATGCTTAAAAAGTTGAAGTCCAAAGGGCTGGTTAACTACAAAAAATACGGGCACATAAGCCTGACACCCCTAGGAGAGCGCATTGCCATCTCCTTGTTGCGCCGCCACCGCATGTGGGAAGTCTTCCTGTCCAAAACATTGGGATTTGATTGGAATGAAGTCCATGAAATTGCGGAACAGCTCGAACATGTCCGCAGCGAAAAGCTTGTTGAAAAGCTGGACGAATTCCTTGGGTTTCCCAAATTTGACCCACACGGCGATCCCATTCCTTCCGTGGACCTTTTAATGCCCGACTATGAAGGCCATCCTTTGACCCGCGTTCGCGCCGGCCAGCATTGCCGTCTGGTATCCGTGACGGACGATTCATCTGAAATCTTGAGTCAGTTAGACGCCCTAAACTTTCGTTTGGAGTCCGAAATGGATGTGCTAGGCCCAGGGGCTCCTGAAGGGTCGATCGTGGTCCGCCACAATGGAAAAGTGAGCCTCATCCGGGAGGACTTAGCCAAGCGTTTGTACGTGATTTGAGCAGGCTTTAAGCCGGCCCATTCAACCAGTCGAGGGCGTTTTGGCCCAAAACTTTGGCTTTCTTCTCCCCCGTCCAATCCATGGACTGAATGAGCTTACCCGGCTCCAATTCCCCAAGAGGAAAGGGATAGTCGCTGCCCAGAGCAATCTTGTCCTCGCCCATCATATTGGTAATGAAGTCCAAGGCTTTGGGGTCATGGACCAAGCTATCGAGCCAAAATCGACCCACATACGACGCCGGCGGTATCGGGTTGTCCACCGCACACAAGTCCGGTCGGACATCAAATCCATGCTGGATGCGGCCCAACGTTGCCGGAAAGCTCCCGCCGCCGTGGGCAATCGCCACCCGCATCCCGGGTAGCCGCTCCAAAACGCCCCCGAAGATTAAAGAGCACAAGGCCCGAGAGGATTCGGCCGGCATTCCGACTAGCCAGGGTAGCCAATATTTGGGCATCGTTGGGGTCCCCATCATATCCCATGGGTGGACGAAAACAGCCATGCCCAAACGCTCGCAGGCTTGGAAAACGGGGAAGAGTTCGGGCGCATCCAAATTCCAATCATTGATGTGGCTACCTATCTGGATGCCTTTCAAACCGATGGCCTTGCAACGCTCCAGTTCTTGGATCGAACGGTCCGGGTCTTGCATTGGAAGCGTGCCCAGGCCTTCAAATCGACCAGGATAGCGCTGCACGACGTCGGCGATGTGGTCATTTAAAAATCGAGCGACCTCTAACGCGTCTTTGGCGGGCGCCCAATAGCTAAACATGACCGGCACGGTGGACAGCACCTGCATGTGCACCCCATGTACCGCACATTCGCCCAGGCGCACCTCGGGGTCCCAGCAATTCGCTTGGATTTCTCGGAAAAACTGATCGTCCTTCATCATGCGTGCGCACCCCGGGCAATGGTGGTCCAAGTGGATAAAGCCCCCGTAGCCAAAGCGTTGCGCAAAGGGGGGAATGTGCTCGGGAAGAATGTGCGTGTGGATGTCTACCACCAGGGGCTGAGAATGCATAGATCGAGGAATCGAGGGTCTTGGGCGAAGATAGGGAAGCGCTACCTTTGTACTTTGAATCCCCTCTGATGAGCGACGCCATCCACCACGAGTGCGGAATTGCCCTACTACGGCTCCGCAAACCCCTTGGGCACTACCTGGAAAAGCACGGGACGGCCCTGTACGGCCTCAACAAAATGGTGCTCATGATGGAAAAGCAGCACAACCGCGGCCAAGACGGCGCGGGATTGGCTGGGGTCAAATTGGACATGGCCCCAGGCCAGCGCTACATCTCCCGCTACCGCTCAGTGGAGGCGAAACCCATGCAGGATATTTTTCACCGCATCCAAACGCGCATCAACACGATAGTCGACGGGAAGCCGGAGCGCCTCAAAGATGTTCAGTGGGTCAAAGAAAACTTGGCCTTTGCTTGCGAGGTGTATTTGGGCCACTTGCGCTACGGAACGTACGGCGGAAACTCCATTGAGGCCTGCCATCCATTTTTGCGCCAAAGCAACTGGATGAGTCGCAACCTCATCGTCGCCGGCAACTTCAACATGACCAATGTCAAGGAGCTCGTGGATGAACTGATCTCCTTAGGACAGCACCCCAAGGAGCGGGCCGACACGGTGACGGTGATGGAAAAAATTGGGCACTTCCTCGACAAGGAAAATGAGCGCCTTCACAAAGAAGCGAAGGAGGTATTCGGCTTGACCAAGCCCGAGCGCAGTGTCCATCAAATGAACAACCTACAACTGCCTCGAGTTTTGCGCAAAGCGGCCGCTCCCTGGGACGGCGGATATGCCATGGGCGGAATGGTCGGGCAAGGCGATGCCTTTTTGCTGCGCGATCCTCATGGTATCCGGCCCGCCTACTACTACGTAGACGATGAGGTCGCAGTCGTGGCCTCCGAGCGTCCTGTCATTCAGACTGCTTTTGGAGTGGCCTTTGAAGACGTGCACGAAGTCCCTCCGGGCCACATGATTTGGATTCGCCGCAATGGGGACGTGTCGATTGAGAAGGTAATCGAGCCCAAAGAGCGCCTCGCGTGCTCTTTTGAACGCATCTATTTCTCACGCGGAAATGATGGAGCGATCTACCAGGAGCGTCTCGAATTGGGCCGCCGATTAGCCGATCGTGTGTTGGATGCCGCGGACCAAAATTTTGACGACACCGTCTTCAGCTTCATCCCCAACACGGCCGAAATTTCCTTCTATGGCCTCCTAAAAGGCGTGGAAGATGCTCTGAATGAGCGCAAAATCGAGCAAGTCAAGGCCTTGGGTTCCAACTACAACTCGGAAGACCTCCGCCACATTCTCACGCGCCGCCCACGCCTCGAAAAAATTGCCTGGAAAGACGTCAAACTGCGCACCTTCATCACTGAAGATGCCGGACGCGAGGACATGGTTTCCCACGTCTACGACAGCACCTACCATGTCGTTACCCCCAAAGACACCGTGGTGGCCGTCGACGACAGCATCGTGCGCGGTACGACTCTAAAGCAGAGCATTTTGAAGATGCTCGATCGCTTGGGTCCAAAGCGCATCATCATTGTGTCATCTGCCCCTCAGATTCGCTACCCGGATTGCTATGGCATCGACATGGCGAAGTTGGGCGATTTTGCCGCCTTCCGCGCTGCAGTTTCCCTGTTGGAAGAGCGCGGAATGTGGCATGTTTTGACGGACGCTTTGGCGGCGGCGAAGGCCGAACTCGAGAAGCCCATGGAGGAGCAAGTCAATGCGGCCAAGGCGGTGTATGCGCCCTTTACCGCAGAGGAAATTTCGGACCGAATTGCCCAAATGCTCACTCCCTCCAGTGTCAAGGCCGAGGTCAAGGTCATCTACCAGACCATTGAGGATCTGCATGCCTCTTGCCCCGAAAACTTGGGCGACTGGTACTTCACGGGCAACTATCCCACACCTGGAGGCACGCGCGTGGCCAACCGCGCCTTCGTCAACTACATGGAGGGCAGCAGCGCACGGGCTTACTGAGGCTTGAGGGCTTGGCAAAACAAC
>DFSS01000024.1:0-14786 GCA_002381225.1 Flavobacteriales bacterium UBA3431 | reverse complement strand
GCTTCAGCGCGAAGCGCGTGCTCTCTAGCTCCTCACACCTATTTAAACGGATTACCATACTTCACATCGTTCGCCAGCGAAGCGTCATCCAATGTTTGCAAAAAAGCGACCAACGCGGCTTTTTGGGCTGCACTAAAGTTGGGTACTACGGGATCTCCATTGGGGCCGCGTAGCTGCGGACTTAAGTTGGGGTGGTCTTGTACCCCGGTGCTGTAATGATCAATCACTTGGGCCAAAGTGGCGAATCGGCCGTCGTGCATATAGGGGCCTCGGCCGGTCAAATTGCGCAATGAGGGCACCTTAAAGAGGCCAAGCTGTGCCGGATTTCCGTTTACCCCACCAACTCCCGCATCGGTTGTGACCGCATCCAAGCCATTGTTCCGTGGTCCTGGCGCTGTAAACGCTTCCGTGCCGTGGCAGGTGACACAGGCTCCCGGCACGGGAGGGCCTCCGGGACCGGGCGGTATACCAAAAAAGAGTGCTTTGCCCTGATTTTCTTGGGCCGTGAAATTGGGAAATGGCTCCCCGGGGGTATTGACTTGGGCCCGGCCTTGATCATATGGCGAGGAATAACTCATGATGCTCCGAACAAACTGAGCCAACGCATTTCGAATACCTGTTTCGGTGATGTCCTCACTGCCAAAAGCAGATTCAAACAACGGGGCATAGTAGGGCAAGGCGTTCACTCGTGCCACAACGCTATCCAAAGACATGCCCATTTCGATGGGGTCCTGAACTGGGATGAGCACCTGCTCCTCCAGCGAGGCTGCGCGTTCGTCCCAAAAAAAAGCTCCATTGGCATAGAACCGGGCGTTGCTCAGACCCATAGAATGGCGTCCTGTTTTTCCCCCTGCGAATCCCGTACTGAAGCGGGCACTATCGCCAAAGCCCAGGCCCTGTTGGTGGCAACTTGCGCAGGCAAGAGTCCGGTTGGCGCTCAGGTTTTTGTCGTAAAAAAGGACTCGGCCTAACGTAGCCCCTTCATCCGTAACGGGGTTAGTCAGCGGGGTGTTGTCAGACGCCAAAACATTCGCTTGGGCAAAGTGCTCAGGCAGATTCGTCGGCGTGTAATCATATGGGGTGGCCGGAAGATTGAGGTACTCCGCGATGGGGTCAGCGGGAACTTCGGGTTGACAACTTGCCCAAAGAAGGCCAAACGCACTAAGCAGGAGGAAATTTTTCATCGTGGTCATTGGACGCGGCCCAGGGTCGTCGGGTTTAATCGCCGAACACAAACGCCGGCAATCTGTTACCTTAGGACTGTGAAAATTTACACCAAAACCGGGGACAGCGGTCAAACGAGCTTATACAGCGGTCAGCGCGTATCCAAAGCAGACCTGCGTCTGCACGCCTATGGCACATTGGATGAGCTCAACGCCTACGTCGGCCTCCTACGCGACTCCGCCATGCCCTCCCTGCAGACGGAATTACAAGATATTCAGTCTCACCTCTTTTCCATCGGCTCGCACATGGCCAACGACAATGAGGCCATGCAATCTAAGCTCCCTGTCATCCATGCCTCCTGGGTCTTGAGTCTCGAGGCATGCATTGACCGCATGGATGCCGACTTGCCCCCTTTGCGGAATTTTGTCCTTCCTGGAGGCCACCCGCTGGTTAGTCATGCCCACATTGCCCGAACGGTTTGCCGCCGCGCCGAACGATGGTGCACCCAGCTCGAGGGCGAATTGCGCGAAACCGCCCTCCCGCTACCGGCTGAAATTCTCCCTTATTTAAACCGTTTGAGCGACTATTTCTTCACGCTATCTCGCTGGTTTGCACAGGATCTAAAGGCCGAAGAAATCCCTTGGAAACCAACTGCTTAATCCTTTGCAAAAAGAACTTGCATAGCATTTGAAAACGAATATATTTGCGCAAAATTACTTTTGCATTTTCCTATGTACTGGACACTTGAATTGGCTTCCTACCTGAGCGACGCCCCTTGGCCCGCCACCAAAGACGAATTGATTGATTACGCCATCCGTACGGGGGCTCCTTTGGAAGTGGTAGAAAACCTCCAAGCCATTGAGGAGGAAGAGGCGGAGATCTACGAATCCATCGAAGAGATTTGGCCAGACTACCCCTCCGATGACGACTTTCTTTGGAACGAAGAAGAGTACTGATTCTGCCATCCGTTTCTAAACGCATAGGTGGCACAAGGATTGTACTTTTGCCGCTACCATGATTCAAAAGCTTCTCCAGAAGATCCTTGGCGATAAGTCGCAAAACGACCTCAAGGAAATTCAACCCTATATCGATAAGATTCACGCGGCAGAGCAGGCGCTCCGCGGGCTAAGCCCCGATGCCCTGCGCGAAAAAACCGCGGAATTCAAAGCCAAAATCCAGGCTGCCTCCGCCGCTCAAACGGCCCAAATCGCCGAACTGAAAGCCCTTGCCGAGTCTGAGGCGCAGTTTGAAGCGAAAGAACAGTACTACGTCCAGATCGACGAACTGACAAAATCAGCCATTGTGGCAGAGGAGTCCGTTTTGGACGAAATTCTTCCCGAGGCCTTTGCCCTCATCCGAGAAACTGCACGCCAATGGTCTCAAGGAGCCTTGCATGTTACCGCCAGCGCCATTGACCGCGCTTTGGTCGGCAAGATGGGTGCCGTGGAAATTCAAGGGGACCAGGCGGTTTGGAACAACCATTGGGATGCCGCCGGCACCCCTGTGTCGTGGAACATGGTCCACTACGACGTACAGCTTTTTGGCGGAACCGTTTTGCATAAAGGGCGTATCGCGGAGATGGCCACCGGGGAAGGAAAAACCCTCGTGGCGACCTTGCCGGTCTACCTCAACGCCTTGAGCGGGCGTGGTGTGCACGTGGTCACGGTGAACGATTACCTCTCGAAGCGAGACGCAGAATGGATGGGGCCGCTCTACCAGTTTCATGGCTTAACCGTAGACTGCATCGACAAGCACCGCCCCAACAGCGAAGGCCGCCGCCAGGCCTACGCCGCGGACATTACGTTCGGAACCAACAACGAGTTTGGCTTTGACTACCTCCGGGATAATATGGCCCGCGACATGAGTGAGCTCGTCCAACGCGGTCACCACTATGCCATTGTCGATGAGGTGGATTCGGTTTTGATTGACGATGCCCGGACCCCCTTGATTATATCAGGACCAACCCCCAATGGCGATCGCCACGAATTCAATGAGCTGAAGCCCTTTGTGGTCGAACTCTACAGCCAGCAAAAGGCGGTGGCCCAAGATTCGCTCATGCAAGCGAAGCGTCTCCTCGCGGAAGGCAACACCAAGGATGCCGGATTCCAATTGCTCCGCTCTCACCGTGCCTTGCCCAAAAACAAAGCCCTGATCAAGTTTTTAAGCGAGGAAGGGAACAAGGCCCTCCTTCAAAAGACTGAAGGGGTCTACCTTCAAAACCAAGGGAAGGAAATGAAAATCGTGGACGAAGCCTTGTACTTCTCCATCGAAGAAAAGCAGAACCAAGTCAATCTCACCGACCTCGGCATCGAACTCCTCAGCCAGCAGACCAGCCCTGACTTTTTCGTTTTACCCGATATGTCGACGGAGCTTGATCGAATCGAGAAGTCGGACCGCGATACAGCGACCAAGGCCCAGGAGAAAGACCATCTCTTGCGCGATTACCGCCAAAAAAGCGAGCGCATCCACACGATGAACCAGCTGCTAAAGGCCTATACCATGTTTGAAAAGGACGTGGAATATGTTGTCATGGACAGCAAGGTCAAAATTGTCGACGAGCAAACGGGCCGTATCATGGATGGCCGCCGCTATTCCGACGGATTGCACCAGGCCATCGAAGCCAAGGAAAACGTCACCATTGAGGCCGCCACCCAGACCTACGCCACGGTCACCCTGCAGAACTACTTCCGCATGTACAATAAGCTGTCGGGGATGACCGGAACGGCCGAAACGGAGGCTGGCGAATTCTGGGAGATTTACAAACTCGACGTCACCGTTATTCCAACGAACCGTCCCATTGCTCGGGATGACCGCGACGACTTGGTATACAAGACCAAACGCGAGAAGTACAACGCGGTCATCGAAGAGATCATCACCCTCCGCGATGCAGGCCGCCCTATTCTCGTGGGAACCACCTCGGTCGAAATCTCGGAATTGCTCAGCAAGGCGCTGAACATGCGCAAGATTCCTCACCAAGTGTTGAACGCCAAATTGCACCAAAAAGAGGCGGACATCGTCGCCGAAGCCGGCCGGCCCGGTACCGTCACGATCGCCACCAACATGGCGGGACGTGGAACGGACATCAAGTTGTCGGACGAGGCGAAAGCCGCCGGCGGCTTGGCTATTATCGGTACGGAACGCCACGATTCACGCCGAGTGGATCGCCAATTGCGTGGACGTGCAGGCCGCCAAGGAGACCCTGGGTCATCGCAGTTCTTTGTGAGCTTGGAAGACAACTTGATGCGTTTGTTTGGTTCGGACCGCATAGCTGGCCTTATGGACCGAATGGGCCACGAAGAAGGCGAAGTCATCCAACACTCCATGGTCTCCAAGTCCATTGAGCGCGCACAGAAAAAAGTGGAGGAAAACAACTTTGGTATGCGAAAGCGCCTGCTTGAGTACGATGACGTCATGAACGCACAGCGTGAAGGCATCTACCGCCGCCGCCGCAATGCGCTATCCGGCGAACGCTTGCAAGTAGACATTGCCAACAGTGCCTACGATTTGGCTTCTTCGCTCATCCAAAACACAAAGCCCAGCAACGCCTACAACGCCTTTGAACTGGACCTATTTGAGACTTTCGGCATCACACCCCCTGTGGACTCGACAGAATTTGAGCGCCTCAAGTCCCCTGAACTGACCCAGCGGACCTACGAGGCCGCCATGCAGCAGTATGTCCAGAAGTCCCTTCGCGTGGCGCAGCAAGCTTTGCCTGTCCTTCAAAACGTCTTAACGGAGCAAGGAGCAAACGTTGAACGCATCTTGGTGCCCTTCACGGATGGTGCCCGCGCCCTCCAAGTTTCTACACACCTCCAAAAGTCTGTCGACACCCAAGGGGAGTCTTTGATGCGCGACGTGGAAAAAGGCATTGTGCTCGCCATGATTGACGAGAACTGGAAGGAGCATTTGCGCAACATGGACGACCTGCGTCAAAATGTACAAGGTGCCGTCTACGAGCAAAAAGATCCCTTATTGATCTATAAGCACGAGAGCTTCAACCTCTTCCGTGAAATGCTGGGAGAGATGAATCAGAGCGTGATTTCTTTCTTATTCCGCGCAGGTTTGCCCGTCGCTGATCCCGCCACGCAAGCGCAGTCTGTTCGACGCGCTCCCGCGCCCGCTCCTCGCCGCGAAGCCTTGCAAACCAGTGGGCCTGGCAGTGAGCCCGCCACCGCTCCCACTCGGGGTGTAGGCCGCACACCCCAACCCGGAACGCCACCCCCTCCCCGAAATACAACCCCGGTCGTCCACGACAAGAAATATGGTCGCAATGACCTGGTCACGGTCGCCAACATTTTGTCTGGGGAAAAGAAGCAGGTCAAATACAAAGTCGCTGAACCGCTTTTGAGCCAGGGCTGGACGCTGCTGGAGGAGTAAGCCAAATGGCTAGAGAGCTAGCGTGCCTTCCTTCAGCTCGTTGGAGGTCCTGGTTTTAGCATTTTTTTTGGCAACGTTCCTGCGCGCGGCGAAGGTCCGCCATGGGGCTCAAGGGAAAAAGAGATTAAACGTTTAAGCAGACACGCCTCAGCGCAATGCACGAGCCCTCTAGCTCTCTAGCCCTCTAGCCCGCGGGAAACGCCCGAGCACTCTAGCGCCCCAGCCAGGGCTTAGGATCCTGGTTGTTGGTATCCATCCACAGCTCAAAGTGCAATGTGGATTCGCCCGTTTCGGGATCCGCAGCCACCCGTCCGATGGCCTCTTTGGTGCTGACTTTGTCCCCCGTTTTCACAAAAACATCCTCCAAATTGGAATAAACCGTGAAGTAGTTTCCATGGCGGATAAGCACGACCCGATTGGCGCCGGGAATGCGGACCACCGTAGAAACTTCGCCTTGGAAAACCGCACGAACCTGGGATTTGCTCGGGGTTCCTATGTCCACTCCCGGATTCTTGATCGTCACACCCGAGGTTCCCGGAACCGGATTTTCACCAAAATTCTGAGTAATAATCCCTCGCTCCACCGGCCAGGGCAATTTGCCTTTATTTGCGGCAAAATCTTTCGCGAGCGCAGCCCCTTCAGGCGTCAAGGCAAAGGATTCAGAGGAGCTTCCCGCTTGGGCGGTGCTCCCTGGATTTTTGGCCTCAGCCTGTTTGCGCGCGGCCTCGCGCTGACGCTTGAGTTCATCCTGGATGATGCGCTGAATTTGCTGCTCGAGCTTTTGCATTTCGGAGCGCTTCTTTTTGATCTCCGTCGCAATTTGACTCTCCTTTTTCTTCAGTTTTGCGACCGCCGCCTCCTGCTGGCTCTTTTCAGCAACGAGTTCTTGCTTTTGGGCCACTTCTTGGCCAAGTAATTGGCGCTTTCGGCCTTGTTCTGCTTCCAAGGCCAAAATGGCTTGTGCCTTCTGAGCTTGGAGCGCCTTGATTTCTTCGACTTGGGTTTGACGGAAGCCGCTGTATTGACGCAAGAAATACAGCCGCTTCAGGGCCTGCTGCAGGTCTTCCGCGGCAAAAACAAAGGCCAGCGCACTACTAGGCGTGCCGCGCTTTTGCGCTTCGCGAATCATGCCGGCATATTTTTCTTTGAGCGTTTTTATCTCCCCATCGAGGCGCGCCATGTCATTCTTGAGTCGACGAATTTCCCGGTCTGAATTGGAAATTTGGGCCTGAACCGTGCGGATCAACTCCTGCCGAGCGCGAACTTTTTTATCGAGGGCCCGAACCTGGTTGAGCGTAAGTTCCTTGTCCTTTTGGGTCTTCTTGAGGATGCCGTTGGCGACCTCGATTTCATCCTGAAGCTGGGTTTTTCGCTGTTCGAGCTTTTCCTTTTGCGTCGGTTGTTGCGCCGCCAAAGACATGCTCATCGCCGCAAGGGCAAACAACCAAAGGACTTGTTTAGAACTCCACACGCGCATAGCCCGAAGGTAGGGTAAAGGGGAAACTCAGCGAAGCGTCTTGCCAACCCGATTGACTGGACTCAAACTGCAATCGCCCTTCAGAACCTGCGCCTTTGAATTGGGCGACCCAGCTTCCTGAAACGCCATAATCTACCCGAGCCTGCGCTTGAATTGCGTCGACCTTGAGCTCTTGAGAAAGGAGGCGATGCGGCGCTTGCTGGGTGAGCACGAGGGTCAGCTCTCCTTGATGGTCGCCACGCAAGACGGGGTAGCGTACCGTCCAAAGAGCTTGTTGGCCATCGGATGAGGCCGTCAAAGACATCCCTACCACAGAGGTCGGCAGTGCAATAGGCTCGGCAGTCAGCAAGTGAATGAGGTCCCAGGTGCTGACGGGCAGCCCCGCATCGGCTAAGCGCGATATCGGCTCATTCAGCACCTTGTTCACGATGTGGGCATAGCCTTGTGCGCTGTCGGCATCAACCTGTACGCGGGCCAGCTTGAACCCCACAAAGGGGTCTGCAATGTCCAGCCATACAAGGGGCATATTGGGCTCTGCGCTGATGCGCACCTCTAGGCGGGCCTTTTGGCTCGAGCCCGGATACTCCACTTGGGCGGAACCTTTGGCGCGGTAGTAGAGCGAGTCCGTCGCCGGCATATCATACTGGGCCTGGAGGGCTTCGAGGACAATCGATTCGTTGGAGCGAGGAGGGGGGGTGTGCAAGGCCATATCCGTTGGGGTCTTTCGCCATGCGCCACAGCTGGCCAAGAGCGTGCTGGTTGCCAGAAGTACGAACAGGGAAAGTCGGTTCATAGCGCAGTTTCTAATTGGCCCGACTGAAGCAGCTGTCTGCGGATGATGACAACTTCCTCTTCCGAGGCCCCGTTTTCAAAAGCCTTGGTCAGGAAGGTTTCCATGTCCTCCTTTCGGTCCAAATGGTAAAAAATTTGCGCCGCATGCAGGCAGGAAGTTGCATTCTGGGCGCCGCCGAATTTGAGGCATTCAACCATGGCTCCAGAGGCCTTGCCCCACTTCCCTTGGTTCATGAAAACGACCGCCTTGGTGTCCCAGTAGTTGGGATTTTCGGGCTGTTCTTTCAGGGCAGCATCCACCATTGTCAAGGCTTCATCTAGGCGCACCCCAAAATTGGCGAGGTAGTAGGCGTAATTGTTTTTGGCTTGCGCGTGGTCGGGGAAGAAAAGCAGAAGACGGTCTAAGGAGGCAGACATGTTTTCCAAGTCCCCCGCGTGGAAGAAGGCCGTGCCCAAACGGAAGTAGTACTCCGGCGCCAAGGGGCTGTTGCCTTGATGCTGAGACTGACTACGCTTGAGGCCCAATTGGAAAATGGTGATGGCTTGCTGGGGCTGGCCGTTCATGTCCAGGGCCGTGCCGAGGAGAAGCGGCGCACGTTCGTGATCGGGGAAGGCCTCGTTGGCCGCAAACGCGGTGGCCAAATAGCCCTCCATATCTCCCAGCTCATGTCGGGTGACCGAAATGTTTTCATACACTTCCCAAAGGACCCCGTTCGGCAAGGTGAGACTGTGCTCGTAGACTTCCATCGCTTCGCGTTTGTCGCCGTGAAAGATCAATACATCCCCCCGAACACGTGCGAGTAGCGCGGACTCTGGACGGACCTCACAGGCCTTGGAAGAAAGGAGAAGCAGGGTTTGCCACGCGGCGTGATCCTTAGGGAGGTTTGCCCCCGTTAGCTCATCCAGCATGACGGAAAAATCCTCAGCGATGGCCTCTTCGGAAAAATCTAGATTCCTGTATATCGCTTCGAAGGCAGCTTGCGCTTCGACCTCGCGTTGGCCTACCTGGAGGAACTTGGCCCGTGCCATTTGGACTGGGAGCGCCTCGGGAAACCGCTGAAACAGGAGCTCCATCGCGATGTAGGCTTCATTGTCCAGCCCAAAGTCATTCAGGAGCAAACAATACCGGATGCTGGCGTCGATTTCAAATTCAGGGTACTTAAACAGGCGGGCCATGTTGGCCAAGGCGGAATCGGCCTCACCGAGGTTGGCATAGAGGTTGCAAATTGCTGCCGTACGTTCCATGTTGGGCGGTAGAAAGCGGTCGCCAGCTTTCAAGAAAACGATGGCGCGCTCTAAATCCCCAAGGCTGTACGCTGTTTGGGCACAAACGGAAATGAGCTCTTCGTCCATAAAGCCATCCCCAAAATAGAGTCGGAGCTGACCGAGTCGGAGAATCTCCTGGTTGTCCCCTGTGATACGCGCAATGTTGAACAAAACGGATAGGTCGCCGCTGTTGATTTGGCCCGAATTCACGCGTTTCTCAATGCGCGCCTTGGCTTTATCAAAAAGCTTAAAGGGCTTGCCTTTTTGGCCCTCTTCCAAGATGGCCATGCCCTCAAAATACAGGCTGAGTGCTTTTAAATCTTGTGAAACGAAGCGCACCCAAGCCCCTCTTGGAACTTCTTGCGCCTGAACAGAGGTGCTAAAGCATAGGGCGATCAAAAGCCCAAAAATCCACCTCTGCCCCATCTTATCCCTCCAGCCGGCTGTAGTCGCCCAAACTCAAAGACTGGAAGCGGCCGTCAATGTGGGCGTGCTGACCAATCATGGAGTTTTGAAGGGTGATGTTCATAATCGTGGTGTTGGCGCCAATGATGCAATCGCGCAAGGTGCTGTTCTCCACAGTGGAGTTTGCGCCAATGCTTACATACGGGCCTACGGTAGCATGGACAATTTTCGCGCCAGAGCCAATGAAGCAAGGCTCGAGGATGGTGGCGTTCTCCAAAACGGCATCGGCCGCCACGAGGGTTTCTTCCTTTTTCACGAAGTCCAAAATGCGGCCATTCGTCTCCACGGTCACGTCCTTGTTGCCACAATCCATCCAAGCGTCGACCTGACCGGGCACCATGCGCAGCCCGTCGTTTTTCATGTTCTCCAAGGCATGCGTGAGCTGGTACTCCCCACCGCCCTTGATGTCATGGTCGATGAGGTGCTGCAGCTCCTTTTTCAGGCGCGCACCGTCCTTAAAATAGTAAATGCCGATAATGGCCAAATCGCTAACGAACTCCTGGGGCTTCTCCACAAAGTCAGTGATGCCGCCATCTTCGCTCAATTTCACCACGCCAAAGGGCCGGGGGTCTTCCACTTGGTTCACCCAAATCACCGCGTCGGCCGAGGCATCCAATTGGAATTTGGCCCGGAACAGGGTGTCCGCAAAGGCCACCACACAAGGTCCCTCCAAAGCGTCTTCCGCGCACAATACGGCGTGTGCCGTACCCAAGGGTTTTTCTTGGTAGTGAATGCTGCCTTGGGCTCCCAGCCCAGTAGCCACATCCACCAACATGGTTTCCACCTCGTTCCCAAAGTCGCCCACCACGTAGGCGATGCGGTTCAGGTCGCTGCCCACAATCTTGGCAATGTCTTCCACCAAGCGCTGCACAATGGGCTTGCCTGCTACAGGCAAGAGAGGCTTGGCCGTCGTCAAGGTGTGGGGACGCAGACGCGAGCCGCGGCCTGCCATGGGAATGATAATGTTCATCGTTGTTGCGCTAAAAGGTTTGGTTCCCCAAAGGTACAATGCAGCAAGAGGCTGATTTTAGGCAAATTCTCTTACGCCTGGGGATTATTTCTGGCCCGAATGTCCAAATCCGCCCGCCCCGCGAGCGGTTTCGTCCAAAGATTCGACGGGGGTCCAGGCAAAGCGCTCGTAGCGGGCTACCACCAGCTGCGCAATGCGGTCACCAGGGGCCACGGTGAAGGCCTCTTGGCCATGGTTAATCAATATGACCCCTACATCCCCGCGGTAGTCCGCGTCAATCGTCCCTGGGCTGTTCAACACGGTGATTCCGTGCTTGAAGGCCAAGCCCGAGCGTGGGCGCACTTGGGCTTCGAGCCCTTGAGGCAGGGCAATGTGCAAGCCCGTGGGAATTAAGCGGCGATCGCCCGGCTGAAGGGTGACGGACGCCTCCAGATGGGCGCGCAGATCCATGCCAGCGCTATCGAGGGTGGCAAATTCGGGCAGGGGGTTGTTGGAATGGTTGACAATCTGAATGTCCATGGGTCAGGTGCTTGAAGGTTTGCGGCGAAGCAGATCGCGTTCGGCATACACCACGATGGCCACCATGATGCCGGCGCAAAGGAGCGAAGGCCAGAGGCTGGTCATCGAATAGAAGGCCGCCACCCAGCCAAGGACTGCAGCACATCCCACGTACAAGGCCAATCGCGCAAAGTTGTACGGCACGGGGTAGTGGTACTGTCCAAGCAGAACGCTCAACAACGCCATGGCCACATAGCTCGCCAGGGTGGTCCAGGCCGCGCCCATAATGCCGACACGGGGGATGAAATAGAGGTTGCCCACGACGGTCACCGCAAAGCCTGTGAGGGTGATGTAGAGGCCCATGCGTGTCTGGTCCGACAGCTTGTACCACATGGAAATCTGCGTATTCATCGACAAGAACACATTGGCCAGAAGGAGGAAGTAAAGGATGGGCAGGCTGTCCCAATACTTGGCGTCAATGAAGTATTTGATGCCGTCCAGACCGGCCAAAACCAGCACCATGCCGATGCTCAATATGCCGGTAAACACCCGTAGGACATCGGCGAGTTGCTGGCGCGTTTGGGCCGATTGCTTAAAGAAAAAGGGCTCCGCAGCAAATCGGAAGGCCTGGTTGAAGAGGATGATGAAAATCGACAGCTTGTAAATGGCGGAATACGTGCCCACCGCCTCTTTGGCCTCGCTCAAAGGCATGAGGTACTCAATGAAAAAGCGGTCGGCCATTTCGTTGGCCACACCGGGCAAGCCGGCCAGTAAAAGCGGAAAGCCAAAGACCAGCATCGTCTTCCATATGCCCACATCAAAGCGGCGCTGGATGGAAAAAAACTCGGGCAACAGCATGGCAATCATCGCGGCGCTTGCCGCCAAATTGGCGATCAACACCCAGCCCACCTGGAGGTCCGGCAGCCAAAAGCCTGCCTTGGGAAGAATCAAGAAGAAGGTGTAGCAGAGGATGAAGTTGACAGCGATTTGGGTGATTTTGATGGCTACGAAGCGTTTCGCGCGGCGCTGGGCTCGAAGGCGGGCGAAGGGCACCGCGGCGACGACGTCCATGGCCACGATCCAAGCCATCATGAGGACAAGCTCGGGTCGGTCGCCCATGCGCAGAAGGTCCGCGGTTGGAACATAGAGGAAGGTCATGGCTGCCAAAAAGAGGGCGGAGCTGGTCAGCAGGCTCCACATCGCGGTCGAATACACTGTGGCTTCCTTCGCTCCTTCTTTCTGACTGACGCGGAAATAGGCCGTCTCAAATCCGTAGGTCAAAATGACCATCAGGAACGCGATGCTAACGTAAAGAAGAGAGTTGACGCCGTATTCCGACTTGGTGAGGACGACCGTCAACAGCGGGGTCAAGGCAAAATTCAGCACCCGGGCTAGGATGCTGCTGAGTCCGTAGAGGGCGGTATCCCCCATGAGCGATTTCAGGCCCGACATGCTTCAAAGGTACGCGAATGCCGGAGTCTTCGCAGGTCCCCGCACATGGCGTTACTTTGCGGTGTGGATCCCTACTTCTCTCCCTTTTTGACGCCTTCGGTTTTGGCCGAACGCTATCAGCTGCTTGCGCCCAAATTGCACCGTACTCCCGTGCTCACATCGGCGAGTTTAGATGCGCTTGCCGGGGCTTCGCTCTTTTTTAAATGCGAAAACTTCCAACGCTCCGGGGCCTTTAAGATGCGCGGGGTCCAAAATGCCCTGCTCGAGTTAGAGCGCGCCGGTCTGCCCTCCGCCGGAGTGGTTACTCATTCCAGCGGCAACCATGGCCAAGCCCTGGGCTGGGCTTGTGCCGAAAAAGACCTCCCATGCACGGTGGTCATGCCCTCCAATGCCCCCGATTTTAAGAAGCGGGCCGTCGCTTTGACCGGCGCACGCATTGTCGAGTGCACGCCCACGCTGGCGGCCCGGATCGAAGCGGTTGAAGCCGTTCAGCGCGAAACGGGCGCGGTAGAAATTCACCCATCGAACCAAGCCCCCGTCATCCTAGGCCAAGGGTCGGCCGCATGGGAGCTGTTGGAAGACTGCGCAGCGCGCAACCAGCCTTTGGACTGGGTGGGCGTTCCAGTTGGTGGAGGAGGGTTGCTCGCAGGAACAGCTTTCGCTGTGCACGTTTGGAACATGAAGCATGGAACGTCGGTGCGCGTGTATGCCGGGGAGCCCACAGGGGCCGACGATGCCTTCCGCAGTTTGGCGTCCGGCCAGATTGAGCACAACGAGAATCCCCAAACCGTCGCCGACGGGATGCGCACGGAGCTGGGACACATCAATTTTCCGGTCATCCAAGCGCATGTAACCGCCATCCACACGGTCACGGATCCCGAAATTCTCCACGGCCAACTCCTGATTGCGGAGCGACTCAAAATTGTCGTCGAAACCAATTGCTCGCCTCCCTTCGCCGCCGCTGTGAAACATCCGGAGATCTTCACCGGCCAGCGTGTGGGGGTGGTTCTATCTGGGGGCAATTTGGATTTGCAGGCCCACCGCTGGGGAGCATAGTCCCTCCAGGTACCCTACACTAAAGAAGAATTAAAAAAGCCCGACATGTGTCGGGCCTATCTTGTTTTTAGCGTGCAAGGCTAGGACTGGGAGGTCAAGGGCATTGAAAAGGCTCAGAAATCACACCCTTGACGCTGCCTGGTTTCAGGCACCCAATCACATGCTGGAACAAAGGTGCAAAAATTTCTTATGGTAGGTTATACAATAAGTCAAAATTATTGGTATGTTTGCAATGAATCTTTCGAAAACGAACGGATTCATCAAGGGTTGTGAGACGCGGCTGAAAATGCCGCGTTTTCTATTTCTAGCCCTTTGCCGCTTTCGCCCGCCGAAAAGCCGAGCCAAACCCCCACCTCATCCCGTCCAATTCTCCCTCCAAACGCCTGCTATGTAGGCCAAATGGGGTACTTTTGTGGCCGTATGAGCGAGACATCTTCCCATTCTGCTTCCAACGCCCCACAGCCTGTGGGCGCCTATCCCATGACTCGTCGCGTAGGCCCGCTCCTCTTTTTATCGGGTGTTGGCCCGCGCAAGCCGAAGAGTGACACCAGTGCTGCTTCCGTTCCAGGATTGGAGCTCGACGCGAACGGGCGCATCCTCTCCTATGATTTTGAGATGCAAGTGCATTCGGTCATGGCCAATGTGAAAACCATCCTGGAAGAGGCCGGTGCTTCCTGGGATCAGTTGGTCGACATCACCGTTTACCTCACCGACATGAAGCGGGACTTTGCCACCTTCAATCGCTTGTATGCCGAATATTTCGCGGAGGTGGAGCCCAAACCCTGCCGCACGACCGTGGAAGTACTCTCCTTGCCCACCCCCATCGCCGTTGAATTGAAGTGTATCGCGGCCCTATGAGCCAGAAATTTACAGAGCGCGGCGCGCTCAACCTGCCCCAAATCCAAAAGGAGGTGCTCGCTTATTGGGAGGCCCAGGATGTTTTTGCCCAATCGATCCGACAAGAAGGTCCCGAATTCGTTTTCTACGAGGGTCCGCCCTCGGCCAATGGTTTGCCCGGCATCCACCACGTGATGGCCCGAGCCTTAAAGGATTTGTTTTGCCGCTACAAAACCCAAAAAGGCTTCAAAGTCGATCGCCGTGCCGGCTGGGATACCCATGGCCTGCCTGTTGAACTCGGCGTAGAGAAAGAACTCGGCATCACCAAAGAAGACATTGGTAAGACCATCAGTGTCGAGGAGTACAATGCCGCGTGCCGCGAGGCCGTGATGCGTTATACGGATATTTGGAATGCCCTGACCACCCAAATGG
>DFSS01000039.1:17404-17987 GCA_002381225.1 Flavobacteriales bacterium UBA3431 | reverse complement strand
CCAAGAAACCCTACGGCGACCGCCCGCAAGGAGATCGTCCTCAGAAAAACTTTGGTCCCCGCGAAGACCGCCCCTACGGCGACCGCCCGCAAGGAGATCGTCCCGCACGCTCATTTGGCGATAAGCCTGCTTGGGGAGATAAGACCCCGAAATCCTTCGGCGCCGGACCCAAGCGCGGAGTTCGAGGAGACCGCGAATACTGGGAAAAGAAGCAGCAACAGCGCGGCAAACCCCGTTACAAGACCGCGGAAGAGTTTGCTCCATCCACGGACGACATGCGTTTGAACAGATTCCTGGCGCACGCCGGCATTTGTTCGCGCCGTGATGCCGATGCATTGATTGCGGACGGCATGGTCACTGTCAATGGCAAGATCATCACCGAAATGGGCTTCAAAGTTGGCCCTGGGGATGATGTGCGCTACGCGGGCGAGCGGTTGAAGTCCGAACGCAAAGTCTATGTCCTACTGAACAAGCCCAAAGGATTTATTACGACCGTGGACGACGAGAAGGCGCGCAAAACCGTGATGGATTTGGTGGCCAATGCGTGCAAGGAGCGCATTTACCCAGTTGGTCGTTTGGACCG
>DFSS01000039.1:13331-17041 GCA_002381225.1 Flavobacteriales bacterium UBA3431 | reverse complement strand
GGCCCTGTCATGGTGGACAAAGCAGAATTTATCACGCCAGACGATTTTTACAATTTGGGCGTTGAACTTCATGTGGGCCGCAACCGCATTGTGCGTCGAATTTTTGAACACATGGGCTACGAAGTCGTCAAATTAGACCGCACTTCCTTTGCGGGCCTCACGAAAAAGAGCCTGGAGCGCGGCCACTACCGCCTCTTAAACTCGAAAGAGATTTCATTCTTGCAAATGCTGTGATCCGCAAAATCCTCCTTGCCCTCGCCGTACTTCTTGGCCTGGTCATCCTTGGGCTCGGAAGCGTTGTAGCATACTTGCAATCGGATTCGGACAATCTGAGAATTCGACTTCTCGGGGTGGTCAATGAACCGTTGACTGTTCCGGTTCAAGCAACGGGATTGGCGCTCGATATTTTGGGGCAATTCCCAGATATTTCCTTGCGGCTTGACGATGTCTTCATTGAAGACCCATTGCGGCCAGGCACAGGCGATACGCTGCTTTACTTTGAAGAAGTCTATGCGCAATTCGGGCTGTTTAGTGTCCTGCGGGGCGAAACCGTTCTGCGGCGTGTCACCGTCTCGGATGGGGCCCTTAAACTTCGCTGGGAAGCAGATGGCCGAACCAATTTTGACATCCTCCAAGCAGATAGCACCCAATCGACGAGCTACGTCGATCTCCAAGGCTGTACGCTGCTCAATGCGCGCATCCACTTATCCGGGTATGGAGAGAGCCCTTGGGAATTCCCCTTCATTGCAGAGCGGATCAAACTCTCCGGGGTCCTCGATGCCGAACAATTTGATGCCCAAGCCACATGGGAACTTCTCATTCCTCGTTGGAACGACCAATCTGTTCGCATTGGGGGATCGACTGAATTTTATCAAAACAGCGAGGTGGACCAAATTTTGGTCGACCAAGGCCACGTGACAATCAACGACTGGGAACTTGACTTGGAGGGAAGCATTCAACAAGGCATGGGCCAATGGACGGCGCGCGCGCAAGATTTGGACATGAGGGATGTGATGGCCCTGCTCCCTAAGGCTTTGGTTCCCGATCCCAGCACCGTGGTAGCAGATGGGACACTGGACTTGACGGTGGTGGCCAGCACCACCCCCGCTGGATCCCGCATTAAAGCCGAAGGCGATTGGAAGCAAGGCAGCCTGAACGCCAGCAAGGGCTGGATTGTCGGCGAAGAGGTCAGCGCACACGTCGTCTTTGACAACGGGCCACAAGCCCGACTAGAAACAGCCACTTTGGACATTTCCAGCTTTGCCTTCCGATCTCGGAATTCGACGCTCAGTGGGAGCTTTCGGATGGACAATTTGGTGCACCCTCGAGCGCAAGCCCGTCTCAACATTCAGGGCCAAGACAACATTTTGGACATCATGCACTGGCTTGAATATCCCACCTGGGAAGGCAGCCATGGCAGTGTGCAAGGCAGTATTGGTTGGAAACAAACCTTTACTTCACTTGATGCGCTCGCTACCCAGGGGCTCTGGCTAGGGCAATGGTCCGGTTCCCTCGAGGTGCAAAAGGGGCATCTGGCCATCCAAGGGGTGCCACAACCCACCAAGCTTCCTTCGGCCCGACTTGAGCTGCGCGGACAAGATCTCTACATCGCGGAAGCAACCGTTCAAACAGGGAGCACCCAGGCACGTCTTCAGGGCACCGTGCACAACTTCCTCAATGATGACCTCTACCACTACCAGCTGCGTATTACCGGCCGTGAATGGCGCATGGAGGACATTACTGAATGGGAAATTTGGAACGGCAACTTCACGGGAGCCCCCGACGATGGGGAGGAATTTGCCGACACATACGACCTCGAATTGGCCGTGGACCGCATGCGTTTCGGCACATTTTCCGCCACCGACGTTTCGGGGCGCTTCTCCGGCAAAGGGCTGCATGTCGAATCAGACAACCTATTTCTGCGCCATTCAGGGGGTAGCCTCGCCGGCCGAGTCGAGTGGTTGCCCTTGCCTCAGGACCGTGCGCAATTGCTCTTAGATGGCCGCATCCAAAAGGTCGACTTGAAGGCCCTCATGCAATCCATGGACAATTTTGGCCAAACCCAATTGACCGACAAAAACCTATCTGGAATCTTGGATGCGCAATTCCGCATATCGGTGCCCCTTGACGCCGACCTGAATGCACAATCCGACGCCCTCTTGGCCACGGTGGATTTTCAAGTCAACAAAGGCCGAATCACCCAGTTTGATCCCCTGCTGGAACTGTCTCGCTTTGCTGAAGTCGAGGATTTGAAAGATGTCCGCTTCGGCACGGTCCAAAATCAGCTTCGCATCGCCAACGAAATCGTTTTCATTCCAGAAATGACCCTCGAAAACAATGCACTGCTTCTCAAAGTGGCGGGTCAGCACCGCTTTGACAACGTCATGGATTTTACGCTCCAAATGCAATTGCGCGATCTCGTGGGCGGCAAAAAGACCCCCCGATCCAAAGACCTCGATGCCTTTATCGCCGAAGAATCCACCCGTGGACCGGTGTGGATCCCAATTCACATTTTTGGCCCCGCCGATCATCTCAAGTTTTCCCTCGACCGGAAAGCGCTGACCCAAGACATCAAGTCGTCCGTCCAAGACGATTGGAAAAAGCAAGGAGAAGACCTTCGCAACCTCTTTCAGAAGCCTGTTGAGCGCCCACTGGTACCCGAGAAAAAATACCAGTTTGAGTGGGAGGAGGAGCCCGATACAAATCGTTCGTTCAGCCAAAGAGTGCGTTCGTTCAGCGGGCTCTAAAGCTTCGTCAAGAAACTTGTGGCGGGTAATTTTTTCTCATACATTTGAATCATGCGACGTACACTATTTGCATTGGCTTTCATGTTGTTGGGTTTTGCCGGACAGGCTCAAACGAATCCCAACCCCAACAATGAATGCGGTGTTTTCGCCCCCAATGCCTTCACGCCCAACCGCGACAATACCAACGACGAGTTCCGTGTGTTGGTTGCGGAAGCGTGTGAGCCTTTGGAGTACCGTCTGCGCGTATTTGACCGCTACGGTCGCCTCGTTTTTGAAAGCATCAATCCGACCGAATCCTGGGATGGCTCATACAATGGCCGTCAACTCAAGGAAGGGGTCTACCTCTGGCACCTTTTGGCGCTCTACACCGTACCTAGCGGCCAAGAAACCACTCGCCTTGAAGAAAAAGGCAGCGTGGTCTTGATGCGCTAAGCGTTTAGACTTTACCTATCCAACCGGAGCGCTGTCTCCGGTTTTTTTATGCCCACTGTCTAGGAACTTTTCACGCTCCCCTGCGTTTTCCTCCCATGCGTTCGTTCCTCCCATGCGTTCTTCTCCTCTGGTCCGCCAGCCTGTTTGGACAATCCAGCCAAATGGTCTTTGACCTCTCGGCCCCGGAGGTGGAGAAACTCCCAAAAGGTGCCCAATGGATGGTCTCCCTTCACGATGCGAAGGGAGCCCTGATCCAGCAATTCCCCTTTCCGGCGAGCGACACAAAGCAACGCGTGGTCATTGGCCCAAAAAAAGTAGGCACCTACACCGCCTCCTACTACCTCGACCTCAATGGAAATAACGAATTGGACAAAGGGCTTTTTGGGCAGCCTTTGGAGCCTTATGCCTTCTCCAACGGGGCGCGGAGCATGTTTTCCAAACCAAGCCTAGAAAGCCAACGTTTTCAGTTTTCAGGCACGCCCATTCGCGTGGAGCTCCTGTTTCATTTTGGGGGTTGAGGGCTAGAGGGCT
>DFSS01000039.1:1380-13037 GCA_002381225.1 Flavobacteriales bacterium UBA3431 | reverse complement strand
GGCGCGCAGCGAAGGTCCGCACCACATTTCAAGGATAAAAGAGATGAAACGTTTAAGCGAATTGGCTTCAGCGCGAAGCGCGAGCTCTCTAGCCCTTTAGCCCTCCAACAAAAACGGCAATACCGCGTCTTGAAAGGGCTGCGGTTGCTCCGCATGCACCCAATGGCCCGCTCCTGGGACGGATTCCAACCGAGCCAGGGGGAAATGATCCATGATGCCACTCCAATCTTCATCCAAAATGTATCCACTGCGTTCGCCCCGAACGAACAAGGTCGAGCCAATGAAGCGGTCTTCAGCGGCCAAGGATTGGCCTATCCGGCCCATTTGACCTTCGAGGACGGGCAGATTGAATTTCCACCCCAAATTCCCCTCGGGTTTCCATTCCAAATTTTTCAACAAAAACTGACGCATCCCCCAATCGGGCATGGCCGATTCCAGAGCGCGGTCCGCCTCGGTTCGGCTTTTTAATGTGGTAAAATCCAACTGATGCATGGCATCCACGACAGATTGATGGTGCGGAGGGTAGGCCTTCGGGCCAATGTCTACAACGACCAAGCGTTCCACCAATTCCGGATATTGGCAAGCCAAAGCCATCGCCGTTTTTCCTCCCATGCTATGTCCAAGCCACCGCACAGGCCGCTCTCCAAAATGCTCTAAGGCATAGGCACGCACATCCTCCACCATGTCAGCATAGGTATGGGAGCCGGCATGCGGGGACCGTCCGTGGTTGCGTTGGTCCACCAGGTGGACATCCATGCCCTGTTCGCCCCAGGTTCGGGCATGCGAGGCCCAGTTGTCCCCCATGCCAAATAAGCCATGCAGCACAACCAAGGGTTCCCCCCCATTGCCCATGATTTTACTCGCGAGAGGAAGAACGGCCATCAGCGTTCCAATAAATGACGGTAGCGTTGTACGGTGTTCTCGAGTCCCAGATACAGCGCCTCCGAAATCAACGCGTGGCCGATGCTCACCTCATCGAGGCCGGGCATATGCTGGGCAAAAAACTGGAGATTCTCTGAACTCAAATCATGGCCTGCATTCACGCCCAACCCAACAGATTTGGCCCATTGGGCGGCATGCACATAGGGCGTGACGGCCGCCAAGGGGTCGGAGGCGTACCCAACCGCATAGCCCTCCGTATACAACTCGATGCGGTCTGCCCCAAGGTCTGCCGCCGCGCGAATGCGGTCCTCTTGGCATTCCATAAAGACAGAGGTTCGAATCCCGGCTTGGCGAAATTCCGCCAAAATCGGGCGAAGAAGGTCCCCATTGCGTACCGTATCCCAGCCCGCATTACTCGTGAGTACGTCCGGCCCATCCGGGACCAAGGTGACCTGCTCTGGTCGGCATTCTAGGACCAAATCGATAAAACGACGGTCTGGATAGCCTTCAATATTGTACTCGGTATGCACTACCTCGCGCAAGGCGCGGGCATCGGCGTAACGAATGTGGCGTTCATCGGGACGCGGATGAATCGTGATGCCTTGGGCACCGAATTCTTGAATCCGAATGGCCGCGTCGAGCACATTGGGTACATTCCCTCCCCGTGCATTGCGCAGGGTGGCTATTTTATTAATGTTGACGCTCAAACGGGCGGGTTGCGATGCCATATCAGAGAATTTGGCCCAAAGTTCGGGCATCCGGGCTAACTTCGTCCTATGTTGGATTGGAATGACCTTCTTTTAACCCACCCGGCCCCGCTTTCGGAAACCTGTTCTGAAGCGGAGTACCTGGCGCGAACGAGCGAAAGCCGAACGCGCTTTTGGCCCGTCGTGGATGAAGGCGTCTACACGGGACTCATGGGTCCTGATGGGCATGTTCTTTCCGTACCCCCCTTGCAAGCGGCCCAACACCCCGTTGATGCCCTGGCCGTGGCCAGTGCTTGGCAAGTGGACATCGTGGCCGTCTGCGACAGGAACCTCTGGCAAGGAAGCTATAAAAGCCAGGATCTTGCCGACCGGATTGGTCAGCAATGGGCATTCCAGCTCCCTGGATCCACCATTTGGTTTGAACACTCGATGCACACCCCTTTTGGGGGCGAATGGATTCGCGGCATCGAAGCCGAAGGCGTTCGGGTTGTGGCATTTTCCACTGATTTCGTAGCCGAGCGCAGCGTTTTTCGCTCTTTTGCCCGGCTTGATCAACCGGATCCCACGGCGGCTTTGGCCACCTTGGAGCGATTTGGCTGCACGATTCTCGGGTACTACCCAAAGGGGCACCGCGCCGAGGAAGTCGAAGACAACCTTGATCACTTACTTCATTATTTGGACCTTTAAGCATGGCACGGGTAGCAATCTTTGGCAAACGCATTCCGGACGAGGTCCAAACTTTTGTTGAGCGCACGATTGATTCGTTGATTCAAGAGGGCTGTGACCTGGTTATGTACCGCGGTTTTCAGCACCGAATCAATGAACAATGGTCCGTCGGATGGGCCTTCCCGGAGTTTAAAAATGCCCAAGAACTGCAGGCATGTGCCCCGGACTTTTTACTGGTGATCGGCGGGGATGGAACCATCCTCGATGCCACGACCCTTGTTGAGCGCTCGGACATCCCCATCATTGGCTTGAATACTGGACGACTTGGATTCCTTGCCAACATCACCCGCGACGAAGCGCCGATGGCCTTGAAGGCGATTTTGGCTGGCGACTATACGCTCGATGAGCGAAATGCCCTAGAGGCCCATACCGCTTCGGACGACATCATTCAGCCCAATTTTGCCTTGAACGAAATCGCAGTCAGCCGAAAAGGCACCACTAGCATGATTTCCATCCATGTCTCCCTCAATGGAGAATTTCTCAACACCTACTGGGCAGACGGATTGCTGATCTCCACTCCTACGGGGTCTACGGGCTACAATTTGAGCTGTGGGGGGCCCATTCTGCTCCCAGGAAGCAACAATTTCATCCTCACGCCGATCGCTCCACACAATTTGACCGTGCGTCCGCTCGTTATACCTAATGCCGACACCATCACCATCAAGGTGGAGGCCCGGGAGGGCAATTTCCTGGCGTCATTGGACTCGCGTGTATTCACCTTGGACTGCGAAACAGAGCTCACTTTGCGGAGGGCTGATTTCCGCTTCAAACTAGTGCGCACCGTGTATACTGATTTCGCTTCCACCTTGCGCAATAAACTGCTCTGGGGATTGGATCGCAGGAACTGAGCTCCGCCGGCTATTTGTATCTTCGCAGGCTGAATATGGGCAACATACGTCAACTTCTTTTTTTTGCATTCGCATGGGCTTCCTTGGGAGCCTGGGCGCAGCGTTCTCAGGAATTGACCGTGAGCTGGGGAGGAACCCACCTGATGAGCGATGTGGGGCCAGCCGGCCCCAATCTCCCGCAAGGAGGGAGCTGGGATGTAGATTACCGTTTGCAAGCCCATCCGCATTACGCTTTCCACCTGGGCTACAGCGAAGGCGTTTTAGAAGCCAACGATGCGTTGAGCACTTGGGCTGAGCGCCAGCAGCGCCAATTTCATGTCCAAACGCCATTCCGAAGCGTGCAAGCTCGAATGGAAGTCGACTTCTTCCCGCAAAACATTCCATCTTTTCGCTTTCAGCATAGTCCATACCTCTTTGCGGGACTCGGACTGCTGTCTTTTGAACCGCGGGGATATTACCAAGGAGAGTGGATCCCGCTTCAGCCTCTGGGCACCGAAGGACAGGGCACCTCGGTGAACCCCGAAGCACGCTATGCCACTCGGGCACGCACCCTCCCTTTTGGTTTGGGCTGGAGAGCGCAGCTCAATGCCTTTTGGGTGGTCAACATGGAAGCGACTTGGACGCAAACGACGACCGACTACCTTGATGATGTTCATGGCACCTATGCAGACGCTACCGTCATCCAAGAATCCTATGGCGATGCGGCCGCCTACTTTGCGGACCCCTCGGGCTTAAATCTCCCAGTTGGGATGGCGCGAGGCAATGCCCAAACGACGGACTCGTACTTTGTTTTACGACTAGGCATGGGGCTTCACTTGGAAGCCTTCATGGAAAAATGCGCTTCCTTTTTATACCGATGAGCCTCCCTACCCACATCGCAATTATCATGGATGGCAATGGCCGGTGGGCCAAGCAGCAAGGCTTCCGCACGCGCATTCGAGGCCACGAGGTGGGGGTTGAAGCCCTGCGCCGCACTGCCCAATCCTGTGCAGAACTCGGCGTGAAATATTTGACCGTCTATGCCTTTTCGGAAGAAAACTGGGCCCGTCCAAAAGCCGAAGTAAACGCTCTGATGCGCATTTTGGTGAGTAGCCTCAGTAAGGAGATGCCCACCTTGATGAAAAACGGCATCAAGCTCCAGGCCATCGGAAAGCTGGACTTGCTCCCAAAAAGTGCCCAGCGCGAATTGCAGGAGGTGAAAGACGCGACCGCCGGGAACTCAACCTTGGTCTTAACCCTCGCCTTGAGCTATGGTAGCCGTCAGGAAATCCTGCAGGCAACGAAAACTCTTGCGCGCGAAGTCCAGCTGGGCCAGCGCAGCCTTGACAGCATTGATGAAACCGCGTTTGGCCAAGCCCTGTACACCCATTCCATGCCCGACCCCGATTTGGTAATCCGAACCAGTGGGGAGCAGCGGATTTCAAATTACCTCCTTTGGCAAATTAGTTACGCCGAATTGATCTTCATGCCCGTACTTTGGCCCGATTTTTCCAGAGAACATCTAGAAGAAGCCTTGTCCCAATATGCTGCGCGCGAGCGCCGCATGGGCAAAACCAGTGAACAACTCAACGAGAAAAGCACCTGATGAAACGACGATTCTTACGCCTGAGCACAGCTGCTTTTTTAGCCCTGGCCTCTTTCTCGAGCTTTGCTCAAATCCAACTGGGTCAAGCCATTGAGATCAAGCCGGAAGTCGATTATGAAATTGGCGGCATCACTGTGACCGGGGCAGATCAACTGGATCCGACCATGGTTGGCCTCCTTTCAGGCTTGAATGTCGGCGACAAGGTCCAATTCCCCTCTGAACGCGTCGGTCAGGCCATCCGCAATCTCTGGGACCAGGAGTTGTTCTCCGACGTTCAACTCTTCGTGGTCCAGAAAGTCAACCGCACAGTCTACCTGGAATTCCGGTTGACCACCCTTCCCAAGTTGAGCAAGTACTACTTCACAGGCATCAAAAAGGGCAAGCAAGATGCCCTCCGCGAGCTGCTTGAGCTCACCCGCGGCATGGTGGTCTCCGAAAACCTCAAGATCACAGCAGAAAACGCTATCCTCAAGCATTTCAAGGAAAAAGGATTTCCCGATGCCACGGCAAAGATCGCCACGGAACGCGATAGCATGCTGCTCGACGCCGTCGTGCTTCGCATTGACATTGTTCCGGGACCACGTCTTCGAATTGATGACATCGTTTTTCACGGGAACACCGCCCTGACCGATGGCAAACTCCGCCGCGTCATGGACGACACGCACCGCTATCGGAAGTGGAACATTTTTACCACCTCCAAGCTCCAGAAAGAAAAGCTAGAGGCAGACAAGGTCCTCATTGTGGAAGCATACAATGAAGCGGGCTACCGCGACATGCGCATCCTCAAGGATAGCATCTACCGCGTGGAGGACAAGTTGAAGATCGACATCTTCATCGAGGAAGGCCGCCCGTACTATTTCCGAAGCATCAGCTTCTATGGCAATTCCAAGTACCCGACAGAGGTGCTCGAATCCATTCTGAAAATTCGCGCCGGAGATCGCTACGATGCCAAAGCCCTGAATACACGCATCAACGGAGATCCCAACAGCAACGACATTTCTTCGCTCTACCTGAACAATGGCTACCTCTTTGCCAACGTCATTCCCGTAGAGGTCAAAGTGGAAAACGACTCCATTGACATGGAAATCCGCATTCGCGAGGGCCGCCAAGCCACTGTCCGCAAAGTCATTGTGAACGGCAACGAGCGAACCAATGACCATGTGGTTTATCGGGAGATTCGCACCCGTCCGGGCGATTTATTCTCCAAGGCAGACATCATGCGAACCGTCCGCGAATTGGGGCAATTGGGCTACTTTGATCCCCGCCAAATCACCCCCGTACCCGTACCCGACCCGGTAACTGGCACCGTGGATTTGGAATACACCGTGGTGGAGCAATCCACAAGCCAGCTCGAACTGCAAGGTGGTTGGGGAGCCTATGCCGTGGTGGGAACTTTGGGCTTAAACTTCAACAACTTCTCGTCGCGCAACCTCTTCAACAAGAAGGCATGGCAGCCCCTTCCTGCAGGCGATGGCCAAACCATCACCATCCGCGCACAAACCAACGGCACCTATTACAGCTCCTACAACTTTAGCTTCACAGAGCCCTGGTGGGGCGGGAAGAAGCCCAATTCGGTGACTTTTTCGGCCTACCACAACACGATGAACTACAACGGCCGAACGGACAGTACGGCCCAAAAGATTGCCATCACCGGGGTAACCTTGGGTCAAGGGCAGCGTTTGAAGTGGCCGGATGATTACTTCACCCTCTACCATGCTTTGGAGTACCGCCGATTTGACATCAACAACTACCCATTTGTCGGTGGAAACTTCACCACAGGTATCGCGAATTCGGTGGCCTACACCTTGAGTTTGCGCCGAGACAACCGCGACTTGCCCATCTTCCCAACTCGGGGATCAAGCATTGCCTTTAGCCTCGAAGCCACCCCCCCCGTTTCTTTGGTGGACGGGCGCGACTACACCAAGTTGAGCACGGAGGAAAAGTTCAAATTCATCGAATACCACAAGTGGAAGTTTACGGGCGACTACTATGCGGAGATCATGAAGAACTTTGTTATCCGTTCCTATTCAGAGTTTGGCTTCTTGGGGTCCTACAACAAGGACTACGGCTTGCCGCCATTTGAGCGCTACTACCTCGGCGGAGATGGCCTTCAAAACTTTGTCCTGGACGGGCGAGAAATCATCGGCCTTCGCGGGTATACCAACTACAGCTTGACCCCAGACGGCGGCGGCGCCCTCTACAACAAGTTCACGACGGAGTTGCGCTATTTGCTGTCGCCCAACCCGAATGCCCAAATCTTCGTTCTGGCTTTCGCCGAGGCGGGTAACAACTACGACAACTTCGCAGACTACCGCCCGTTTGAACTCAAGCGTTCTACAGGGGTCGGTTTGCGCATCTTTATGCCCATGTTTGGTCTTCTCGGCGTGGATCTGGGCTATGGCTTTGATAACTTGCCGGGCCAAAACGGATCTTCCGGTTGGCAAACACACTTCGTACTCGGTCAACAATTCTAAGCATGCGACGCATTTGGTTTCTCCTTGCATTTCTGGGCATGACCACGATGGGCATGGCCCAGCGTCTTGGCTATGTGGATACGCAGGCCATCTTGAATGCTATTCCCGAATACAAGCAAGCCCAAGCAGAAATTGAGCGACTATCGAAGCGCTGGGAGGGCGAGGTGGCCAGCCTTTTTGAAGATGCGTCGGCCCTACAGGCTCAGCTAGACGCCGAATCGGTGCTCCTCACGCCCGATATGATTGCCGAGCGCAAGGCTGCCATTCAAACGACACGCGACACCGCTCGTTCGCGCCAAATGCGCTACTTCAGCCCTGAAGGCCAGCTCTTCGAAAAGCGGGAAGAGCTCGTCGCCCCGGTGCAAGCCCTCGTAGCCGGCGCCATCAAGGAGGTGGCCCGCAAAAAGAAATTGGATTTTGTCTTCGACAAAGGCTCGTCTGTCAGTGTGGTGTACGCCAACGAGTCCAATGATATCACCCAAGACGTACTCCAACAACTCGGTTACTGAAATCACTACTTTTGACCCCTATGAAAAACGCACTAAAAGTTCTCGCCCTGGTCGCTATGACCGCAGCCCCCGCTCTCGGCCAATCCTTGGTTGGACACATCAACGTCGACAGCCTCCTCGTTGAGATGCCCGACTACAAGAAAGTCATGGAAGCCCTCCAAGCAGAGCAGGCCAAATTTGAAAACGAAGCCAAAGAAATGAATGCCGAGTTGGAGAAGGGCGCACAAACCCTCCAAGCCAACGCGGGAACCTGGACCGAACTTCGTCAGCGCCAAGAGCAGCAGCGCCTGCAGGAGATGTACAACAACATCCAGCAGTACATGCAAAGCGCCCAGCAGGAACTCCAATCCAAGGAGATCGAATTGATCACTCCCGTTCTGGAAAAATTGCAAAATGCCATTGATGCGGTGGCCGCTGAGAAGAACGTTGCGTACGTCCTCGACGCATCGCAGAGCAAAGGCATGGTCATCTACGCCAAGGGCGGCATGAACCTCATGTCCGCTGTCAAGGTAAAATTGGGCATGTGATGAAACGTTCAGACGGCCCGATTGGGCTGTTTGATTCGGGCGTCGGCGGATTGACGGTGGCTCGGGCGATCGCTCGAAAGCTACCCCATGAACGCCTGCTTTATTTTGGCGATACGGCCCACTTGCCGTACGGCGAAAAATCCCCCGAAGCCATTCGCTCGTATGCCTTGGGTATTTCCAAGCATTTGATGGCGCAGGGCGCTAAAGCCATCGTGGTAGCCTGCAATTCGGCCTCCGCGGTGGCTTTGGACGTCTTGAAAGAAGAGCTGGACATTCCCGTCTACAATGTGATTGATCCCGTTGTGCATTACCTGCACCGCAAACACGCCAAGAACATTGGCATTTGGGGGACTCGGGCCACGGTGGCCTCCGGCATTTACCCACGCAAATTGGCTGAGTTACTGCCCCAATCCGAGGTGCGCCCAATGGCGACGCCCCTCCTTGTTCCTGTGATTGAAGAAAACCTCTTGCGGGGAGACGTGACCGATGCCGTGGTGCAACTCTACCTCGATGATGCCCGCATGGCGGGTATTGAGCACCTCGTACTCGCCTGCACCCACTACCCCCTCATTGCTTCCCAAATCGCCAAACAGCTCGAGGAAAAAGTTCATCTCCTGCGCATCCCCACCATTGTGGCCAATTCGGTCGCCAAGCATTTGGAGGAAGGGGGGTTGTTGCGCTCAACACCCGCTGAAGCGCCGCATCATTTTGCCGTGTCCGACTACACCGACAGCTTTGCGAAGATTTCCCGCATCTTCTTCGGGAAGGGCATCCATCTCGTTGAGGAAAACATCTGGGCCTCCTGAGGGGCCTCGCAGACACCTGTACACCGGCTAGGCCGCTGGCACTGCGTCCCCAACAATTTTTCCGCTGAGCAAGCACAACGGAATACCTCCGCCAGGGTGGGCCGACCCCCCACAGAAATACAGATTTTTGAGGCTTCCCCGATTGGGATGGCGCAAGAAGGCCGCCATGGCTGAATTGCTACTGGAACCATACAGGGCTCCGCGGTCACTGCTCGTACGCGATTCGATGCGAACGGGATCCAAGAAGTCTTCCTCAACGATGTGCGGGGCGATGTCAACACCGAGTACACGATGAATTTTGGCCAAAATAGCCTCCCGAGCTTGGTGTCGAAGGGCGTCCCAGTCCTGCCCATCGTTGGAGGGGGCATTGATCATGACAAACCAGTTTTCTCCCCCCTTTGGGGCATCTTCCGGTACGTCTTTGGACGTGATATTGATGTAGACCGTCGGGTCGGGGAAGAGGGTTTTGGTCTCAAATAAGGCCTGAAACTCCCCTTCGTACTGGTCACTGAAAAGGATGTTGTGGAGGTTGAGTTCCGGAAATAAGCGGTCTAGCCCCCAATAAAATATCAAGGCCGAGGAGGAACGCTCCGCGCGCAGCGTAGCTTCTGGAGCGGGAAGTTGGGGCAATAAGCGTCGGTAGGTGGGTGTGACGTCCATGTTGCTGACGACCACCTCGGCACCCAGCACTTCGCCCGATTCGAGGCGTATCCCCGTCGCGCGACGGCCTTCGTAGGTGATTTGGGCCACCCGATGACCGTAGTGAAACTCGACCCCCTGGCGTTCCGCGAGAGCGACCAAACTATGCGTGATGTCCACCATGCCGCGTTTGGGTAAAAACGTTCCCACTCCAAATTCCAAATGTGGAATCATGCACAAGGTGCCCGGGGCTTGGTATGGGCTTGAACCATTGAAGGTGGCATAGCGGTTAAACAGCTGTACCATGTGGGGCGAAACAAACCGTTTCCGGTGCATGGCATCCATCGTGCGGGTCAATCCCAAAGAGGGGACGGCCGCCAATGTTCGGAAAATCGCCGGCCGTAGGTAGGTGCGCCAACTGTGCAGGGAGCGCTCCAGGAAAAATCCCGACGTGGCCTGGTATTGCGTGCGAGCCAAGGCCAAATGGGCCCGGGTATGGGCCGCCGGTTCGCCTAGTTGTTTTTCGGCCTCTAAGGCAAAGGCCTCGGGATCGCTGTGCGCTACCAAGCGCGTCCCATCCTCCCAGAAATACCGGCAGGATTCATCTTTCTTTAGGTAGGGGAAATGGTCGGCGGCCTGCTCCCCACAGAGGGTAAACAAGGCTTCGACATGTTCCGGCAAGGTGAACAAGCTGGGGCCCGCATCAAAGCGGTAGGCCCCGAGCCGAAATTGACTCAACTTCCCCCCGGGATACGTGTTGGCCTCATGGACCTCGACGGCATAGCCTTTCCGGGCCAGTCGGATGGCGGCCGAAATGCCGGCAATCCCCGATCCAATGATGCGGGCTACGGGTGGGTTTGTTCTCTCCATGCTTGAACCGCTTTGCGTACGCTACCCTTGGCCAACAACAGTTCTTGCGCTTTGTTTGCGTCCAGCCCTGTCTGGGCCGCCACCATAGCCGTCCCGCGGGCGACGAGTTTTTCGTTGCTCAGCTGCATGTCCACCATGCGGTTGCCTTGAACATGCCCCAGCTGAATCATCAAGGTGGTGGAGAGCATGTTCAATATTAGTTTTTGCGCCGTCCCGGATTTCATCCGAGTGGAGCCGGTAATGAATTCAGGGCCGACCACCACTTCGATGGGGAATTCTGCCGCTTGGGCGACGGGGGAGCCCGGATTGCATACAATGGCACCGGTAACACAGCCGAAGGTTCGAGCGGCTTGAAGCCCTCCCATGACATAGGGGGTTCGCCCACTGGCTGCGATTCCTACCACGGCATCCTGAGGGCTGATCTGGTGGGCACAGAGGTCCGCCCATGCTTGCTCGGGATCATCCTCCGCAAACTCGACAGCCTTTCGAATGGCCCCGTCGCCCCCAGCGATCAGGCCAACGACCCGGCCATGGGCGACGCCAAAGGTGGGCGGACATTCGGATGCATCGACGATGCCCAAACGGCCCGACGTGCCAGCCCCAATATAAAACAAGCGTCCTCCCGCCTTCATTTGAGGTAAAATTGCATCGACCAAGGCCTGGACGGCCGGGATGGCACGCTCCGTCGCCTGGGCCACTTTGTGGTCCTCCGCATTGATGCCCGCGAGGATGTCCGCGGTTGAACGATGTTCAAGGCCGTCGTGCAGCGATTCCGATTCGGTTACCCAAGTCATACATGGTCATTTTTAGTCAGGACCGCCACGAAGTAGCCATCGGAATGGGCGTGTGCTGGAGATATGCGTACCATCTCCTCTAAGCTAAACTGCGGCTGGGCTTTGACAAAGGCCTCCACTTGGGCTTCATTTTCTTCGGGCAATATGCTGCAGGTTGCATAGACTAACCGTCCACCGACCCGCAATGCCCCGGGATAGCGCTGCAAGATGCGCGCTTGCACCTCCAAGGTGCGCTCCAAGTGCTCCGGGAGAAGTTTCCATTTGGTGTCCACATCGCGGCGGATGACGCC
>DFSS01000039.1:0-988 GCA_002381225.1 Flavobacteriales bacterium UBA3431 | reverse complement strand
ATCAGGGCCGCCATGTGCAGGGCTTTCCCTCCCGCCCCAGAGCAGCCGTCCAAAATGCGGTCTCCGGGCTGAGGATCCAGATAGGGGGCAATGCACTGCGAGCCCCCGTCCTGAACTTCGTACCAGCCTTCCTGGAAAGAGGGCAGGTGTTGCAAGCGCGGGCGCTTGCTCAAGACAATGGCCTCCGGACGCACGTCCGAGGCTTCCGCCTCGATGCCCTCTGCGGCAAGGCGTTCCAAAACACGTTCCCGCGTAGACCGCAAGGTGTTCACACGAAGAATAACCTGCGCCGGTTGGTTGAGGGCATGTGCCAAGGCTGGCCACTGCGCCCCGAGGGCGGCATCGGCACGGGCATCCAACCAAGCTGGATAGCTCTCGCGAACACCAAGGGGCAAATCCTCCGGGAGGATCAAAGTCCCCTCCACTTGCCAGGCCCAGTACAGTTCAAACAATTCTTTGAGTTTCTTGCGTTTGAGGCTTGGTTCCTCCCCAAGGAGCGCCCAGAGCAAGCGCCACCATCGGACCATTTCATAGCTATGCTGGGCGACAAAGGCACGGTCCCGAGCACCCCATTTTTTGTTGGCGCGCAGCACTTTGTCCACCACGCGGTCCGCATACCATCCTTTCCCGAAAGACCACTCTAAGACCTCCAAGACGCCGGCGACCAAATTGGGATAAAGTTTCATGCGGGAGACCAGGAATCAGGGTTTTGGAGGGCATACAGTTCGGCATACACTCCGTCCTGTTGGACCAACGTACTGTGGGTGCCCTCTTGGGTCAATCGCCCCTCTTCGAGCACATAGATGCGATCGGCCAAATGCACACAGCTCAACCGCTGCGTAATCAAAAGGGCCGTGACACCCTGAAGTTTCTCGCGCAAGTCGGAGAGAATATTGACTTCCGTGTCGGTGTCGACCGCGGACAAGGCGTCGTCCAGGACCAACATCGGCGGTTTTTTAATCAAGGCACGCGCAATGCTCACCCGTTG
>DFSS01000006.1:10347-10577 GCA_002381225.1 Flavobacteriales bacterium UBA3431 | reverse complement strand
GTCGTGTTTTATTCCATTCGATATCATTCGCAAGAAATTCCCTATTTCCACGACCTGAAATCGGGTTTTTTACCCCATTTAATGAAGCATTTATGGAAGTCACTTCAGCACCCGCGAATTGAGGTCGATCTTCGTGTTTCCCCTCCCCGATTGATTCAAGATGTGGACCAAGGCATGCAAGATTTTTATCGCTTTAATCGCTGGCATTTGCGCTCTTGGCTAACCGGCCC
>DFSS01000006.1:0-9981 GCA_002381225.1 Flavobacteriales bacterium UBA3431 | reverse complement strand
TGCCATTATTTGGCTCCCAAGCTCCAGCGCTGAAATCGGGCATTTCGGCCTTAGCTGCGCAGTTTGAGTTGATAACCCAAGTTTCCGCGGGGGAGCAAGTTTGGGTTAGTGGCGAGGAAAAGCCGATACTCTATTTTAATGGGGATGGGATATTAGCCGAATTCAGTTCCCACCAAAGAAGCATGTTTTGCCAGCGAATCATCCCCCCAAATACCTTGTTTTGGTCCGAGTCTTCCTTCCTTTTGTGGCAAAAGACTGACACCTATATGCGCTGTAAAAAAGCCAGTAAAATTTATGGGGTTTCTGGGCACAAAGTGCGCGAGATTACCGCGCAGTACGGCATGGGATACATCCTGGCCAATACGCTGACCAAAATGGACATTGCTTCCTACCGAAATCGCTCCAAAGATTTGTGTCTTCTGCTTCCGGTGGACCGGTTAAGAAAAACCATCCAGTCCTCTCCACAAATTCTATCGTCCATCTCTCGCGACGAACTGGCCAAGTACTTGCGAATATCTCGCTCCTCTTTGTTCCGAGCCATTAATTCACTGCACAATGCGTGAGGGGGATCTTTGCACATTGCTTCGTCACAAACTCGCGGACCGGCTTCCCGAGTTGTCTCCGCTGATTGATGAATTTTGTGCCGCGTTTTCATCGCCTCAGGTTCTCCCCAAGAAAACGGTATTAATTCGCCTCGACGATGCTTCGACGCATTTGCATTTTATCCTAGATGGAACGGTGTTGGAGCTCGGAGAAGATGACCGGGGCCAATTGACCGTGAACCAAGATTATGCACCGGGAGAATTTGTCTTCAACTTTCATCGGCACCTCACCCGTTTGCCGTCCAAAACCGTGTACCAGTGCGTGACGCCAACGCGCATCCTTACCATGGACCAGAATGTCTTGGAATCCTTCCAGAAAAAGGATGGTTTTGATGAAGTGTTCTTTGTGATCCAGCAACATTTGCTGACTCAGGTTCGAGCGCATTTCCAGCACTTGCTCCAACTGAGCCCGATTCAGCATTACATCTGGATTTTTCACCACAAACCCTGGTTGGTAGAGGCTCTCACCCGCAACCAAATGGCAGCCTTTTTGGGCATAAGCCGCGCCACATTCTTCCGGCTTCTCGCGAAGCACGCGCCAAACGAGTAATCTCGTTTCCTACCCGTTTTCTCCCGAATCTCCCTCCCTGGGTGTCGGAGGTTTGTCCTGCTTCGGCCAAGCATGTTATGAACCTTTAAAAACACCCTTTACAATGATTCACGCTCAAAAGCCTTTTTGGCCTTATCTCCTCGCAGCGCCCATGGCCCTCTCCTTCTCTGCTTGGAGCCAATCCACCGCCGCCCACGACGTAGACTTCACCGTGGATGAAGCGGCTATGATTCGCATCGTCGATGCCAATGCGAGTCCCGCCGGGATGATGAATTTCCACATTCAAGCCCCTGCCATTCCCGGTCAAGCATTTCCTGGAGTCGCTGCCCAAACTGCCTACATGCAATTCACCTCTGTCAAGGGTGCTAGTCCTGACAACGTGCGCCAAGTCGACGTAGACCTCATCGGAGGCAGCCTGCCTTCAGGGGTACAGCTGACCGTTAGTCCCACCCTATTTGGGACAGGAACCGTTGGTTCGGCTGCCCCCATTACATTTTCGGCGAACAATGGAACCGGTACATTGATTTCCGGGATTCAAAGTGCGTACACGGGAGAAGGTCCAGGGGATGGCGTTTTGCTCCAGTATGCCCTGAATTTTGCGACCCAAAATCTGGATGCCGCTTCATCAGGCATGATCACTTTGCGCTATACGATTTCGAATAGCTAATCATGATTTGTTGGGAACAAGGAGGGCGCCTCGGCGCCCTCCTACTCGTACTTTCCTGGTCCGCCAGTGCACAAATCAGCGTCATCAATGGACTCGCGCATTTCCATCCATGTGGGAGTCGGGGCCATGGAGAGATCCTCGTGCATAATAGCCTGGATACATCGGTCACCGTATTGTTGGAAGTGGAGCATATGGGGGGATCTCCAAAAATTTCCATCCCTTCGGAGTGGGTCCTCGACGCTGGGGAACGGGGCGCCATTCCCTATCAATGGATTGAGACCGATAGTAGCTCACAGCGCGCACGCATTGGGGTCTATCCCCTGTACACCTCTCCGGTCACCCGCTTCGGTGGATGGGCCGTTCAAACTCAACTACGCTATGTGGTTTCCCTCTACAGAGGTTGCTTAAGTCCCTCGCCGGAGAATGAGGTGCGTGCGGAATGGGACAGCACCCTGACATGGCAAATGGTCGGGCCCCATTTCTGGAGTGCGCAAGTGCAAGCTTACGGTGACTTGGGCGAGGCCATAGAGGCTCCTTTTAACCTCTTTCTAGCCCCATTTGGGACATCCGTCTCGCAGCCTGTACCGCCCGGTACGGCCTATGTCGTGGCGAGGGATTCTCGGGGCCATCAGGTCGGCTGCAAACGTCCATGAGTCCTATTCAGCTTGGTACGTGGGCCCAACTTTGGATCCTTGGCCTGACCGCGCATTCCGGGGGCGGCCTGACTCTTCGAACGGCGGAGGGCGTTTTTCGCGCCCAAATACTCCCTAACGCCGCTTGGCGAATTGTGGGCCAACGCAGCGGTGTATCCTGGGAAGATCAGCGAAGTCAATTCCATGTTGGCCAAACGCCTTATGGTCCAGGATACAGTGTTCAAGGCACGCTATCCACAGGGCTCTTTTTGGCCTATTTGGGTCCGGACGTTCGATGGATTCAATGGACGGGGCTACCTGGACAGGTCCTTCGAAACGCCTCCTACAGTTCTCAGGGCCTCCGACTGGAAGGCGGATGGGCGCGATGGTCCTTTGGCTTCGTCCCGCAAGGCATGTCCCATCTTGGTTGGCAGGGTCTTCAAAGCCAAGCCCGATGGCGTTTTGCCCCTGGGAGATGGGAAGGGCAACTGCAGGTCTACCGAGCTCAAATCACAGCGAGTGGCCATCCAACTTGGTCCAGTTCCAGATTGCGCTTCGCCCACCGCGGCCGGTACCTTGAGTTCAGTGAAATCCACTCAAAACGCGGCCTAGTCCTTCAAACCATGGGGCGTCTTCCTTGGCGAAACCATAGTCTTTCATTTTCTATCGCTCCAGCACCTTGGCCGAGCTGGGGGGGCTACCAATTTCGCGGGCGATCGGGTTTGACCGCCCAGGCCCAGTGGAGTGGCGAGCCCATGTTTCGCCGCTGGAGTATGGGGATCCCTTTTGCTTCAAACCAAGGATGGCTTGGTGTAGGACAAAGTTGGGCGGGGTCCCATGTCGAAATCCGGTGGAAGGCGCTACAGGCCACCTACCGGCCTGGACAAATAAGCCTACGCATGCACCATCACTGGTCATGGAAACCCCGAACACCTCCTGTCGAGAACACCCTGCCACTAGAGGCACCAACGATGCATATCCTCACGCAAGGCGAGATCGATCATCCAGTATTGCCCGTCTATGTGACCGATTCAGAAGGTCGAAACCATGCGCTTCATCTTGTACGAGGCAGCCATCAATGGAAAACCCATTTGGCCCCGGGCACATACCATTGGCCCGCGCTCATACTGCGTCCAGAACCTGGTTGGATCGTGGAAGTCATGGCTTCCACGTTCACCTTGGAAGCCGGTCAAACATGCCATCTCCCCGTACTGGTACGAAAGGATGAACGCCCCATCTATTGGCTCCCGATCAGCGCTGTAGGTGCCACTGGGGAATCCCCCAACCGATAAGAGCTCCCACGGCGTAGCCGACCACCACGTCACTCAAAAAATGCTTGCCAGCTGCCATACGCTGCTGGGCTGTCAACGCGGGAATCACCGCTGCGGCGGCCCATACCCACGGCTTCATTTTAGAATCAGGGTAGAGGTCGGAAAAAACCTTGGCTGCATAAAAGGTATTGGCGGCCGTCATGCTGGTATGCCCCGAAAAAAAGGACTTGCGCGCATCCACCTCCAGTCGGGCCTCCATTGGAGCATCTGAGTAGTAGGTAAAAGGCCGCGGACGGGTCACCAAGTTCTTTGTGAGATCCGTCGCCACCAATGTCAAGGCATTCATCTCCACCCACATGACTGCCGTGGGAAGGCTCGCTTGCCATTCTCCTTCATTCAACGCCGGAAGGAGGACGGTCGCAGACGACCACAGTGCTGCTCCATAAAAGAGGTAGTCCGAACGGTGGCCCGCCCCTTCATTCCACCTCCCAAGGGCCCATTGGTCCCAAGCAGGAATGTGCGTGGGCTCAAGAGCGTCGAGTTCCGCGAGCGTAAAGCCCTTCACAGCGGGGGCTGCCCAGATGTTGAACGCCCCCATTCCTGCGACGGAGAGCCCGATGGGCACCTCTCGGTGGGGACGAAGCAGATACGTGGGCTGTGCCCAAGCACCTAGACCCCAAAGGACCAGGGCGAGCACCCCAAATGAACGCGTTCTTTGGCTCATCGCAGTATTTGAATACGTTGGATTGCCTCGCCCATTCGAACCACATAAAGTCCTTGGGCCAAGCCCGTCAAATCGACCTCAAGGGGGATGTTTGCTTCGACCTGAACTTGGAAGAGTTCGCGGCCTTGAAGATCCATCACACGAAGCACACCTGACGTGGGCGAAACGACTAGGGCCGCATCGCTTGCAGGGTTGGGATAGACCTGAAGAGGCGCTTGGGTGACCCATTCTTCCTCGCCCAACGTGATGCTCGGCTGCTGCAGCTTGACGTCTGTGTAGATGCGGTATTCGCCGGGCTCCAAGGCAAAACTCATAAAGGGATCGAGCACCTCCACGGAATCCGCCGTAAAGTATTCGTACCACGTACCCGTGTGGGGGAAGTTGGGAATGCCGTTCTGCGCCACCACATCCCAGTTGCCAATCACATTGACATTCATGGTTGAGTCTTGTAGGTTGATGCGTTTCACCGCACCCCCCAGGTTGTAGGTGAAATTGCTGCCGTCAAAGCTGGCGGGCGCTTGCTTGCGAAGCTGCATGACTGCGGCGGTGACGTCGTAGAGGCGCCGACGCTCGGGCACTTGCTGGTAGCCCCACTTGGGCGGCTTGTTGCAAATTCGGCAGGGGTTGTCGATGGATTGATCGTAGCCCAATTCGTTGAACATGTAGATCATTTTGGGGCCAGGAATCGTGAAGGCGAAGACATTGGCGAGTTCCGAACGACGCAACGCCGTATTCAGGACATAGGTCTTGTACCCTTGAGGGGAGGAATTGCCGTAGGTCAGGACGTCGTACATCAAACGCTCCTCATCGTGGCTCTCCGTATAGCTAATCAGGTGGGCATCGTTCCATCCACGCTGCTTGTGAATGCCGTAGGCGAAGTTGCTACCGGGTAGATAGCCCTGGGCACCTTGGCGGAAGTTGTAGGTGGCATTCCCCCAAAGCATCATGCCGTAGTCCGACAAGAGCTTTTCTTCGTTATTGTCCCCCCAGTGCTCCAAAATGACATAGGCGTTAGGGTTGACTGCCCAGATGGTGTCGGCCATGCGCTTGAGCAAGTTTTGGCGGGTGACATCCCACCCGGCATTGCCACTGTTGGTGAAACCCTTGGTGTAGTCATAGCGAATGCCATCGATCTTGAATTCCTGGAACCAGTAGGTGTTCACACGGTCGAGGAAATTCTGCGTGGCCAACGCTACGTGGTTGAAGTCATTGCCCCAGCAATACGGAGGGTGCGGGCAATCCGTATTGAACCAAGGATTGTTGCTTGCGGGCTTGCCTTGGGTGGCATCCCAGTACATCTGCACGAGCGGGCTCTGACCGTAGGCGTGATTGAACACCATATCCATGATCACCGCTATGCCTCGGCTATGGCAACTGTCGATAAGCTCTTTGTACTTCTCGGGCGTACCGTAGTACTTGTCCAGGGCCATGTGGTAGGAGGGGTTGTAGCCCCAGCTTTCGTTGTTTTCAAACTCGTTGTTGGGCATGAATTCGATGGCGTTGATGCCCAGTCGCTCCAAATAGTCCAGGGTGTCCAAAATCATCTGGTAGTTGCGCTGACTGCTAAAGTCACGAACGAGCAACTCGTAAATGCGCAAATCAGTTTGATCTGGGGCTTGGAAAGCGGTGTTCTTCCAGGTGTATTGGGGCTTCCCAGGCTGCAGCAGCGTGCAATGTCCCGCAGTCAGGCCGGTGGGATAGCTAGGCAAATTGGGCCAGGTTGCGGCGGGAATGTTCCCGTCGTTGTAAGGGTCCAAAATCAACTCCGAATAGGGGTCTGCCACCTTGATCAGTCCGTCAATCCAGTACTGGTAGGTGTAGGTTTGGCCGGCTTGAAGGTCGAGCACCAGCCAAAACTTCTCTCCATTGACGGATTTGTGCATGTAGTAGGCCGAATCAGGCAAATACCCATTAAAATCCCCCAATACGTAGACATAGTCTTTGTCGGGCGCATGGAGCTGGAGCAAAACGGTGGAGTCATTCAGCGCATTGATGCCGTCCACCATACCCGCGGGGGGATTTTGGACCACCTGGCTCGGGTTGCCAAAGTAGTAAACCGTATCGCGCGCCGTCGTGGTGCCGTCAAAGGCGACAAATTCCAAAAGGTGCTGCCCATTCCCTGTCACCACCAAGTCGTGATTGAGGTGTTGCGCCGCCGAATCGGAGGCCACGAGGACACCATTGTCATAGAGTGTCAAGATCGCGTTGGCATTGGCGGCTGCGTGGATAGCCAAGGTGTCACCAGGATTGGTGATGCGGTGGTCATCCGGGGTAAAAAAGGCCGCTAAGAGGCCCGCATTTGCCGGATACACCGGGTAGTAGATGTCCGAACCATCCGTGGAACGGCCTACCACATTGCCCGCCGCATTGCGGAAGACAAAGGCCATTTGGAGCACGGTCGTGGAAGCCAAAGGATAGCCGTAAAACGTGGGCATATGGTACTCAATCTTGTGCACATTGTTGCCCATGTTCGTCATCAAAACCGAAGGGGTGGGCTGGCCCCATTGCCCTTGCACAAATTTCCAATCCGTCGGGGACGTACTGGCCGTGGTGATAACGCCGGCATGTGCGTAGACGGGTGTCACCCCCACCAACGCACCATTGCCTTGCGTCGCATCGTAGAGGATGGTGACGGTGTCCGTTTGGGTGGGAAACGGGGGGTCTACGGATAGAATCTGCCCTTGGACTACAAGCCCTACCAACAGCGCCCCGAGAGTGAACAATCGCTTCATCCCTCAAAGATAGTTCGTGTTCCTCGGACACTTAGGGGCATTTTCACGGCTTTCAGGGCAAGCGCCATTGGAATTTCGTGTACCACGCCCAGGTCACCTCTTGCAAATTCCCTTTCTTGCTGTATTCCCATTGGCGAATGAGTCCTACTTCCCATTTTGTGGGCCCTTTGGCGTTGTATTGTAAACCTGCTGAGGAGCGCAATCGGCGAGGCGTCGTGAATGAGGTCCATGGTCGGTACCATGTTTCCAGTTCGGCTTTGGGTTTCCACCGGCCCTCTTTAAACGCATAACCCAAGGATTGCCGAAAAGCTTGATCATCATCGTGGTAACGCCATCCGTAATCCATTTGGCCCAATTTGAGGTCCCTCCAAGCAAGTTTATCCTGCCATGAAAGGCCCCAGGTATTCCGTTCTTGGCTACCCCACACGTTGGTTCGGAGCTCGTAGAAACCGGACAGGTGCTTGCCCCAATCATGGCTGATTTTCACATCGACAAATGCTCGGCCTTGGTCGGAAAAATCGCTGCGCCAAGCCTGTGAAATCGCTACATCCGTTCGCTTGTCCAAAGGCTGTTTGTAGCCTGCCTCCAACCAGAGGGATTGGCCTTGAGCCAACAGGGAAATACCGAGAAATCCAGCGAGTAAAACCGGCTTCATGGACGGTAGTAGAGTGCAATCAAAAGCCATGAAACAATGACCCAAATGACGGGGCGCAAAATTTTGTGGACAATATCTTTGGCATAGCGCTCTCCCCGAAATGTCAGAATCAATCGCGATTCGTCGGCGGGATGGGGGGCAAGCATGCGCCGTTTGACCAAGGTTTCCGTGAGGAGGTTTTCGCGATGGAGGATTCCCCCCCGGGGATTCGCATAGCGATAAAAGATGCCGCGGAAATACACCGCAAGAATTCGAAGGTCTGGCTGCATGGCACCAAGATACAATGCATCCTCAGGAGCGCGTAGATTTACCCCAATGAAAGCACCTATCCTTGTTCTCGCCGCGCTGGGCACCCTTGGTTTCCTTCCTGCTCACGCCCAATTCCAGCCTAAAATTCAACTTGAGCTGGGCTACTTTCACTCCTGGCATCAGAGTCCAACGGTGGAGCGTTCCGCTTGGATTCAAGTTCCCAGCTCATGGCAGGATGGCCAAAATTTCCCGGGCCAAAGTGAACATTCGCATCGGTTTCGCGACACCACATGGACCTACCGTTTCAACAGCCACCACCCCATTTTTACCACACGGGTGACGTTGCACGAAGGAGCGGGCGGCAAATCCCAGGTGCAGCTCATTCAAGCCCTTATGCTGAACTCATGGCATCAGCTTTCCTTCATGCTCGGGGGCGAATGGGCCTACCAACATTCCGAAAAATGGACCTCCGGGCTGCAACTAGGCATGCTCAGCGGCTACCAAGGCATTCATGAACTCACTGGAGCGTGGCTACATCCCATTGATGGGGCTGAAGGCGGTGTCATTTTGGGCGGGAATTACACCCTCACCTACACCATGACCCCACACTGGCTAGGACGCTTCTATTTCAACCATGCCATCGCCGGCCTGGGGCTGATGTACCGCGTCGGAGGGAACTAAGCGTTTGCGGCGCTCTTTGAGGGCCATATTCAACGTGAAAGCCGTGGACCATTTCCCAAGATCCATATCAAAGTACGCATCGTAGCGGAAGCCCATACTTCCCCACTCTTTTTGCGCCGAAAGCATCAGCATCTGACGGCTCCCTTGAAACGGCACGGAGGCATCCTCCGGATTCAGACTTTGGTAGAGGCCTTGACCCAGCGGGGAAATCCATGAATTCCCTTGCCAATACCCGGCCTTGAGGATGAATCCCTTAAAGGCTTCCGCGAGACTGTGCATCTGTCCATAGCCCACTTTGACCGGTCCAAAGGCCTGCAGCGGATCGTCATAACGCAGCAGGGTGTAGCTGTAGGTAGGAAGGGTAAAGCGCCAAATCTCCGCAGACTGCTGGCCCTTGGGCGCACGTTTTTGCCCCACCAAATAGGGGGTGACGTGAATATCGACTCCCGTTTGAATACGGTTGCCCGTGGGTTGTGGCGGTGCATTGTCAATTTGCCCCCCCACATGGTGGTAGAGGGCATAGAAGCGCGAGTTGATCCATAGGCTGGATCGATGGCTGAGCATGGGGCCTTCCGAATAGGGACCAAACCCTATACTACCGCGGAAATTGTTTTGATTCCAACCCGCCGTGAAGGACTCTTTTTGCATGCTGCCGTAGGTCGTGGCTTGTTCCCAATGGATCCACGCATCGGTGTAAGGGGAGATATACTGGAAGCCGTATTCCACCGGATGCGTATAGCGCCGGCCAGGGTTGTAGAGGGGTTCCGGCAAATCGTGGCCCGGATTGCTCAAGGTGCCGAAGCGCAAAACGTTCACGTGGTTGATGTTGTGAATCACCGCGACATGCGGATAGATCTGGGTTTTGCCTCCAAAGGGAACGTTGGCCAGCCCACCTAATTCCAAATAGGTTTTCTGGTCGTAGCCGCTGTGCCAGTAGGCAAGGGCTTGGCTGCCAAAGAGGGTTCGGCCCGCTTCCATGGGGTGAAAAAACTCGGTGTTCCGGAGGTAGCCCAGGGCGCCAAACACCCATTCATCGGTGGTATCATCCCCTACAATGCATCCCCGCTCCGTACCATCGCCGTAGAATCCCGGGTCGTAGTGATGAAAGGACCGCAACGTGTTTAACGCGGTGAGCTGGCCGTACGCCGAGGTCGCCGAAAAGAGGACATAAAAAAAGAGGCATGACCTCCGCAGAACGGTTTGCATGCCTCTAAGTTA
>DFSS01000008.1 GCA_002381225.1 Flavobacteriales bacterium UBA3431 | reverse complement strand
AGCCTTTTCGCTTAAACGTTTAGTCTCTTTTCCTCTCAAATTTTACTGTGGAACTTCGCTGCGCGCTGGGCCTTTCCGTTGTTTTGCCAAGCCCTCAAGCCCCCTTAACCACAACATACAACTGCGTTCCCCCGAAGCGTTCAGGGAGAATCTCATAGGACCATGAGCCTTCGGACGCCTGAAGGCTTTCCCTCCAAAAAGATTCGGAGCAATAGACCGAACCATAGGCGTCTTCGGAGAGGACATCTTCTAGTTCGCGCAGTGCAGATTCCTCCGTGTATGGGTGATAGACGAAGCGATTGGTTTGGAATTCGTGCAAGGTGAGAATGAGGGCGCCGCCTCGGCTGAGACGTCCCAGAAGGGTGTTCAGCGTGGAGCGAAAATCAGCTTCGGGCAAATGGGTAAAGACACTGCCGGCAAAAATCAAATCCACGGGTTGCTGGTCATCGGCGAGGGCCCCGAAATGGGTGATTTGAAAAGCTACGGCGGACGCTTTCGGGTCAGAAATTAAACGCTTAGAATGGGGGAAGCCCGCGGTCAAGAATCGTCCGACTCGGCCATAGCCTCCGCCAAAGTCTAGGATGCGGTCAGCATTTGGAGCGAGCGATTGGACTTGGAGAACGGCTTCTGCTCCCGTGTGAAAGTACTCGGACAACACGGCCAGGGTGTCCCCTCCATGAACTTGAAAGGGATAGCGGAACATGGGGTCGCTTCGGTGAATGGCGCGAGAGCATGCATTCCAGGGCTCGCTGAGCCCCAAAGTATCCATTGTTGCACTCCAGGCTTCGTTCACGGCCTCGGAAGGAATGGGAAGCACTTCGGGCAGGGCCCATTGCTCCAAAGTGGCAAGGGCAGCGAGGCGTTTTTCAAGCAAGGCCAGCTTGTCACGGTTTTCACCGATGCCGATTTTATCTTGAAACCAGCGTTTTAGGGTCTTTTTCACAGGGTAAGGCTAGTGGCCAATATCTTTGGGGAAACCCCCAATTTACAACGATGGAATTTCCCCACCTGCATCTTTCGATTGACCAACGTGTTGCGACCCTCACGATTGAGCGCCCCGAGGCGCTAAACGCCCTAAACAAGGCTGTCATCCAATCCTTGCACCAAGCGGTTGAATGGCTGGACACGCAGTCGGAGGTCCGGGTTGTGATCTTGACGGGAAGTGGCGCCAAGAGTTTTGTGGCAGGAGCGGATATTGCGGAATTTGCCTCATTTGGACCCAAAGAGGGGGAGGCGCTCTCCGAAACGGGCCACAGGCTATTGTTTGATCGAGTCGCGGCCGCCCAAAAACCCTACATCGCGGCGATTAATGGCTATGCTTTAGGCGGGGGATTGGAGTTGGCGATGGCCTGCCATGTGCGGATTTCGTCCTCCTCGGCGCGCTTGGGCCTGCCCGAGACCTCCTTGGGCCTCATCCCTGGATATGGCGGAACGCAGCGGCTTGTGCAGCTCGTGGGGAAGGGTCGAGCCATGGAAATGATGTTGAGCGCCAGCATGCTCGATGCGGAAACGGCAGAACGGTACGGACTCGTCAATCAAGTGGTGGAGGGTGAACACCTTCTCGAAGCGGCGCAGGGGATGGCCGCGAAGTTTCTAAAGAATTCCGGCCAAGCGCATTCCGCGGTGATTCAAGCGGTCAATGCGGCCACAGAAGGGGGTCCAGGCTTTGCGGAGGAACAGCGCATTTTTGGAGCCTGCTTTGGAACGACCGATTTTGCTGAAGGCACCACGGCGTTTCTCGAAAAGCGAAAGCCCAGCTTTTAAGTGCTTGGACTTCCCTAAATTGGGGAGACCTAAACGCACAGTATGAACTTTTTACAAATTGAACATGCGGTCTACGCCATGGGCTCTTCAGGCTGGTGGGGCGGCATCGGTATTTTTTCGCTGTATGCCGCGGTGATTTGGATCGCTGCCTCACGCTTACACGGAGAGGATGCACTGCGACGCTTTGAGAAGGGGTGGGGTATCGCCTTGCTGCTCTTATGGATTGGCAAGCACATCCACCTGGTCCAAGCAGACCTTTGGAACATTATGGACAATCTAGAGCTACACTTGTGCGGCTTTAGCCGGTTTTTGAGCATTTTTTTGTTGCTATTTGGTTGGCGATGGGCCTACTATCCCCTGTTCTTTTGGGGAATTGTGGGCGGATTTCACTCCTTGCTCACACCGGAACTAACCTCCGGCGACACCACCTACATGTACATCGAATACTATGTGGTACACGGCGGCATTCTGATCATTCCCTTGTACTTCCACTTCGTGCGCGGCATGCGCATTGGTCGTTGGACATGGGCCAAAGTATTGGCCATCAACCTGGGCTTGATGATTCCGATTGGTCTAGCCAACTATTTGACGGGCGGCAATTACATGTTCCTTTGCTCGCCCCCCAAAGTAGAAAACCCCTTGATCATTGGGGAATGGATTGACGGTATGCGCGTCTGTGTGGACGGCAGTTTTAATGCCTTTCCTGTCTACTTGGTGGGCTTTGTGGTGGCTGGAGCCGCCCATTATTTGCTCTTGACGGGCCTCTTTTGGCGAAGCATACGCGCGTCAGAATCCTAGAATCATGTAGCTTCATGCCCAGAAATGAGGCCTCCCCCGCCCAGCCGGCTAGACCAAGAACGCTTTAACCCTTTAACACGAACCAACGCACATCCATATGAATCCTGATCACTATGAAATGGTACCCATTGAAGTGGGGTCCTTTGTTTGGTACGCCGGCTACGGCATCTTGCTGGCCCTAGTCGCCGCACTCTTCTTTTTTGCCCCCCGTGTGGGCGACCCCAAGATGGAAAAATGGGAAAAGTTTTTAGGTTGGTTTACGTTGGCCAATCTGGTGTGGTACAGCGCCATGGCCCTCTTTGATGGCATTTACATGGTTGAAGAGTCCTTGCCGTTGCACATGTGTAGCTTTAGTCAAGTTTTGCTCTTTATTCACTTGGTCTACAAAAAAGATTGGGCATTTCAGCTTTTGGCTTTTTGGGGACCCTTGGGCGGCATCCAAGCCTTTTTGACTCCCGCCCTGGAGACCGAACCGACCTTCGGCTATGTGCTGCAATTTTATTTGGCGCATGGCTTGGTGGTTTTGGCTCCCGTTTATTTAATGGTTCATGGCGGGCGACGCTTGGCCAAAGACGGCGTTTGGAAAGTCATTATCCTAACCTTCTTGGTGGGGTATGCCATGATGGGCATTAACGCCTGGCTCGGCTCCAATTACATGTACGTGAACAACCCGCCCCCGGTGGACCACCCACTGGTTCAGGGCGAGTGGCCTGGGTACCTGGTGTGGATTAAAATGGCTGTCATAGGATTATTCCTCGCGTTCTATTATGGGTTTCGCCGTTATTGGTCAGATCGTCCATTGAATTGAATTTTTCCTACCTTTTGGGGTATAACACAGTTAACCTCAACGGAATGAAAAAATCACTTTATGGCGGCATTTTTGTGTCGCTGGTTGCAGGAAGCCTATCTGCGACCGCCCAATCTGTCGATACGTCGATGTATTCCAACTTAGTCAAGCTGGAAGAAATCAAAGTGGTCGGCACACGTAATGAAAACCGTACCGTGCTTCAAACGCCGGTCCCGGTAGACGTTCTCCCTATGGCGACCCTAAGCCAGCAAGTGGGACAACTGGACATCAACCAGATCCTTCAGTTCAGCATTCCTTCATTTAATGCCAACAAACAGTCGGGATCCGATGGATCAGATCACGTGGACCCCGTGACGTTGCGCGGTATGGGCCCAGACCAAACGTTGGTTTTAGTCAACGGCAAGCGCCGCCATCAGAGCTCTTTGGTCAATATTTATGGAACACGCGGACGCGGCAACACCGGTTCGGACATGAATGCTCTACCTACCACGGCTATTGACCGCATTGAAGTCTTGCGCGACGGAGCGTCTGCCCAGTATGGTTCAGATGCGATTGCGGGCGTCATCAATATTGTCACCAAAAAGAATAAAGGCACGACCCTGACACAAGCGTTTGGAGTGGCCTCGCGTGGCGATGGCGGCTCGAGTTTAACGGGTCTAAATACCGGATTTGATCTGGCTGGCGGCTGGGTGAATGTTACAGCCGAATACTCTTCCAAGGCAAAGACTTTCCGCGACGCAGGGGACTACCGCGTGGAATTTGGCGATGCTTCGAGTACGAATGCCGGACTTTGGTTGAATTCCGAAATACCTGTGGGCGCTATGACGCTCTACAATTTTGGTGGTGTAAACAACCGTGTAGGAGACGCCTATGCCTGGACGCGCGATGCGGGTTCGGACCGAAATATTCCCAGTATTTATCCCGATGGTTTTTCTCCCCTGATTCAAGCGACCATCGGAGACATGTCGTGGACTACGGGCTTGCGTGGGGAACTAGCGGGTTGGAATGCGGATTTTTATGCTTCGGTCGGCCGCAACAACTTTGATTATTGGATTCACAATACGTTGAACCGCTCCATGGGCCCCACTACGCCTAAAGAATTTGAGGCAGGCGGCTTTGGATTGGGCCAGAACCTTGCAGGAACGACCTGGGATAAATACTTCGGCGAGTCCGGACACGGTGTCAACGTGGCCGTTGGGCTCGAGGCTCGACAGGAGTCCTATTACATCTATGCGGGCGAGGAAGGCTCTTGGCAGACCTATGATTCGGATTATCCCGGCGGCAGCCAGGGATTCCCCGGATTCCGTCCAAGCAATGAATTGAATGAGGGCCGCAACAATGTGGGCGCTTTCCTAGATGTGGAATGGGACGTTTCAGATCGCTTGATGATCGGGGGTGCTGCGCGCTTTGAGAACTACAGCGACTTTGGCCAAACGACCAATGGAAAGTTGGCTGCTCGGTATGCCATCAATGAGAAATTTGCGATTCGTGGATCGTTTTCGACCGGCTTCCGCGCTCCTTCCTTGGCCCAGTTGTACTTCAATAGCACGTTCACCAACTTTGTTTCAGGCGTTGCGGTGGAGTCGAAGTTGGCCAACAATGCAGACCCTATTACTTCGGCCCTAGGTATTTCCGCCTTGAAGCAAGAGACCGCCCAAAACATGAGCTTTGGTTTCACCGCCGCTCCAGCCCGAGGCATCACCCTGACTGTGGATGGCTACTCCATGGATGTGAAGGATCGTGTGGTTTTGACTGGTGGCTTTGGCGATGATGATCCGGATGTGGGAAGCATCCTACAAGCCCAAAATGTGAGCTATGTGCAGTTCTTTACGAACGCAGTAGACACGCGTACAACGGGCGTTGACATTGTAGCGACGTATGCCAAGAATTTGGCGGGCGGTATGCTCAACACGAGCCTGGCGCTTAACGTGAACAACATGACGATTGATCGAGTGTACACGAACGATCAATTAACCGGTAAGGAAGACTCCTATTTTGGGCGTCGCGAACAACTCTTCTTGTTGGCCTCTGCGCCACCTATGAAAGCGAATGTGGGCGTCAACTACACGAAGGGTAAGTGGTTTGCGTCTTTGCGCGGAACCTACTTTGATCGGATTGTCATTGAAGACTGGGTGGGTACGGATGACGTATACGATCCTCGCTTGACGTTGGACCTTTCATTGAGCTATGCGTTAGGTGCCAAGTTGCGCGCCACGGTTGGCGTTAACAACCTTACAGACCAGTTGCCTACGTTCCAGGACTCCGAAACGGAGACCGGCGGCATGTATGACGCGGTCCAAATGGGCACCATGGGACGCTTCTTCTTCGGACGCATCACCTACTCCCTCTAAACGTTTAAAGCGCTTAGGTGCGAAATCCCGAGTCCTTATGGGCTCGGGATTTTTTATTCGAGGTGCTTGAGGGCTTCGCGAACACTCAAGCCAGACAGAGCACTTCGGTGCTCTTCGACAAAATTCCTGACCCACTCAGGGTCCTGCTGTGCATAAGCTCGAAGGGCCCATCCAATGGCTTTTCTATGAAAAAACTCTGTGGAGCGGATGTGTGCACATATCGCTCGTCGTAAAAGGTCCTTGTCCGTCTTTTGGCGATATAGCACTTGGCAAATAATGGCGGTACGATTTAACCAAAGGTCATCCGAGGTGATCCATGAATCCAACCATGGGCCGAGCTCTTCGGGGTAGCGTTCTACTAAAAACCCGACGGGATGGGTGGCCAGAAAATCAACGCTATCCCACCAGGATTTTTCTCGAATCAAGTGCTCCATCCACGACAGATCTTTTGGGGTGAGGCGCCGTTCAAATTTCCGGATGAGGTCGAGGGCAACCATCTGATATTCCCTCTCGGGCAAGGCCCATAATGCACGACAAATACTTTCTAAATGGTGTTTTTCAGGAAGGTTTTCAGTCGAAAACAAGGGCTTGAGCAGGGTGGAACGCAGCGGCTTTTTAAGCCCTAGGAATGGAAATTGATTTTTCATATAGGCTTCCATAGTTCGCGAATCGGCTTCAATGCCTTGACCCTGAAGCGCATGGACGACCTCTTCCGCCCACGTTATGTGTCTCAATTGAGACGGCGCTTCACCTACCTTTACCATCTCCATGATGCAAGTTGTTTTTCGTTTTTTCTGGGTGCTTTTTTTGTTCGGAAGTTTGCCCGTTGGGGTGCATGCCCATTCGGCATCATCGCATCAAGATAAGGCGAAAGTCAGCCGGCAATTGGAGGAGATACAACGGTCTCTGATGGCATTGCAAAATAGCTTGAGAACCGTTCAAGAAACAGGGCGTTGCCCCGGGTGTCGCAAGGAAATCACAAAACTTGAAAAAGAGCTGGATGGCTTGGCGTGGTTCTTTGCTGCAACCAAACCTGCCTTGTTTGTGGATCGATACGCCAAGGATATCACGCAAATGAGAAAGTGGCTGGATACCCCGGATCAAGTGCCCGAGATGTATTCGTTGGTGGGAGATTTAATGACCCTGTCTGCCTACGAATTTTTGCTTTTGGAGGATGTGATTTGGGATGAATCCTTTTGGTCAAAAGCCCAATCTGGTTGGCCAAGCCTAAGGCCATCTTTAACGTGGCCAAGTCTACGCATAAAGCGTGCAGAACGGGCATATAGGTCCGCGATGAAAATGCACCCTGGATAGCCAGGAATGCCCAGCCTCCGGGCAAAAGTTTATGCTTGGTGGTGGTTCTTTAAGAAGTGAGTAAATTCATGACAGAACCGCACCTGATAAACCATGAACAAGTCTTATTCACGTCGAGATATCCTAAAAACGCTAGGCCTTTCCATGGGCGCGGTGTTGCCCTTGTCTGCATGGGCTAAAAATGAATTCGGTGAATCCTTGATTATCCCCTCCGAAATTCACAAGCGACGCCTGCCCAAAGGGGCGATTACCGCGATTACCTGTGGGGCAGGCAACCGCGGCAACGTCTATGGAAACTATGCGGTACAATTTCCCGAGGAGCTGGACATTGTGGGTGTCGCGGAGCCCATTGCCATTCGAAATGAACGCTATGCCGAAAAGCACAGCATTCCCAAGAAGAACCGGTTTATGACCTGGGAGCAGGTGTTTGCGCGACCGAAGTTCGCGGATGCGATTATCATCACCACCCCGGATGATTTGCATTATGGTCCTTGTATGAAAGCGCTCGAGATGGGCTACCATGTTCTCCTTGAAAAGCCTATTTCCCCCTCGGAGAAAGAGTGTCGAGACATCTTGAACTTGGCGGAAAAAACGGGCCGAATTGTAGCCGTATGCCACGTGCTCCGCTATGCGCCGTACTTTGAAAAATTGCGTGAAATCATTCAGTCTGGCGCGCTGGGCAAAGTAGTTTCTGTTCAACACTTTGAGCCCATTCAGCACGTGCATATGAGCCACTCTTTTGTGCGCGGAAACTGGCACAATTCTGTGGCGACTGCGCCCATCATTCTGGCGAAATCCTGCCACGATTTGGACATGCTGCGCTGGCTTGTTGGGAGCCCGGTTAAATCACTGAATGCCTATGGGGATTTGAGTTGGTTTACTTCGGAGAATGCCCCAGCCGGGTCTACCCCCCGCTGTGTGGATGGCTGCGCAGTGGAGGCCAACTGCCCCTATTCGGCCCTGAAGATTTACCACCGTGAAAGAACATGGCTCCACCACTTTGACCTTCCAGAGGACAAGGAAATGCATGGGGATGCCATCATGAATTACTTGCGCGAAAGCAACTACGGCCGGTGCGTGTACCACATGGAAAATGACCAGCCCGATCATTACACGATGAACATGCTTTTTGAAAATGGAGTAACCGCCGCATTTAATATGGAGGCCTTCACTTCGTACCATGGGCGCCGAACGCGCGTGATGGGCAGCATGGGAGATGTTGTGGGAGATATGACGCACTTCACGCACACGGATTTTCGGACGGGCGAGAAGACTGTTTGGGAGCAAAAAACGGATGGCCATGGCGGGGGCGACTGGAAGCTGGTGTCGGACTTCATCCAAGCGGTGGGGCATGAAGATGCCTCCCTGTTAACTTCCACGATTGG
>DFSS01000052.1:1654-5728 GCA_002381225.1 Flavobacteriales bacterium UBA3431 | reverse complement strand
CAAATCCTCTCCACCTACATCCTGTGCGGCTTTGCGAACTTTGCCTCCATCGGCATCCAAATAGGAGGCATCGGTGCCCTTGCGCCCGAACGCCGAAAAGACCTCAGCAGATTGGGCCTCCGCGCCTTGTTAGCGGGTACCGCCGCTTCCTTGTTTACGGCTATCTTAGTGGGCATCTTGTATTAACCGCCCCGGAACACCGTTCCAATTCGAAGCACCCCGATGAAAGCCTACCACGACCTGATTCACCGCGTCCTCGCCGAGGGCGTGCACAAGGAAGACCGCACCGGAACGGGTACCCTTTCTGTTTTTGGGCACCAAATGCGCTTTGATCTTCAAGCGGGCTTCCCGATGATGACCACCAAAAAGCTGCATCTGAAGAGCATCTTGCACGAACTCATTTGGTTCATCCGCGGCGAAACCAACATCCGCTATCTCTGCCAAAACGGCGTACGCATCTGGGACGACTGGCCCTATGCCAAATACAAAGCCTCCGGCGACTTTCAAGGCGAGGACATTCGCGCCTTCGCCGAACGCATTGCGGAGGACTCCGCCTTTGCGGAAAAATGGGGTGAGCTTGGGCCCGTCTACGGTCATCAGTGGCGTTCCTGGCCTGGCCCCAACGGTGCCGTCGACCAGCTCAAGCAGGTCCTCGAAGATCTCCGCCGAAATCCCGATTCCCGCCGCCACATTGTCAGTGCTTGGAATCCTGGCTACATCGATCAAATGGCCCTTCCTCCTTGCCATGCCTTCTTCCAATTCTACGTGGCAGAGGGAAAGTTGAGCTGCCAGCTCTACCAACGCTCTGCGGACATTTTCCTCGGTGTCCCCTTCAACATTGCTTCATACGCCCTCCTCGTGCACTTTATGGCGCGTGATTTGGGCCTCGGAGTTGGCGACTTTGTGCACACCTTGGGCGACGCGCATATTTACAGCAACCACATCGATCAGGTTAAACTTCAGATCAGCCGCGAGCCGCGCACACTTCCCACCCTTTGGCTAAATCCAGACGTGACCTCCCTGTTTGACTTCACTTTCGACGATGTGCGCTTGGAAGGCTATGATCCACATCCGCACATTGCGGGGGCTGTGGCCGTTTAAACTTTCTATATGCTGACCCTCATTGTTGCGCACGACCAAAATCTCGTCATTGGCGGGGAAAACCGGCTTCTTTGGCATCTACCGGAGGACCTCAAGCGCTTCAAGGCCCTCACTACGGGTCACCCCATCCTCATGGGGCGCAAAACCTTTGAATCCATCGGCCGGCCTCTTCCCCAGCGCACCAATGTCGTCATCACTCGCAACCCGAAGTGGTCCCATGAAGGGGTCCTGACCGCGGAGAGTCTCGAGGAAGCCATCGGGATGGCCTCCATGAAGGATTCCGAAATTTTCTTGATTGGCGGGGGCGAATTGTACCGACAGGGGCTTCCCCATGCGGATTTACTCGAAATCACGGAAGTTCAAGGCCACTACCAAGGCGACACATGGTTCCCTGAATACCGTGATGACTTCACCGAATTGTCGCGCGAAGTGCACCCCCCCACGATTGAACAGCCCATTGGCTACGCTTTTGTGCGGTACGCGCGGAAAAAATAAGTGGTTTTCTGAGGAATCAAGCGGTGATTACGCCGCTTTTAATCCATCTGCTTTGGAGAGCTGCTGCTCCACCATCTCCGCCGTCACGGTAACGGATTCAGGCAATTCGTACATGGCATCTGTCAGAATGGCCTCACAAATGCTGCGTAGTCCACGTGCGCCCAATTTGAACTCCAAAGCCTTGTCTGCGATGGCTTCGAGCGCGGCGGGCTCAAAGGTCAAAGCGATGTGATCCATCTCAAACAGGTGGCCATATTGCTTCACCAAGGCATTTTTGGGCTCGGTCAAGATGCGCAACAGCGTGTCGCGCGTCAAAGGCTCCAAGTACGTCAGAACGGGCATTCGGCCAATCAATTCTGGAATAAGGCCAAAGGCTTTCAAATCCTGTGGTGCCACGGCCGAAAGGAAGTTCTCTTCTTTCACCTCGCCCCGGCGAACGCTTCCTCCATAGCCAACCACTTGGGTATTTAGTCGTCGAGCTATGTGGCGATTGATGCCATCAAAAGCGCCTCCAGCAACAAAAAGGATGTCACGGGTATCCACCTCGACAAATTTTTGATCCGGGTGCTTGCGGCCGCCTTTGGGCGGAACATTGACCTTGGTACCCTCCAAAAGCTTGAGCAAGGCCTGCTGCACGCCCTCCCCGGACACGTCTCGCGTGATGGAAGGGTTGTCGCTCTTGCGGGCAATTTTATCGATTTCATCAATGAAGACGATGCCGCGCTGGGCTGCTTCCACATTGTAATCTGCCGCTTGAAGCAAGCGGGTTAGGATACTTTCTACATCTTCGCCGACATAGCCTGCCTCGGTGAGCACTGTGGCGTCGACAATGGCGAAGGGCACGTTGAGCATCCGGGCAATTGTCCGTGCCAACAGGGTTTTTCCGGTACCCGTTTCTCCGACTAAGATGACGTTGGACTTTTCGATTTCAAAGTCGTCCACGCCACCTTGCAAGACGCGCTTGTAGTGGTTGTAGACCGCGACGCTAAGCGTTTTTTTCGCCGCGTCTTGACCGATGACATATTGGTCCAAATGGGCTCGGATGTCTTTGGGTTTGGGCAGCTCAAAGTCAGAGGCTTCTCCCCCTTGGCCTTGGCGTGCCTCTTCTAGAACAATCTCGTGGGCTTGTTCAATGCATGATTCGCAGATGTGTGCATCGAGGCCTGCGATGAGGAGCCCCGCATCGCCTTTGGGGCGACCACAAAAAGAACACTGCGAACCTTCTGACATCTTATCCGCGTTTTTTGCCCTCCAGCACTTCGTCAATCATGCCGTAGGCCTTGGCTTCTTCGGAAGTCATCCAGTAATCGCGGTCCGAATCTTTCTCCACTTTGTCAAATGGCTGACCGGAGTGATTGGCGATGATTTCGTACAACTCCTTTTTGAGCTTCAGAATCTCCGTCAAAGTGATTTCCATATCGCTGGCCTGGCCTTGTGCGCCACCCATCGGTTGGTGAATCATCACACGGGAGTGTTTCAAAGCCGAACGTTTGCCCTTGGTGCCGGCACACATCAGGACGGCACCCATCGAGGCCGCCATGCCCGTACAAATCGTCGCCACATCGGGGCTCACCACTTGCATCGTGTCGTAGATGCCCAATCCCGCATACACGGACCCACCGGGGCTGTTTAGATAAATCTGGATATCCTTTTTGCTGTCCGCCGATTCAAGGAAAAGGAGCTGTGCTTGCACGATGTTGGCAACTTGGTCGTTGATGCCCGTTCCCAAGAAGATGATGCGGTCCATCATCAAGCGGGAGAATACATCCATTTGCGCCACGTTCAATTGACGCTCCTCAATGATGTACGGTGTCAAGGAACTCTCGACATAGTGCTGCATGGTCAAACTGCTGATGCCCTTGTCGAGCATGGCATAGCGCTGAAATTCTTTACCTAGATCCATGACGGAAGTTATTTGTTGCTATTGGCCAATTTAAGGAAATCTGCATAGGTGCTCTTGCTGGTCTTGAGCGTAAAAGCTCCCTTGAAGAACGCCATCATCTTGTCCTGCAAAAGCTGTTCCGAAAGCTGTTCAGACTGCTCCCGATTTTGCAGGACGCTCATCGCCAACTGCTCTGCTTGCGCGTCGTCCATCATTTGGCCAAACTGTGCCATACGGCTCTTCACCATGGCCACCGCGTGGGCTACCAACTCTTCCTTGTGGACGTGCAAGTGGTGCTCGCGGACCAGTTTGCCTTCAATCAACTGCCAGCGCATCGCTTTTTCGGTGTTGGGCCATTGCTCCTCCACTTCTTCCATGCTTGGGGCTTTCTCGCCCTGCTGGGTGATCCACTTCTTCATGAAGGCCTCGGGCATGTTCATCTTGGTCTTCATCAAGTGGTCTGTGACCGTATTGAAGAAATGCGTATCCGCATCGCGTTGGTACAATCCTTTGAGGTCCTCTTCGATTTTGCTGCGCATGTCCGCTTCGTTGTTCACGGCACCCTCTCCAAACAGCTTGTCAAAAAGCGCTTGATC
>DFSS01000052.1:0-1336 GCA_002381225.1 Flavobacteriales bacterium UBA3431 | reverse complement strand
GTTGAGGCTGCCTGTTCGATCTCCGTGAGGCCCAAAACATCCTCCAGTTTGAAGGAGTCCGCAAAGTGCTTGGATGCGTTAAGTTCCAATGTGTCTCCCACTTTCATGATCAACGCTGCTTTCGCCACTTTCTTGTCGCTGATGGACTTCATGCCGACACGGCCTTCTTTGGCCTCCGCGCCGTCTACGGGTTGGCCTTTTTTATCGACCATTTGGAAGGATCCAAAGAGGATGTCTTCTGCGCCAACAGCATCCACTTCGGACATTTTTCCATAGCGGTTGCGAATGTTTTCAACCTCTTCATCGATTACCGCCTTGGTAGGCTCAATTTCGATGTAGGGCAGCTTCACTTTCTCGCTGATCTCTAGATCAAACTGAGGCGCTACGCCAATTTCAAATTGCACGTGGAAGCTTTCTGCCGCAAAGTCGACCTGACTAGGCATGGGCAAGGGTTGGCCCAAAATTTCCAATTTCTCCGACTCCAGGTAATTGTACAAGCCGTCTTGCAACATCTTGTTCACCTCGTCAATGCGCACCGAAGATTCATATTGCTTTCGAATCATTGCCATCGGTGCCATCCCAGGGCGAAAGCCCGGAATACTAGCTCGCTTACGGTAGTCCGTCAAGGCTTTTTCTACTTTGTCAGCAAAATCGACCTGGGCGATTTCGACGGTAATAACTCCATTGTTCTTGGCGTCAATCGTGTGGGAAACATTCATAGGTTCAGAGTCTTTGAAAAAAGGACGGCAAAGGTACGAAGAGTTCGAGGTTCAAGCAGAAGAAGGTTTGGGTGGCGCTGCATGACAAAAACACGCTGGCTCGCAAACGGGCCAAAAAAAACCCGCCCTTTTGGGGGGCGGGAATCGTGTGGTGCGCGAAGGGGGACTCGAACCCCCACATCCTACGGACACTAGATCCTGAGTCTAGCCTGTCTACCAATTTCAGCACTCGCGCGCATTTGCAACATTTAGAGCCACTCATGGGACTCGAACCCACGACCCTCGCATTACGAATGCGATGCTCTACCAACTGAGCTAAAGTGGCAAAGGGGCGCAAAGGTATGACCCAGCCAAAGTTTTTTCAACTAGTCGCGTGGTTCTTTCTCCCGGGCTTGGATTTTCGACTCACTAATCCCCGCATTGGATTGGATCAAGATGTAAATCCACCCCCGAGATTCAATTTTTACCGCGGTGTAGCCTTCATCTCCATACGTATCGAGAATGCGAAGGGTTTGATCTCGATTGGGCTGATAGATTCGCCGTATGACCTCCATATAATCTTCGCTGTAACGGCCCGATACTTCATACCATGTCCGAATGGTTTCACCCTGTTCCTT
>DFSS01000033.1:3112-4168 GCA_002381225.1 Flavobacteriales bacterium UBA3431 | reverse complement strand
CCCACCCCGTTCAATCCTACGGATTTCTTAAAAGCCTTGGAATCATACTTCGCGCCCGTGTTCATTTTGGACACGACATCGACGACTTTGCCCAGTGGGATGCCGCGTCCATAGTCGCGCACCGTGACCACCCCGTCGCGGACATCAATTTCGATGTGCTTTCCGCCGCCCATGACAAACTCATCAATCGAGTTGTCGACGACCTCTTTGACTAGGATGTAAATGCCATCATCGGCCGAGGATCCATCGCCCAATTTTCCGATGTACATGCCCGGGCGGAGCCGGATGTGCTCCTGCCATTCAAGACTTCGAATATTGTCTTCGGTGTATTGAGTCGTTTCAGCCATGGGGAATGTGCGAATCTACACATTACCACTCTGAATTCATGGCCAAAAACCGTCCGTTTTATTCCACTCTAGAGGGAAGTTTTTAACAATTTTTTCCTTTGAGGGCGCGGGTTTAGACGTTAAAGCGGAAATGCATGACGTCCCCGTCCTTCACGCGGTACTCCTTACCCTCTACCCGCATCTTTCCCGCCTCTTTGACTGCGGCTTCCGATTTGTAGTGCACATAATCTTGATACGCAATCACTTCCGCGCGAATGAATCCTTTTTCAAAGTCGCTGTGGATAACGCCCGCGGCTTGCGGCGCCGTAAAACCCTCCTCAATGGTCCAGGCGCGCACCTCTTTGACGCCTGCTGTGAAGTAGGTTTGAAGCTTGAGTAAGGAGTATGCCGCACGAATAATGCGATTTACCCCAGGTTCTTCCAAGCCCAGGTCATCCAAGAACATCTGACGCTCCTCAAAGCTCTCGAGTTCGATGATGTCGGACTCGATGGCCACGGCCAAATGCATGACACCCGCTCCTTCCTCCGCCGCCATCGCCGCTATTTGACGCACATAGTCATTGCCGTCTTTCGCCGCCGTTTCATCGACATTGCAGACATACAGAACTGGCTTGTCTGTGAGCAATTGGTAGTCTTCAATCCACGCGGTCTCTTCTTCTGTGCGTTCAAATGACCGAACAGATTTTCCTTGCTCCAAGTGCTTTTTGAG
>DFSS01000033.1:0-2719 GCA_002381225.1 Flavobacteriales bacterium UBA3431 | reverse complement strand
CAGCGCAACACATGCAAAATCGCATGGCACTCCCGAATGTTGCCCAAGAACATGTTGCCCAAGCCCTCGCCTTGGCTCGCACCCTTCACCAAACCGGCGATGTCGACAATTTCTACCGTGGCCGGCACGACGCGCTCCGGATCGACAATGGCTTCCAGCGCTTGGAGGCGTGGATCTGGGACATTCACCGTCCCAATGTTGGGCTCAATGGTGCAAAAAGGGAAATTGGCCGCTTGGGCTTTCGCATTGCTCAAGCAATTGAACAACGTGGATTTGCCCACATTGGGAAGACCGACGATACCGCACTTCATATTCCTGGAATTTCGGGCAAAGGTAGTCCCTGAAAGACCTTACTTTTGTGGAAGGTGAATCCTTAACCCTCTTCGCATGGCCCCTTCCATCCACGACCTTCCCTCCCAAGTACGCCGCGACATTTTGCGCATGGTGCATGCCGTGCAATCTGGACATCCAGGGGGATCGATGGGGTGTACGGAGTTTTTTGTAGCCCTCTACTTTGACGTTTTGCGTCACACGCCTTCTCCGTTCAACATGGATGGCCAAGGTGAGGACCTCTTTTTCTTATCCAATGGCCACATCAGCCCCGTTTTTTACTCGGTTTTGGCGCGTAGTGGCTATTTCTCCGTGGACGAACTGAATACATTCCGAAAACTCGACTCCCGCCTCCAAGGCCACCCCACTACGCACGAAGGACTGCCCGGGGTGCGCATTGCCTCAGGCTCCTTGGGTCAAGGCCTTAGTGTCGCTGTGGGGGCTGCCCAAGCCAAGAAATTGGCGGGGGACGACCGCCTCGTTTTTACGTTGCACGGCGACGGAGAATTGCAGGAAGGCCAAATTTGGGAAGCCGCGCTCTACGCTGGGGCCAAAAAGGTCGACAACCTCATTAGCACCATCGACGCAAACGGTCAGCAGATTGACGGCTCCACCGACGAAGTCATGCCGATGGGAGACATTGGCAGCAAGTTTGCCGCATTTGGCTGGGATGTCATGCACATCCGTCAAGGCAATGACCTCGACGCCGTCCGTCAAGGATTGCGCGAAGCCATCGCAAAGACCGGCCAAGGCAAGCCCATCTGTATCGTGATGCACACCTCGATGGGCCATGGGGTCGACTTCATGGCAGGCACCCACAAATGGCATGGCATCGCCCCAAGTGATGAGCAACTCGCCTCCGCCCTCGCCCAATTGCCCGAAACCCTCGGAGACTTCCCCGCCTAATGCGCTGGAGGAAACTTGCCCTATGGGTCTTGCTCTGTCCACTGGGGCTCACCGCCCAAGTGGATTTGAACGAGTCTGAAGTTTCCACGACCCGCATTCTTTTTGTCTTGGATGCCTCCAATTCCATGTACGGACGATGGGACGAAGGAACCAAAATGGAGATTGCCCAACGGCTTATGTCCAGCATGCTGGATAGCCTATCCCAGGTGCCCAATCCCCAATTCCAGCTGGCCCTACGGGTCTATGGCCACCAAAAACCTGTTCCCCCGCAAGATTGCAACGACACCAAATTGGAGGTCGGATTTGCCTACAACAATTTGGGTCGAATCAAACAGGTGATACGCAGTCTTCGCCCGATGGGCACGACCCCTATTGCCCGCTCCATCCTTCGCGCAGACAATGATTTCCCCAAAGACTGCCCCACAGGCCACTGCCGCGATATCATCCTTTTGATTACCGATGGCGTCGAAGCCTGCGACGAAGATCCCTGCGAAGCCTCGGCTATCCTTCAGAAAAAAGGGCGCGTGCTCAAGCCATTTGTCATTGGAGTCGGCTTGGACAAGGACCTCATCAAGACCTTTGATTGCGTAGGCACGTACTACGATGCGAGCGATGAAAAAACCTTCAAAAAGGCCTTGGGGGTGATCGTAACGCAAGCCTTAGACAATACCACGGGCCAAATCAACTTGGTGGATCAATTTGGGAAGAATTCAGGGACCAATTTGCCCATCTTGTTGCGCAATTCGGCGAGTAAACTCGTAGATCGCAGCATCATTCACACCATGAACTACCACAACCAGCCTGACACCTTGCTGGTAGATCCCATTGTCAGCTACGAAGGCACCGTATACTCTATCCCCCCGCGCCCCATCCGCGAGACAGCTATGTATGCGGGCAAACACAACCACATGGCGGCCGATGTAGTCCAAGGCGGACTCAAGCTGACCATGCCCGGGCTCAAGCTCTCGCAAATGCCCCCCGTAGCAGTGGTTCGCGCCCCCGAAAATCCCGCAGACATTCTTCACGTCCAACCGTTCAATACCACGGTGACCTATATCGCAGGCTCCTACGACTTGGACATCCTGACCCTCCCGCGCATTCGCCAGCGCGTGACCCTGAAGCCTGGAACGACTCAGGAGATCACCATTCCTCCGGCTGGAGAAGTGACCATTCAACTCAAATCCTCCGGGTATGGAGCCATTTTCGTGGTAGATGGTTCCGATTGGACCTGGGTGGCCCCCTTGGATGAGCTTCAGACCCGCCAGCAGTTCTCCTTGCAGCCCGGCACCTATAAAGTCATCTATCGGCCGCGAACCGCGCAGCAAACAACCTATTCCAAAACACAAACATTCACCGTCTCACCAGGTAGTTCCACCCTGGTTCGAATCCTTTAATTTTCACCCATGCATCCTTACAAAAACTCAGGTAGTCAAGACACCCGCTCCGGATTTGGCGCAGGACTTCTCGAACTCGGTCGCACCAA
>DFSS01000040.1:6201-6356 GCA_002381225.1 Flavobacteriales bacterium UBA3431 | reverse complement strand
GTTCCAATTAAGTTCATCGGTACCGGCGAAAAGATGGAGGCCCTGGACATCTTCTATCCGGAGCGCATGGCTGACCGCATCCTCGGCATGGGTGACGTCATTTCCCTGGTAGAGCGTGCGCAAGAGCAATTCGACCAGGAGTCGGCGCGCAAGAT
>DFSS01000040.1:5523-5884 GCA_002381225.1 Flavobacteriales bacterium UBA3431 | reverse complement strand
GACCAAATCCAGCAAGTCAAGAAAATGGGCTCCATGAAGGACCTTATGGGCATGATTCCAGGGGTAGGGAAGGCCATGAAGAACATGGATATCCCTGACGACGCCTTCAAGCATGTCGAAGCCATGATCAAATCCATGACGCCCAAGGAGCGTGAGCAACCGAGTATCCTCAATGGAACACGTCGTGCGCGGATTGCCAAGGGTTCGGGCCGAACCGTGGCAGATGTCAACAAACTGATCAAGCAGTTCGAGGATATGAGCAAAATGATGAAAATGATGCAAGGCAAAGGCGGCCGGCAGCAGATGATGAACATGATGAAAAATATGCCCAAATAATGGCCCAATTACTGAGCGGAAAAGT
>DFSS01000040.1:4537-5178 GCA_002381225.1 Flavobacteriales bacterium UBA3431 | reverse complement strand
TCCCGTGCCTATGTTCGCGGGAAAGTCAAGGACTGCGAAGAAGTAGGTTTTGATTCCACGCTCATCCACCTTCCTGCTACCGCTACGGAAGAGGAAGTGCTGCATGAAATCCAGCAGCTGAACGCCAACCCCTCTTTAAGTGGCTACATCGTCCAATTGCCCCTCCCTAAGCACATCGACGATAAGCGCATCCTGCTTGCCATCGACCCCGAAAAAGATGTGGACGGCTTCCATCCCGATAATGTGGGACGCATGGCGCTTGGATTGCCTACCTATCTGCCAGCCACGCCCTATGGTGTTTTGCTTTTACTGGAGCATTTCGAGATTTCCACAGAAGGCAAGCACGCCGTCATTGTGGGGCGCAGCCACATTGTGGGCTCCCCCATGAGCATCCTGCTGGGCCGAAACGGCAAGCTGGGCAACGCGACGGCGACCTTGACGCACAGCAAGACCCCCAACCTCACAGAAATCACCAAGCAGGCGGACATCCTCGTTGCAGCCATTGGCAAGCCTTTTTACATCACCGCTGACCATGTGAAACCAGGTGCCATCGTCATTGATGTAGGCATCAACCGTTTGGACGAAAAACTGGTGGGGGATGTCGATTTTGAGGGCGTGGAGCCTATCGCTTCGGCCATTAC
>DFSS01000040.1:4020-4208 GCA_002381225.1 Flavobacteriales bacterium UBA3431 | reverse complement strand
GCAGCCGATGGCCGCGGCTGATGCCCAGAACCTCCCATTGATGGAGGCCTTTCGGACGGTTCAAGGCGAGGGGGCCCACACAGGACGTCCTTCGTTTTTCTTTCGCATTGGCGGATGTGATGTCGGCTGCCATTGGTGCGATGTCAAAGAATCTTGGGATGCGGGAAAGCACCCGGTGACCCCCTTGG
>DFSS01000040.1:0-3702 GCA_002381225.1 Flavobacteriales bacterium UBA3431 | reverse complement strand
ATGTGGAACATGGGACCCTTGACCGAAGCCCTCCAAGCGGCCGAAAAGCGAGTTCATCTTGAGACTTCGGGAGCCTACCCACTCACGGGAACCTGGGATTGGATCTGCCTTTCACCCAAGAAAACCAAGGCCCCGCGCCCCGAATGGTACGCCGTGGCCCACGAACTGAAGGTCATCGTGTACAACCGAGACGACATACGTTGGGCGCAAGAACATGCGGCCCAGTGCCATCCGGGCTGTATCCTTTACATGCAACCTGAGTGGAGTCGTCGAGAAACGGCCTTACCCATGATTATTGAATTTCTCGAGGATCATCCGGAGTGGCGCCTTTCGCTACAGACCCACAAGTACATCGGTATGCCCTAAGGCCCTGCGCCAGGTCGCACTCTTATCCGACTTTACTGACCTCACGCTCCACGCGGTCAACGCCTTTGATGGCTTTTAATTTTTGCGCTAGATCGGCCAGTTGGCTGCGGTCCTGCACATGCACAGAGATCGTCCCCGTGAATACACCGTCACCCCCGTCAATGTGGAGTGCGCGGATGTCCACATTCATGTCGCTGGAAATCACGGAGGTAACTTGTAAAATCAAGCCGGTGCTATCCATGCCCGAAAAGCGCAGCATGGCATTAAAGCCCCGACTTTCTCCAGATGCCCAGCGTGCGATAATGACCTTTTCGGCAAAACGGCCCTGAAGGTTTACCGAGTGGCGGCAGTCGGTGCGGTGAACTTGGATGCCTTCCTGTTCAATGAAGCCAAAAATGGCGTCTCCTTGAATGGGATGGCAGCAGGATGCTAAGGTGTGTTCGAGGATGATTTGGTCTGGCCCAAAAACAATTCGACTCGCGCTCTCTTTGACAGATTTTTGGGCGGTGACTTTCGGCTTGAATCGACGGCGTAAGTTTTGGTAAAAACCGCCAGACTCTTCATCAACAAACGCCCGAAACTGACCGGCGCTAAAGCGCCCAGATCCAAAGCTTTCATAAAGCTCTCGTGGATTTTTCAGCGAGAAAAAATTGAGCATCTTCTGGGTGGTGCTCTGATTCAATTCCGATTTGGCTTTCCGCATCATGCGAGCGAGCATACGTTTTCCCCGCTCCTGGGAAAGCCTCGTTTCTTCCCGCAAGAAGCTCCGAATATTGGATTTGGCTTTAGGCGTCACCACCCAGTTCATCCAATCTGCTTTGGGGCGTTGGTTGTCGGAGGTCAAAACATGGACTTGATCCCCGCTTTGAATCTCGTAAGAGAGAGGGACCAGCTTGCCATTTACCTTGGCTCCCAAGGTGGACATCCCAATATCGCTGTGAATTTCAAAGGCAAAATCCAAGGCGGTAGAATGCTTCGGCAGGGTGAGCATTTTGCCCTGTGGAGTAAACGCAAAGATCTCTTCCGAAAAGAGTTGAAGCTTAAATTGATCAACGAATTCAACTGCGCTTTCACTTTGATTTTCAATAGCTTCTCTAATCTTTCCAACCCATTCGTCTAAGGCAGAATTACCAGAGTTGTCCTCCTTGTAGCGCCAGTGGGCCGCATACCCTTTTTCGGCTTCTTCATCCATCCGCTTGGACCGAATCTGCACTTCAATCCAATGACCTTCGGGGCCCATGACCGTAATGTGCAAGGACTCGTATCCGTTGGCCTTTGGACTGGTGACCCAATCCCGCAAACGCCGTGGGTTGGGTCGGAAGACTCCTGTAATCACGGAGTATGCGCGCCAGATATCGGATTTCTCGCGTTTTGGGTGGGCATCGATGATAATCCGGATCGCGTATTTGTCATAGACCTCTTCGAACGTGACGGATTGATTCAGCATTTTGCGCCGAATGGAAAAAATCCCTTTGTTCCGTCGCTTCACGCTAAAGGTGATGCCTTCCGACTCCAAAAGGCTTTCAATGCTTTGACTGAAGCGCTCCAAATAGATGCCGTCATCCTCCTCAGCGTCTTGGAGTTTTTGCTCCAGCTCCTGATATATTTCGGGCTCCGTGTACTTCAGTCCAAGGTCTTCAAACTCCGATTTAATGTGGTACAAGCCCATTCGGTGGGCCAGTGGCGCAAAAATGTACAGGGTTTCACTGGCGATTTTCAATTGCTTGTGGTAGGGCATCCCATCCAATGTCCGCATGTTGTGCAGGCGGTCAGCCATTTTGATCAAGATGACCCGGACATCATCGCTGATGGATAGGAGTAATTTGCGGAAATTTTCCACCTGCATGGAACTGCTCTGGTGGTCAAAAATCCCTTGAATTTTTGTGAGTCCTTCTACCATGTAGGCGATGTTGGCCCCAAAAAGATGCTCCAACTGCTCTTTGGTGTAGTCCGAATCTTCCACCACATCATGCAGCAAGGCGGCGGCGATGGACTGGGGTCCAAGCCCGATTTCTCGCGTTACAATCAAAGCGACATCAAGTGGGTGTGTGATGTAGGGCTCACCCGATTTCCGGCGCACATCTTTGTGGGCATCCGCGGCAATTTTATACGCCTTGCGGACGAGGGCCACGTCATCCTTATCCCCGCCGCGGGATTCCACGGCACGGGTGAGCATTCGGTATTTGTTCCGAACTAGCTTTTCGAAGTCGACGCTGGATTCCATGACATTGCTGGAAGTAAGGTAGCAGAAACCTCGCCAAATCCGAGGCGCAGTCCGTCTTTTTTGCAGTAGCCCCGCATGGTGACCGTGTCGTGGTCTTCGATGAAGCTCCGATGGCTGCCGTCTGATAGCGATACGGGCGTTTGACCATTCCATGTAATCTCCAGCATGGAACCAAAACTTCCTTGATCGGGTCCACTGATGGTTCCGCTGCCCATGCAATCCCCTGCATTAATCAAGCAGCCGTTGATGGTGTGGTGAGCAAGCTGTTGAGCCATGGACCAGTACATGTACTTGAAGTTGCTTTGGCACACCACCGTCTCGGCATGACCGGGTGGGGCAATGGCCACCTCTAAGTGGACATCTACATTGGCGCCGATGGGGTTTTGCTGCAAGTAGGGCAGAGGGCTGGGGTCTTCTTGGCTCGGCCGGTTGGATCGGAAAGGGGCCAAGGCATCCAACGTGACGATCCACGGCGAAATACTGGTTGCAAAATTCTTCGCCAAGAACGGCCCCAACGGAACGTATTCCCATTGCTGGATATCCCGAGCGCTCCAATCGTTCAGCAAGGCCAGTCCAAATATGTACTCTTCTGCGTGGTCCACGGGAATGGGGGTTTCTCCTACAGGACCGTCTCCCGTAATGAAGGCCATTTCAAGTTCAAAGTCCACCTTGATGGATGGACCATAAACCGGGGAGGGGTCGTTCGGGCCTTTCCTTTGACCGTTTGGGCGTCGAATATTCACGCCGCTCTCCACGATGGTCGAGCTCCTGCCGTGGTAGCCTACTGGAAGATGCAACCAGTTGGGCAATAGGGCATTCGCGGGGTCCCGGAACATGCTTCCGACGTTGGTCGCGTGTTCTCGCGAGGCATAAAAATCGGTGTAATCGCCAATGAACACAGGTAACACAGCTTCTACATCCCCGATGGGCCATTCAATTTCGGCGCGTTGTGCCGTTTTACTTTCGAGGGCCGAACCTTGAGCGTAGAGTTCGGCAATTCGGCTTCGAACCCCCCGCCAAACAGGACGTCCAAGGGAGATGAACTCGTTCAAAGCTTCCTGGCCAAAAAGCCCCGCCGGGAGCTCGAGGTCATCAAAATAACCGAGCTGCTG
>DFSS01000021.1:8648-8893 GCA_002381225.1 Flavobacteriales bacterium UBA3431 | reverse complement strand
GTTGCCCCACTAGGACTCGAACCTAGACATACGGTACCAAAAACCGCTGTCCTGCCAATTAGACGATGGGGCATCGTGAATGAGAGCGCAAAGTTAATCCAACCGGGCTTTCTCACAATAGACTAAAGCGGGATGTTTCCGTGCTTCCGTTTTGGGTTGTGTGCCACCTTGTTCTCCAACATGGCGAAGGCTCGAATCAGCTTTTGGCGCGTTTGGCTCGGCTCCATGACTTCATCCACATAGCC
>DFSS01000021.1:3974-8267 GCA_002381225.1 Flavobacteriales bacterium UBA3431 | reverse complement strand
GGCCAAGCATAGTTCATGTCTGCCCCGATGTGCTTAGAATTCATCACATCGTAGGCTCCGCCATAGGCCTTCCGCGTGATGACTGTGATGCGCGGTACTGTTGCTTCCGCAAAGGCGTAGAGCAATTTGGCGCCGTTGGTAATGATGCCGTTCCATTCTTGGTCCGTGCCCGGCAAGAAGCCGGGAACATCTTCGAGGACCAGCAAGGGAATGTTGAAGGCATCACAGAAGCGCACAAAGCGTCCTCCCTTGGTACTAGCGTGAATATCCAGGACCCCCGCAAGGTAGGCGGGCTGGTTGGCCACAATCCCGATGGAGCGTCCCGCCAGTCGGGCAAAGCCCACCACCATGTTTTCGGCAAACTGAGCATGTACTTCCATAAACGACTCGGAGTCGACCAGCTCCTCGATCACTTCACGCATGTCATAGGGTTGCTGCGCACTTTCCGGAATAACCGTATTCAAGCGAGGACGCGACTCGTCCCCACCGGTATAGGGCAGGAGCGGAACCCCGTCTTCACAGTTTTGCGGGATATAGGACAAAAGTTGCTTAAACCCTTCAATGGCGGCGCGCTCGTTCGCATACGTGAAATGGGTTACGCCGCTCTTCGTTGCGTGGGCACTCGCTCCTCCCAGGTCTTCGGAGGAGACTTCCTCGTGGGTCACGGTTTTGACGACATTCGGGCCGGTCACGAACATGTAGCTCGATCCTTCCACCATGCCGATGAAATCGGTCAGTGCCGGGGAATACACAGCGCCTCCCGCACAGGGGCCCATGATGAGGCTCAACTGAGGGATGACCCCCGAAGCCCGCGTGTTCCGGTAAAAGATGTCGGCATAGCCGCCCAAGGATACGACGCCCTCTTGGATCCGAGCCCCACCCGAATCATTGAGGCCAATCACCGGGCAGCCATTCTGAAGGGCTAGATCCAAAATCCGGCAGATTTTCTCGGCATGCGCTTCGGCTAGAGAACCACCTAAGACGGTAAAGTCCTGCGCAAAGGCGTAAATGGTTCGGCCATGCACCGTGCCATAGCCCGTCACGACCCCATCCCCCAAATAGGTTTGAGAATCCAGGCCAAACAATGTGCTCCGGTGGGTGACCATTTGGCCTAGTTCTTCGAAACTACCGGGATCAAAAAGTAGTTCGATCCGCTCGCGGGCGGTCAATTTTCCTTTGGCGTGCTGCGCCGCGATGCGGTCCGCGCCACCACCCAGCATCGCTTCCTCACGGAGCTTTTGCAGGCGTTCCAATGCTTTTTTCTGAGCCATAAAACGAATATACCCCGGGAAGGGCTTAGGGTGACTTAGTCGTTGAGCTTCAAGACCGCCAAGAAGGCGTCCTGGGGAATCTCGACATTGCCCAATTGGCGCATTCGCTTCTTACCCGCTTTTTGCTTTTCAAGCAACTTGCGTTTTCGAGAGATATCCCCGCCGTAACACTTGGCCGTTACATCCTTGCGGAGGGCAGATAGCGTTTCGCGGGCGATGATTTTGGCGCCGATCGCGGCTTGGATGGCAATGACGAACTGCTGACGTGGGATCAGCTCCCGGAGCTTTTCGCAGAGCCGTCGGCCAATGTCGTAGGCGCGATCTTTATGTATCAGGGCGCTCAGGGCATCAATGGGCTCCGCATTGAGCATGACATCCACCTTCACGAGGTTGGATGCCTGGTACCCAATCGGGTGGTAGTCAAAGCTGGCATATCCGCGGGAAATCGTTTTCAGGCGATCATAGAAATCGAAAACAATTTCAGCGAGCGGCATGTCAAAACTCAATTCTACCCGATCAGAGGTCAAATAGGACTGACCCGTAATCGTTCCGCGCTTATCAATACAGAGTTTCATGACCCCTCCCACGTACTCGCTTTTCGTGATGATTTGGGCCTTGATAAAGGGTTCTTCAATGCGGTCCAAGCCCGAGGGGTCCGGATAATCCGACGGGTTGGTGACCAAAATTTGCTTGGTGGGGTCCCCCTTCATAAAGGCGTGGTAAGACACGTTGGGAACGGTGGTGATCACGGTCATATTGAACTCCCGCTCCAAGCGCTCTTGGATAATCTCCATGTGCAACATCCCGAGGAAGCCACAGCGGAATCCAAATCCGAGGGCCGCCGAAGTCTCCGCTTCGAAGGTGAGGGACGCATCATTGAGGCGAAGCTTTTCCAGTGCTCCACGTAGTTCCTCAAATTCTTCCGTATCCACCGGATAGATTCCGGCAAAAACCATGGGCTTCACATCCTCAAAACCGGCTACAGCGGCTTCAGCGGGACGGCTCACCGAAGTGATGGTATCGCCCACCTTGACCTCTTTCGCTTCCTTGATGCCCGAAATAATGTAGCCCACGTCGCCGGCTCCAAGTATTAATTTGGGGTCTTTATTCAGGCGTAGAACGCCAATTTCATCGGCCTCATACGTTTTACCGGTGGCCATAAACTTGACCTTTTCGCCTTTGTGGATTTGGCCATTTTTAATGCGGAAAATCGCTTCAATCCCTCGAAAGGAATTGTACACCGAATCAAAGATGACGGCTTGTAGGGGGGCCGATTCATCGCCTTCCGGAGCAGGAATGCGTTGGACAATGGCCTCGAGCAATTCGGGGACGCCCAATCCAGATTTGGCGCTCACACTCAGAATATCCTCGCGTTTGCATCCAATCAATTCCATGATTTGATCCGCTACTTCATCGGGGTTGGCGCTGGGAAGGTCGATTTTGTTCATGACAGGAATGATCTCCAAGTCATGTTCTATCGCGAGGTACAAGTTGGAAATGGTCTGAGCCTGGATGCCTTGCGCGGCATCGACCACCAAGAGCGCTCCCTCACAGGCCGAAATACTCCGCGAAACCTCGTAGCTAAAGTCGACGTGTCCCGGGGTATCAATCAAATTCAAACGGTACTTCCCAGATTTGGTCGCATAGTCCATCTGGATCGCATGACTCTTAATCGTGATCCCCCGCTCGCGCTCTAAGTCCATGTTGTCCAGCAACTGTTCTTTTTGTTCGCGGGCGGTTACGCTTTGCGTAGCATCCAATAGGCGATCCGCCAGGGTGCTTTTCCCATGGTCGATGTGTGCAATGATGCAAAAATTCCGAATGTCCTTCATAGCCAATAGAACCGCAAAGGTACGCCCCGGGTTCCACCTAAAAATCTTGAAAAAAGCCCCGACAGAATTCCGATATTTGGACCATGTCAACACCCAAACGACCCGCCATGGGAAGGGGGCTTTCGGCCCTCCTTCAGACCAACTCTGCCACCTCCAGCCAAGATGCCGGAGCGAAGGAGGTAGTCAGCGGGGTCTTTGAGGTCGCCGTGGCCGATATTGAAGCCAACCCCAAGCAACCGCGCGTGCATTTTGAGCCCGAGCATTTGCAGGAATTGGCCGCCTCGATTTCGGCCTTGGGCATTGTGCAACCCCTGACGGTTCGCCGTCTTCGCCCTGGCAAATACCAAATCATCTCCGGTGAACGCCGATTCCGCGCGGCCCAGCTAGCTGGTTTGGAGGTGGTTCCCGTCTATGTTCGCCTTGCGAACGACCAGGAAATGTTGGAAATGGCCTTGGTGGAAAACATCCAGCGCCGAGACCTCGACGCCATGGAGGTGGCCTTGTCCTACGCCCGATTGATGGAGGAGTGTGATATGACACAGCAACAAGTGTCTGACCGCGTCGGAAAGGAGCGATCCACGGTGGCCAACTACATCGGATTACTCAAATTGTCTCCACTCGTCCAAGCGGGTCTGCGCGACCGCGAAATTTCCATGGGCCACGCACGTGCCCTTGTCGGGGTGGCTGAGGATTCTACCCGCGACCAGCTTTATCACCAATGTGTACGAGGTGGATGGTCCGTCCGTCAGCTAGAATCGGCGGTGCGTGGTCTTTCTTCGCCCAAAGCTGCACCCGCTGAAGCCGCACCCCATCCCGCCGCAGCCATACTGGCGCAGAAAACGGGACTGACCGCCAAAGTCGTCCAGAAGGCCAATGGCAGCGGTACCATCACGCTTACCTACAAGAGCGACGCTGAGCTGCAAGCGGTCCTAAAAAAGTTTTCCTAAGTAGCCTTAAGGCTCCATCACCGGAGCCGGCGCTTCGACTATATCCTCCATGGTGGCTTCTTCCGTGGCCTCCGAAATATCCGCTGAAGAATAACTTCTCAACGGGTTGTCCTGGATGTGCTGGGCCTTTTCTGCCGAATCGTACCGGCCATAAACTAGGGGGAACAAGACCACTACCACCAGGGTCCAGGCCACGAACAATCCGAGCATGGTGTTGAGCATTCGGCGCACGGGTGCCGCAGC
>DFSS01000021.1:2483-3637 GCA_002381225.1 Flavobacteriales bacterium UBA3431 | reverse complement strand
GTCAGGCCAAATTCCAGCATTCGGGAGCCAATCGCCCACAATCCAATGCCATCCGCCACGAGGGTCAATGCCACTAGTGCCCCTACCCCCAACGTAATGGCTGGATGCTTTTCCTCTTCAAACGCATAGTGCATCATCACCAAGCCAATGACCAAAATGAGCAGGAGGTTGAAGATGAAGAGCTGCTCACGGTTCTCCCGCAAGTTGGTCAAGCCTTGGCCAAGATAGGTGACTAAGAAGATGAGTACCACCAACAAGAAAAGCGGGATGAAGATGCGCGCAAGTGTGGGCAAAATTTTCTCCAAAATCTGCTTGTTGGTCACCCAGAGGTAGTGTCCAAAAAAGGGCAAACCGCACAGGCCCCAAATGGCCAAATTTTCAAAGAAACTTTCGGGATAATCTAAGAGGCTGAGTAACCCAGCCGTTAAGGCCATGAGTGCTCCACCCGCCAGACCTACGATAAAGGCAAAAAGGCCCACTTGCACGCTATGTCGGACAAAGTCCACACGCTCTTCTCCTGCTGATAAACGGGTGTACACATAGCCTAAAAGGCCCCAGAGCAACAAGGGAAAGTGAATTTGGACCAAGGTCTGGGCCTGACGGACCAAGGCAAAAGGATCCTCCACGTCCAGATATTCCAACCGACCGGTTTCTGAATTTGTCCTCCATTCATAGGATGGATAAGGCCAATTGCCCCAGTAGAAATCGGCTACGACGTACAAGGCCAACAATCCGATCGCCAGGGACCAAAAGGCACGCATCTCACCCCAAGCCCGGTGAATGGTTGTATGATAGGCCATCAAGGGCAGCAGGAAAACAGGTGCGATATAGGGGACGAACCAATCGTAACTAGGGGGTCCGGCCCAATCCGGGATGCGGAAAAAGAAAAAAGCCGCAAACGTCATGGCTATGGTAAACCACAAGGTGCCGTTGCCGATTTGTGGGGCCGAGGACTGTTCCGGCTCCAATCCCAATCGGTAGGTCCAGGCCAATGCGAGGGGGTCTTTAGAACGCGTCAGGCCCGCTGCCTGAAAGTCCGCTTTAAACTGATCAGAGTTCGTTTGATAGGCCTCTTCAAGGCCCTTAGGTCCAAGGTGGAGCATGGCGTAAAAGTTTGGTGTGCGGGGGTATAACGACTCAAAGGTAAAATCCGT
>DFSS01000021.1:0-2096 GCA_002381225.1 Flavobacteriales bacterium UBA3431 | reverse complement strand
ATGGTGCGCTGTAGTTCGTCCTCAAAGAAGATATCCCCGGACATGGCCTCCCAGTTGCCGTCAAAGGCCACACCGATCAACTCGCCCTTGCCGTTGATCAAAGGCGAGCCGGAGTTGCCACCAGTAATGTCGTTGTCCGTGATCAAGCCTACAGGCAATTTACCATTGGCGTCCGCATACTGGCCGTAGTCCTTGGCGTTGTACAAATCCTTCAAGCGTTGAGGCACCTCAAATTCGGGGTTGGTCGCGTCCTCCTTCTGCATCACGCCGTCGAGCGTCGTGTAGTAGTTGTAGGTCACGCCGTCCTTGGGTTCGTAGGAACCTACTTTTCCGAAGGTCATACGCATCGTGCTGTTGGCGTCTGGAGACCAATCTTCGTTGGGCAACATTTCGCGCACACCGGCAGTCCACAAGCGGTAGGCCTTGCCCTCCATTTCTGACAATTCCGGATCCTGACCACCGAAGTAGGCCTCGCGGAAATCGTTGGCTACTTTGGTCAAAGGATCATTCGCCAAGGTGGCGCTGTCTGGGTTGGCCAGAAAGGCCTTGAAGCGTTCCTCGTTCATGTAGATGGACGTCGCGTAAATGTGTTCCGCGTAAGCTTTGAAATCGCCACCAACTTCACCCACATTCTTGATGAAGCGGGGCTGCTGATCCAGCGAAATGTTTTTCGCGTACATCTTCCAAAGAACTTCCATCAAATCGCGGTCGCTCTCGGCATGGAATTCCGCAAAATGGCCCGCTGCCTGAGATTCAATCGCGGGAAGCATTTTGCCCATCATTTCAGGATTGGCAACGCCACGCTCCAATGCCCGAGCTGTGCGGTAGGCAAACAAGACCGCCGAAGGGCCACGTATGACCGCCTCCATGAGGTAGACTTTGTTTTTAACGGTTGGATCCGTAGCACGGTAGTAGGCCTGCATCAATTTTAGCGTCTCGCCATACTTCGCCTGACGCTTAGGGTCCGCCGCTACCCATGCCGCGAATTGGGCTTCGAGTTGGGCCTTTTTGTCATAGACGTGGTTGTTTACCAACTGCTCCGTCTGACCGATGTAGTACTTCCAGTAGTTGGCGGTTTGTGCGTAGCTCGATGCCAACAAAATATTCAAAGCTGGATCCGCTTGCATGTAGCTTCGCATGACAGCCAATTTGGCGTCCCGGATTTCCACGACGGTGGGGTTGTAGAGGTCCACGGCTTGCTGAACACCCCAGCTAGAGAGGTAGCGGTCCGTGCTGCCAGGGTAGCCCCAAACCATAGCAAAATCGCCATCCTTCACGCCTTGCATGCTAATAGGCAAGTGATGCTTGGGCTGGTGGGGGACGTTTTCCGTACTGTACTCAGACCCCTTGCCATCCTTGCTTGCGTACACACGGAACATGGAGAAGTCTCCGGTGTGGCGCGGCCACATCCAATTGTCCGTGTCACCACCGTATTTGCCTACGCTGCTGGGAGGCGCACCCACCAAGCGAACGTCGTTGAACTTGTGGTAAACAAAGAGGTAGAACTCGTTGCCGTGGTAGAAAGACTCCACGTCGGCGTCGTATTCGGTGCCTTCGGTCGCCTTGGCAATCAACTCTTTGGCCTTTTCCGCCACGGCGGCAGCGCGCTCCGCTTCCGTCATGTCGTCTTTGAGCACCTTGTTCATGTCCTTGGTGACGTCTTCTATTCGGACCAAGAAATTGACAAAGAGGCCCGGGTTAGGAAGTTCTTCCGCACGCGTCATAGCCCAAAAGCCATCTGCCAAGTAGTTGTTTTCCAAAGTGGAATGCTTCTGAATCGCATCGTAGCCACAGTGGTGGTTGGTCAAAATCAAGCCTTCCGACGAGATGATTTCCCCCGTACAAAAGCCGCCAAACGACACGATGGCGTCCTTTAATGAACCGTGGTTCACGTCGTACAAGTCTTTGGCTGACAACTTGAGGCCAGCCTTTTTCATGTCCTTGTAGTTGAGTTTCTTCATCAACAAAGGAATCCACATGCCTTCGCCGGCATGCAACGTCGTCGTCGGCCATGCGAACGTCAACGCAACGAGGAGAATGAGAATCTTTTTCATAGGAAGGCGAATATACGAAGGGGTGGGCTTCGTCGGGGCTAG
>DFSS01000043.1:119542-119778 GCA_002381225.1 Flavobacteriales bacterium UBA3431 | reverse complement strand
AGACAGTTCGGTCTCTATCTACTATGGGCGTTAGAAATTTGAGGGGAGCTGACATTAGTACGAGAGGACCGTGTCGGACGCACCTCTAGTGTACCTGTTGTGGCGCCAGCTGCATCGCAGGGTAGCTATGTGCGGTTGGGATAAGCACTGAAAGCATATAAGTGCGAAGCCCACCTCAAGATGAGATTTCTCTTAAGGGTCGTTCAAGATGAGGACGTTGATAGGCTATAGGTGTA
>DFSS01000043.1:118137-119283 GCA_002381225.1 Flavobacteriales bacterium UBA3431 | reverse complement strand
CATAGCCGAGTAGTACTAATTACCCGTGGATTTTTCATCCAGATTGTTTTATGTTGCTTCCGATATGCCAAATTACCTTGTTATAACTTGGTGGTTATTGCGTCGGGGATCACCTCTTCCCATTCCGAACAGAGTCGTTAAGCCCGATTGCGCCGATGGTACTGGTTAACCCCGGGAGAGTAGGTCGCCGCCAAACCTTTATAAAGCCTCACCATATGGTGGGGCTTTTTTATTTCCGTAATTTTGACCATGCGCATGCGTCTTCTATTGCCAGTGTTTATCGGGATTTTAGGCGCCTTAAGTGCCTTCGGTCAGGATGTCCCTTTTCAGGCTTCATCCACCCTCGACACCATTTTGGTATTAGACAGTATATCGAGTGACTCGGACAGTGTGGCCGATTTGCTTCCTGATGTTATCGCTCATGACTTGGACAGTGTGGCCGAACCCAAAGGGCAATTCGTAGAGAAGTGGTTCATGCATCTTTCCCAAGGGGATAATTGGGCCATGGAAACACGGCTTCCAGCTGTCCATTATCGGAATTACATGAGCCGTACAGTAGTGCTCAAGGATTTAACGATTGGTACATTAGGGGCGCCAAGGGTACAGCTTCTGCCGACATGGTTCTGTGACTTTAGTGCGCTGAAACAAGATGGGTATCCCACGTATTTTAGAAAGGGGCCTATTCCTAGTGTGGAGTGGACCTACCAAAGTAGTCAAGGCCGTGGTCAGTATTTTGAATTGAATGCGTCTGCGCCGCAATCCGCGTACAAACATTGGAATATCCATTACGGTCGTTTGCAAGCGCAAGGACAATTGTACAATGAACGCTACGGGGCAGATCAACTGATTGTGATGCACGAAGCACGTGACAGTGCCGGCACATGGGAGTTCAAAGGGAGTCTTAGCGCGATCCAAGGTGTGCGAAATGAAACGGGTGGGGTGGAAGATCCAAGTGTTTTGACGGAATCCACCGCCTTTATTTCGAACCGCGCTTTGGTGCCGACGCGTTGGACCACGGCAACTTCCAATGCGACGGAAATCAGTGGCTGGGCTACCCTGACTCTCTACAACAAGTGGTTGATGACGTATTCAGGTGATGAAAATAGTCGAAGTTTTCAGGGTCCGACCTTAGGGGTTTCCGACACA
>DFSS01000043.1:60012-117820 GCA_002381225.1 Flavobacteriales bacterium UBA3431 | reverse complement strand
CTGCGTTTGGGGGTGCTCCATCGTGGACAGTTTGTGAACGACCTGGATAGCTCATTTGGCGTCACCTGGGACCCCTATGTACAGCTGACCACTGGGTCATCAACTATGAAGTACCATGTGGCTTCAGGGAATTATCAATTGACGGTAAAGAATCTATTTTATGCGCCGTTGGACGTTACGGCGGAGCGAAACTACGCGCCATTTTGGTCGGGTCAGGAAGTCCTGCAACCCTCCATGTTTTCAGCTTTCATGTGGCTTGCAAAGGGTAGGCTTACCCTGCGCTATGAGGACTACAGCAAGCGTAATCTTTTGGTTGTTCAGAATGCGGAGGACCTTGGTGTTTGGACGGCGACACCCGCCAGTCAATTGGTCAGAGTGCGATGGGTGAGTCCGTTTTCCTTGGAAAAAACAGGGAAGGCTTCCCATCTAGATGTTGCGGCCAACTTCACGTGGACTTCGGCGCCGGAGCTGATGATGCCCCCGTTGATGCTGAAGGCGGCGTGGGACCGTCAATGGAATATCAATCCGAATACCCAGTTTTTCATTGCCTTGGAGGCGATTGGCTGGGCAGGTCGCTGGGCGCGGCCGGTCTATGTGCCCGAACGCGGGCAGTTCGCCTATTCGCCCAATTCGGGCACCATTGCGCCCAATGGGATTGTTACGCCGCTGGCGGGCGTTCGGTTCAAGAAGGAGGCCGAGTTTTTGGTGAAGTTCCAGAACGCCAACCAGGGATGGATTCCCAACACGATTTTCTTGGCGGAAAACTACCCAGTCGCCGCCGCAGCGGTCCTATTTGAAGGACGCTGGCGCATGTTCAATTAAGCCTTATGGTCGTGGAGCCCCTAGAATACGGGGTAATCGTCGTCCATGGGATCAACCTTCGTGGAGAAGGCATCGTTGGCCGCGGCGTTCATCTTGGATTCAAAAACAGTCGGCATGCCACCCGCGGCCCCGTGGTGATCCAAGTCGGAGAACTTGGCCATGGTCGCTTCAAATTTCAAGCGTACGTTCTCTAAAGAACCATTCCTGTGCTTGGCGATAATGAGTTCAGCTTGGCCGTCACAAGGCGTGCCATCATCATCCCACTCGTGGATTTGGTAGTACTCTGGTCGGTAGATAAAAGAAACGATGTCGGCATCCTGTTCGATGGCCCCAGATTCACGTAAGTCTGATAGCAAGGGACGCTTGCTTCCTCCGCGAGTCTCTACCGCACGGCTGAGCTGTGAGAGCGCAATCACGGGGATTTCCAATTCTTTGGCGATGCTCTTTAGGGAACGCGAAATGGTCGAAATTTCTTGCTCTCGGTTGCCGCCTGCTTTTCCCACACCGGCCGTCATTAACTGCAGATAGTCGATGACGATGATGCCCACCTTATGCTGGGCAACAAGTCGCCGGCATTTAGCCCGCAAGTCGAAGACGGAAAGTCCAGGGGTGTCGTCAATGTAGATGGGCGCATCCTCCAGACGCTTCACCTTGGAGGTGAGCTGCTGCCATTCGGTGGTATCTAGATTTCCCTTTCGGAGCTTTTCCGCCCCAATTCCCGTTTCAGATGAAATCAATCGGGTAATCAGCTGAACCGAGGACATCTCTAGGGAGAAAACACCTACCGGAATTTGGTGGTCAATGGCCATATTCCGCGCCATAGAAAGGACCAGCGCGGTTTTACCCATACCAGGACGGGCAGCAATGATGATCAAGTCCGATTTCTGCCATCCGGAAGTCACGCGGTCCACACCCGTAAATCCAGAAGGAACGCCGGAGAGTCCCTCGCGCTTGGAAATTTCTTCAATCCGACTGACAGCTTGCTTCACAAGCTCATAGGATCCTTCGTAATTCTTCTTCAGGTTGCCTTGGGAGACGTTGAAGAGGTTTTGTTCCGCCTTGTCCAAGAGTTCGAGGACATCATTGGTTTCGTCATAGGCTTCCTCGATCATCTCGTTGGAGATGCGAATGAGCTCACGTTGGATGTGCTTTTGCACAACGATGCGCGCATGAAATTCAATGTGCGCAGATGAGGATACTCGGGTAGACAGACCAATGAGCTTGGCTTCACCCCCTACTTTGTCCAATTTCCCTTCCTTTCGAAGGCGCTGGGCTACCGTCAAAATATCAATGGGGTCCGACTCCCCAAAGAGGTGAGTAACGGCTTCAAAAATATGCTGGTGGGCCTCCACGTAGAAGGATTCAGCGGCGAGGATGTCCACCACTTTGGATAGGGCATCTCGGTCGATGAGCAGAGCGCCCAATACGGCTTCCTCCAACTCAATGGCCTGCGGAGGAATGCGCCCTACGCCTCCCAGCGGAAGGGTGGGGGATTCCCGGCGGGCACGGGGGGAGGTGGAGGCGAGTGGTTCCATCGTTTAGGATACCGCAGTTTCTTCGTACACGCCCATGTTGCAAAACTTCTCAATGCGCGTTGCCACTAATTCTGGGGCGGGGACATCTTTGAGTTCGCGGTACATGCGTAAAATTTCACGGCTTAAAATCTCGAACATCGCTTCGGGATCGCGGTGCGCACCCCCGGCGGGTTCTTCGATGATGCCATCGATGAGGCCGTTTTTCAACATGTCGGGGGCGGTCAGTTTCAGGGCTTCCGCCGCCGTTTCTTTGAAGTCCCAGCTTCGCCAGAGGATGGACGAGCAGGATTCGGGGCTAATGACGGAGTACCAGGTGTTCTCGAGCATCATGACGCGATCTCCGACCCCAATGCCCAGGGCACCGCCGGAAGCGCCTTCGCCGATAATAATGCAAATCACAGGAACCTTCAAGCGCGCCATCTCCAAGATGTTTCGGGCGATGGCTTCTCCTTGGCCGCGCTCCTCTGCTTCGAGACCTGGAAAGGCACCCGGAGTGTCAATGAGCGTGACAATTGGGCGTCCAAACTTTTCTGCTTGCTTCATGAGCCGCAAGGCCTTGCGGTAGCCTTCCGGGTTGGCCATTCCGAAATTTCGTAGCTGGCGCATTTTCGTGTTGACACCTTTTTGTTGGCCCACAAAGAGGAAACTTTCGCCTTCGACTTGGCCCCAGCCAGCGATCATCGCTTTGTCGTCTTTGACGTGGCGGTCACCATGCATTTCAATGAAATCCCCGTTCGTCATGGCCTCGATGTAGGCCAAGGTATAGGGGCGGCCCGTGTGGCGGCTCAATTGGACACGTTGCCAAGGTGTGAGGGAGGCCTTGAGTTCCGCTTGAACCTGAGCCAATTTGGCGTTCAGTTCGGCGAGGCTCTCCGACATGTCGACTCCGCTCTCGGCTTGGAGGGCTTGAGCCTTGGCAATTTGCTCATCTATTTCCCGGATGGGGGCTTCAAAATCGAGGTAATCCATACTTTTTAGGCAAGAGTTCAAACTTACACATTCCCTCGGGGAGAATCCCGGAAATGTGGAAAACTTACGCGGCTTTTCGGCGCTTGCGACGCTTGATGTAGGCATCCAACATCAGCATGGCTAGGATGGTGGCGACGCCTAGATAGAACCCGGCGGTCATGGCCTCCGACTCCGCAAAGAGAAAGAGGGCTATGAGAATTCCGTATACGGGCTCCATGGCGATGGTTAGCATTACCGTGAATGGGGAGAGGTAGCGCATGATGCGAACCGATTGCACAAAAGCAAATGCGGTGCAGAAAGTAGCCAGTCCCACCAGGTAGATCCAGTCCGAACCGGAGGGGGCGGTCATCGTTTGGAATAAGTGCCCCTGGGCTCCCAAGTAAAGACTGAGTAGCACAACCCCTATACTCATTTCCCAAAATGAAATGTCCAAAGGAGGCATACGCTGCACGATGCGTCCGTTCATGACCGAGAACAACGCACTGAGGATAGAGCTGCTTAGGCCTACGAGGATGGCTGTCGTTTGGCCCTCTACAGAGCCAAAAAGCAAGAGCATGCCTGCGACCACCCCACCGCCTAAGAGAATTTCCGCTGGAAGAATCCGGCGCTTGAAGAAGAGGGGTTCCAAAAGGCTGGTGAAGAATGGTCCGGTGCTTAAGCACGCGAGCGTCAAAGACACGTTGGACAATTTGATGGCGTGGTAGAAGGTAATCCAGTGCACCACAATAATCGCGGAATTCAGGGCCAATGGGCCAAGGAGCTCCCGCGGTGGGAGGACAAAGCGTCGTCGCGTTACGCCGGCGAAGAGCGCCATAAAAACAGCCGCCAAGACAATGCGGTGCCAGACCAAGGGCAGGGCATCGACGTGGATGAGCTTGCCCAGAGCACCGGTAAAGCCCCAAATCAGGACAATAAAATGCATCCAGAGGTGGTGCACCCAGATGGGTGAATCGTCGGTCGGGCGGAGGAGGGACATAGCCGTTATTTAGCCGCTCGAAGGTAGAGGACCGCCCCCAATAGGGCAAAGAGGATATTTGGCAGCCAAATGGCCAGCCAGGGCCCAATGGCTGGGGAACTCACGAAGATGTTACTCAGCTGCATAACAAAGATGTAGGTGACGGCCAAAAGCAGCCCCAGCGCGATTTGGGTGCCGATTCCCCCTCGCTTTTTTTCAGAAGCCAAACTAACCGCGATGAGGACCAAAATGAAGGCCGAGAATGGATAAGCGGTCCGGCGGTGCCATTCCATTTCGTGGTAAATCACGGCCTCGGATCCGCTCAGGCGCTCTTGCTTTAGGAAACGCCACAGGGCAGGGGAGGCCATGGTTGCCGTACTTCGCAAGTCCGGCGCAATGGTGCTGGGCCCAAATGTAAAGGCCGTGTCCAAGCGGCGGCCTTGAGAGAGGGATTGGACCCCTTGGGCATCCCAGCGCCGCCGCACCCACATGTCCAACTGCCAAACGTTCCGAACCGTGTCAAAGCGGACAAAGTCACACTGGAGTTTTTCCCGCATGCGGAGATCGTCAAAGATCTCGTAGGTGAAGTGGTAGCCGCCGAGACGCTCGGGACTCCACGTTTCAACATACACGAAGTGCCCCGGCAGGACCTGGCGGTGGATATTGATCGGGCGAGAGGGGGCGATGTCCTTCACATAGGTGTCCTCGAAGTGAATTCGGCGGATGTTGGTAGTTGGAATCAGGAAGTGACTCAGAAGGGCTGTCGTGCCGAAGACCACGGCGGCTCCGTAGAGGTAGGGCTTGAGCAGGCGTGGAAACGATACCCCTCCTGTGAGCGCAGCGATGATTTCCGTTTGGTCGGCCATGCGTGCCGTAAAGAAAATGGTGGACAAGAAGACAATGAGTCCACTGAAGGTGGTCCCATAGTAGGCAATGAAGTTGACATAGTAGTCCCCCAAGATGGTCTCGAGGGTGGCGCCTTGACTGATAAAGTTGTCCAGTTTTTGGCTCACGTCAAAAACCACCGCAATGAGCATCACCAGGCCCATGAACAAGGCAAAATTCCCCAAGAATTTGAAGAATATGTAGCGTTCCAGGCGGTTCATCATGGTGAATTAGAGGCGGTTTTGGAGTCGGGGCACCATGCTGTTTTTCCAAGCGGCAAAATCCCCCGCGACAATGTGTTTTCGGGCCTCTTCGACCAACCAGAGGTAAAAACGCAGATTGTGAATGCTGGCAATTTGCTTGCCGAGGGCCTCGTCCGCCATGAACAGGTGCCGCATGTAGGCCTTGGTGTAGCGTTGGTCCACGGAAGCATCGCCTAGGGGATCCAAGGGGCTAAAATCGTCGCGCCATTTTGCGTTCCGGAGATTGATGATGCCCTCCGACGTGAAAATTTGGCCATTCCGGGCGTTTCGGGTAGGCATGACACAATCAAACATATCTACGCCTAACGCAATGTTTTCCAAAATATTGGCTGGTGTGCCCACCCCCATGAGGTAGCGGGGCTTATCGGCTGGGAGAATGTGGCAAACCTCCTCTGCCATGGCATACATTTCCTCCGCAGGTTCCCCCACGGACAGCCCTCCAATGGCATTGCCCCATGCTTCCTTGGAAGCGATGAACTCGGCGGATTCACGGCGCAAATCCGAATAGGTAGACCCTTGGACGATGGGGAAGAGGACTTGGTTGTAGCCGTAGAGTGGGGAGGTGGCGTCCCATCGGGCGATGCATCGATCGAGCCAGCGGTGTGTGCGCTCCATCGCCTCCCGGGCATAAGGCTTGGCACAGGGGTAGTCTGTGCATTCATCGAAGGCCATGACGATGTCCGCCCCGATTTGGCGCTGCACGTCCATCACTGATTCCGGGGTGAAGAGATGGCGACTGCCATCGATGTGCGATTGAAATTTGACCCCTTCTTCGGTGATTTTTCGAATGTCCTGCAGGCTGTGAACTTGAAAGCCCCCACTGTCGGTAAGCATTGGGCCATCCCACGTGGTAAAGGCATGCAAGCCACCGGCCTTCTCGAGGATGTCGGTACCGGGGCGCAAGTACAAATGGTAGGTGTTTCCCAGGACAATGTGGGCGCGGACATCGGTCTTGAGTTCCTGCGGGTGGACCCCTTTTACCGTGCCGAGGGTCCCTACCGGCATAAAGATGGGGGTGGGGACTTCGCCATGGGCGGTGTGTAAGCGTCCGGCGCGCGCAGAACTGCCCGGATCACGGGCGTCGACATCAAAATGCATAGGGCAAAATTAGGCCTTTCCTTTGGACTACTTTTGTGCCAAGATGAGCACTGTCATGTTTTTACAATCGAGCCAAGCGGTCTTGTCTTCCCAGACCATGACGGCCTTGGCGGCCATCTTCTGGATTTCATTAGCCATTGTGGCGGTGGCCAGCTGGGTAGTGGTTCAAACGACGGGCCTTTGGTCCACTTGGAAGAAGGCGCCCGGTCAGGGGGTTGCCCCAGAGTCCTGTTCCATCATGATTGTGGGGCGCCATGATTCGGAAGGCTTCGAACGTTGGATCCATGCCGCGATGGAGGCGTTTCCCCATTCGGAAATTCTGGCGGTGGACAACCAAAGTGAGGACGAAACGCCCAATGCCTTGGAAGCGCTTAAACGAAAATATCCCCGCTTGGTGGTCGTGACCATACCTCCCTCGGAGCGCTTTTGGAGCACTCGCAAGCTCGCTTTGACTTTGGCCGTGAAAGCGGCACATGGAACGCATGCATTGTGGGTAGATACCGCGTGTACGGTGCCCACCGATCTTCAGGCCTGGCAGCGAAGTTTGACAGCGCCGATGCGCCGAGGAAAAGTCGTGGCCACCTTTGCCCCGGTCACTCTGCCCCCAGCCTCGCCGTTACCCCAACGCATCCAAGCATTAGGCCGGAATGCCTGGGCCGCAATCCGGTGCAGCCTTCGGATGCCGCTCCTTGCAAACGGCATCCCTACCGGCATGGTCCCGGTGAATTTTGCCTTTGAAATTGCCCGCTTCTTCGAGGTGAAGGGCTACCTCTCGAACATGCATTTAGACGGTGGGGAAGCAGAATTTCTCCTGGCTGACATCGCCGCCCATGGCCAGATCGTCCCCGTGGTCCATCCCCACGCGCTTCTCCAACGCCCTTGGCTTGAACGAAAAGATGCCAAAATGCGTGCACACCGTAGCGCATTGGAGCGCTTTGCCCCGGCTCGGTACGCGCTTCTCATTCTCCTCTTGGATGCCGTGGCGGCCACGGCGGGCCTGCATATGGTCCTCTTGTGGATGACCATGGATGATTTGAATTATTCCCCGGCGAACTACCCAGCCCAGGTCCGCTTTGTGGAGAGTCAATTGCAAGCCTTGCTCGCGCTCTACGTGGTCTTGCAGGTCGTTTGGACAGCCTATGCCACCGCGTGGTCGCGTAGACTAGGGTTAGGCTATTTGGGCCTTGCCTCTCCCATCTGGCTTCGAAGTCATTTCTTGTTTCGGGCCTTAACTGTATGGAAAAAATGACCCCTCCTGACCACTGGGCTTCCGCCTTCCCATTTTTGACTCCAGAAGCCGTCGCTAGGATGGAATTGCTGCCGCCTTTATACGCGGAATGGAATGCCCAAATCAATGTGATTTCCCGCAAAGACCAAGATGGCATCTGGGAGCGGCATATTTTGCACTCGCTGTGCTTGGGAGGCATCATGCCCCACCGTCCAGGCCTGCATGTATTGGATGTGGGAACTGGCGGAGGATTCCCCGGAATTCCATTAGCCATTGCTTTTCCAAATATTCAGTTTACCCTCGTGGATTCCATTGGGAAAAAAATTAAAGTCGTTCAGGCGATCGTTGATGCGTTGGGCCTGACCAACGTCAGGGCTGTCCATGCTCGGGCGGAAGCGGTTAAAGGCCCCTTTGACGTCGTGGTGACCCGCGCGGTGGCCCCTGCCGCCACCTTGAGGGCCTGGGTCCGCCACAGTTGGAGCAAAAACCCCAATGCGGCCCTCTATGCCTTGAAAGGCGGAGATTTAACCGAGGAGCTGGCAGGAATGAAAGCAAAGCTGTTCCCGCTTTCGGATATTTTACCCGGGGAATTTTATGACACGAAATACGTCGTGCGCATTCCAGCCAAATAATTTCCCCTTCCACCCCTCCCTCAAGGACTCCTTCCTCTAGACTTCCTGGTCCAAAATGAAAAAGGGGATACACCAAAGTGCATCCCCCTTTTTTATCGCGTCTAGTGACCGTTTAGCCCATAAAAGGGTAGCGGTAGTCCGTGGGAGGAACCAAGGTTTCTTTGATGGTTCGAGGGGATACCCAACGCAGCAAATTGAGTACGGAGCCGGCTTTGTCGTTGGTGCCCGAGCCGCGTGCGCCGCCAAAAGGCTGCTGACCCACCACGGCGCCCGTGGGTTTGTCATTGACGTAGAAGTTTCCTGCCGCAAAGGCCAGTGCTTGGGTGGCTTCATCCACCGCGTGGCGGTCCGTCGCAAAGACGGCGCCCGTTAACGCATAGTCTGACGTGGCATTGACAAGGGCAAGGGTGGCAGACCACTCTGCATCAGGGTAGACGTAGAGCGTCAACACTGGGCCGAAAATTTCCTCACACATGGTGCGGAAGGAGGGGTTTGTTGTAACGATGACCGTCGGGGCGATGAAGTATCCCTGAGATTTGTCGTAGGTACCGCCTGCGATGATATCGGCATCGGGCTGTCCCTTTGCGTAATCAATGAATTGCGCAATTTTATCAAAAGCACGCTCGTCAATGACGGCGGTGATAAAGTTCTTAAGATCACCAGGGCTGCCCATTTTGAAGCTCGCCAAATCCTCGAGGAGGTGGGTTTTGACGTCTGCCCAGAGGCTCTCAGGGATGTAGGCACGCGAGGCGGCAGAACATTTCTGTCCTTGGAATTCAAAGGCTCCGCGGGTCAATCCAGTCGCCACTTGCTTGGCTTCTGCTGAAGGGTGGGCAATGACGAAGTCCTTGCCGCCCGTTTCGCCGACGATGCGTGGATAGGCTTTGTAGCGGTCGATGTTTGTACCAATCTCTTTCCACAGGTGCTTGAACACCGCGGTGGATCCGGTAAAGTGCAATCCGGCGAAATCGGGATGCTTGAAGACCACCTCGCCAAACTCAGGCCCATCCATGTAGACCAAATTGATGACGCCATCCGGCAAACCGGCCTTCCGGAAAATTTCCATGACGACCCAGGCTGAATACACTTGGCTATCGGCAGGTTTCCACACCACAACATTGCCCATTAAGGCTGCCGAGGCGGGCAGGTTGCCCGCGATGGCCGTGAAGTTGAAGGGGGTGATGGCGACGACAAAGCCCTCTAGCGCACGGTATTCCATTCGGTTCCAAATCCCTGGAGCACTGATGGGCTGCTCGGCGTAAATTTTCTCCATGAAGTGCGCATTGAAGCGCAAGAAATCGGCAAATTCACAGGCCGCGTCAATTTCGGCTTGAAACACCGTTTTGGACTGGGCCAACATCGTGGCGGCATTGATCGTGGCCCGGTAGGGACCGGCTACGAGGTCTGCGGCCCGCAAAAAGATGGCTGCGCGCTCATGCCATGGCATAGAGGACCAGCTCGCGTGTGCACCCAATGCGGCGTCAACGGCTGCTTGGGCGTGTTCTGCGCGGCCATAATGGTAGCGGCCGATCACATGCTGGTGGTCGTGCGGAGGACGGCAATCGCGCAGATCACCAGTCCGAACCTCCTTGCCATCGATAAATTGGGGAATATCCACCATCCCCTGGTACATCGCTTCGTAGGTGGAAATCAATGTAGTCCGGTGCTCGGCGCCCGGGGCGTATGAATAAATGGGTTCGTTGACGGGGGTAGGGAGTTGAAACATTCCGTTGGCCATAGCTATAGATATCGATTAATTCAAAGGTTGTTCAGGTCAAAGGTCGGACTCTGAAGTCGGTTCTCGAAGGATTTCTAGGATTTCTCCCGTCCGCGTGAGCCGAATTCCCGTCAGACCCCCTCCACGCCAGGCCCCAGTGTCGATACCCCAGGCATGGGCTTCGGCGAAATAACGGGGCTGAAAGTCCTCCTGTACCACGTGTCCAAACAGTTGTAGTTTTCCCACATCTTTGAGGGCGGACCGATTGTGCAGTACGCCTCGGGAAGAATCGGGATTGAAGGGATCACGGGCGTGGAGCGAAATGCCCGCATGGGTGATGAGGACATAGGGATTCTCCCATTTGACCGGCCATTGGCCCATCCACTGGATCATCCGCTTGAACGGGATGCCGCGCTTGAGCATGTCGCGCTTGAGTTTCTGCAGGTAGGGAGGTTCCTCCCCCTGGCGAAGGGATTCGGCAGCCAGGTGTTCGTGGTTGCCACGAAGCAGAAACACCGAATAGGGGAATTCCTTCTGGAGCTTGCGCAAGTACTTGACTGTTTTCCCGCTGTGCCGGCCCTTGTTGATGACATCCCCGACCAAGATCAGGAATTCGTCTTGGGCATTCCAATGGGTCTGGACAAAAGCCTTCAGCGTATGGACGCAGCCATGCACATCGCCCACCACCAGAAGATTCATGGCGCCTCGGTTTAGGCGTTGAGCATCACAGGCATCACGAGCATCAGCACCTCTTCGCCGGCGTCCAGTCCCCCTTCGGGTAAAAGAATGCCTGCTCGGTTGGGGGCCGAAAGCTCGACCGCAACCTCGTCTGATTCCAGGTTGCCCAACATCTCTCCGATGAATCGGCTATTGAAGCCTATTTCCATATCGGACCCCTCATAATTGCACCCAAGGCGCTCGTGGGCCTTGTTGGCAAAGTCCAAATCTTCCGCCGAAATGTGCAACTCGTTGCCGGCTACCTTCAGGCGGATTTGGTGGGTGGTTTTGTTGGAGAAAATGGACACGCGCTTGACCGAGCTCAGGAATGCCCCGCGATCGACCACCAAGCGATTGGGGTTGTTCTTTGGAATGACCGCTTCAAAGTTGGGGTACTTGCCATCGATCAAACGGCAGATCAGGGTGACGCCGTCGTACGTAAACTGGGCGTTCTGCTCGTTGTATGCCACCTCCACTTCATTGTCGCCCGTGCCCAAGGTGGACTTCAGCAAGTTCAATGGCTTCTTGGGGAGGATAAATTCGGCGGTTGCCGGCGCTGAAAAGTCGGTGCGGCGGTAGCGAACAAGCTTGTGCGCATCCGTTGCCACAAAGGTCAAGCCATCGCCGGTGAACTGGAAGAATACGCCACTCATCACGGGGCGCAAGTCGTCGTTGCCTGCGGCAAACAAGGTCTTGTGGATGGCTGTGGAGAGAACATGCGCAGGAAGGTGGACCCGGTCTGCACCATCCAGGGAGGCCGCTTTAGGGTACTCCGCCGCATCCACATAGGCCAATGCATACTTTCCGAAATCACTACTCACCTCAAGGGCGTGGCTCGCGGGATTGAGCGTGAAGGTGAGGGGCTGTTCAGGGAAGCTTTTGACGGTATCGAGCAACATCCGTGCGGGGATCGCGGCAGTCGCCGTCTCGGACGAATCGACCGAAAGGGTCGTCGTCATCGTCGTCTCCAAGTCGGAGGCCGTGATGGTCAGTTGTCCCGGGTGCAGGTGCACTAAAAAATGGTCCAAAATGGGCAACGTGTTGTTGCTCTGGATCACGCCACTCACGGTCTGGAGGGCGCGCAAAAGCTGGCCGCTAGATACAATAAACTTCATACTGCAAAGTAATTAGTCCTGCATTTGCGTGGGGTCGCCTTTTGGCAAAAAAGCGCGAAAACTTTTCAACACATGTTGAAGACCATAGCGCTGAGCAAGCACGAAGCGTCCGTCGCTCATCAGGGCATAAAATCGATCCGGATCCCACTGTTCTGGCTGGCCATTTTCATCGAGAATATCCGGGCCACCGGGCACATGGAATAAGCGCATTTCGGCATTTTCCCCATCGGCATAGTGTACCGTGACAATCGCAACAGGTTGGGTAGCGGCGATGGAGTCTTTCTTCCTCCAGACGAGGTCCGAGGGGATAATCATCCCTTCGTACTGCGCCTGCTGAACGGCTTTGTAGAGGGCTTGGCTGGCCATCGGGTCCGCGGTCATGCCCGATCCGCTGCCTCCCACAAGCCGAAATTGGGCGCCATTTCGTTGGACTTCCAAAAATGTCGAGTCGGGATAAACCAGGGTGATGGCGCTCATTTCCGTCGGATTAGGCCAAAGTTCGCGTGTGCGCCACAGGTCTTCACGCAGGAAGAATCGGCTCGATAGGTAGCCATTAAATCCAGGCAAATACGTGGCAACGGGAGTGTCGTACCCATCCATCAGCATGTAGGTCCCGAGCATGTCGGGGGTTTCGGTGCCGACGATGAAGGACTTGACCAGGGCATCCCCTTGGTACACTTCTACCCGTTTACCATAGGTGGCCATCGCACTGAGAATCGTTTGCTGGGCGGCGGCTTGCGGGAAATTCCGAAGGCGAACGCGGTAGAGGGTCTCGAGAATGACCTCAATCGCGTCGTGCCGCGCAATGTATTGTCCATTGACCATCCACTGGACTCCCTTGCGTTCAAGGGTGGCGGTGTCGGGACTCTTGTCCCAAATCACAATGCGGGTTACAGCTGCCGTATCCGAAACGGCAAAATCATACAGGCCTTCATCCACTCCATGGTTGGCCACGACTTCCCGGACCAGCAATCCAGCTAACGTGACAAGAACACCTCCGGCGAGGACATAGGACCAACGAATTTTCATGACGTTTGAGAGTTGTGAGCGTAAAGACGGCGGCGCAGGCCGCGGTAAAGGAGCCCTAGGAGTACCACGAGGGCGAGCGGCCCGAGTGCGTTCCCAGCCTGCCAGGCCCATCGGTGGGCGTTGGCACGTGGACTATCCAATAGGCGCAGGGTGACATCCCGTCCTCGCACCGCGATGAGGCCGGACCCATCCAGCATATAGTCCACAGCATTGAGCAGAAAGTCGGCGTTGCCAAACTGTTGGCCCGTGAACTGATCAAAGCCCAGGGGAAGGGGCGCCCCGCGGGGAAGATCGGCCCGAACTACGTTGCGCTGGTTCTTCATGAAGTCGCCATCCGAAAGGACCAATAGTTTGGCGTCGGTGGCGGCGGATTTGGGCGGTGCCACGTTGGTTTTGGGCGAAATGCGGTTGGCGTAGTAGGAGGGAAGGGCACCTTCCAATAAAATTCCCGCGGCCAAATGGCCTTCTTGGAAGAGTGCCTGGTTGGGGTCCGTATACAAGGTAGCTAGGCCAACACTGCCCGGGGTGGGCTGTCGACGCGTGTAGGGCGAGGTCAGAAGCAGGGGAGTTTTGACCACGCCGGGTGCGCGAACGGTATCCATGGAGGTGGCAAATTCCATGCGCACGGCGTTGAGATTTCGGGCAATCGGATGATCGGTCTGCGGTAAAAAGAGGGGGAAGTACACCCAGGGACGGACGGAGCGCCGATCGTTGACTCCGGCACAAACCATGTCTTGGATCAAAGAGGTATTGATTCGCGTGCCGTATGCGAAGAGTTGGTCCCCCAGGCCAATGGCATCAAGAATGGGGTAGGCCAAGAATTCGGGCGCATAGCTCAAGGAATCCATTTCGGCGTACACGGCATCGATCATGAAAATGCCCCGGCCATTGTTCATTAGATACTGATCAATCAACCAACGATCTAGGTCGGAGAAGGAAGCGCGCGGTTTGGCCAGAATGAGGAGGTCATAGCTATTGAGGCGACGCACCTGGAGACTGAGGTCGGCTTGCCCGGTGGTGCTGTCTAGGGGGAATTCGCGCAGGTTGAAGCGCTCCACATCGTAGGCTTTGGCCACTGAGGCTTCCCAACTCGCTGTTTCGATGGGAGAAAGTTCACCATGGCCCTCTAGAATGGCAATGCTGGGTCGGTGGGTACTAGTAAGCCCTTTGAGCGCACTGGCCAAGGTGTATTCCAAATTTTGGATGGAGGCATTGATCTGGGCTTCCGGTGCGGTGGCAAATTGCTCCAACAGAAGGGAGATGCTCCATTCTTTGTCGCGGTAGGTCGCGACGGCTCCGGGGAAAATCTGTTGTTGTTTGACCCCATCCGCTTCCTGTACCTCAATTTGGATGGCATTGAGTCCAGCGTTGCGCAACTGCTGGTAGGTGTCACGCCGCGCTTGGGGGTCGGGATTTTCGGAAGGATTAATGAAGACGTATTGAATGTTGCCGTTTCGCGCACGGAATTCATCCAACATGCGGCGGGTCTCCTCCCGCAGACGCTGAAAACCAGAGGGGAAGTCCCCATCCAAGTACAAAGTGATGAGGAGCGGGTCCTCCACCCGGTCAATGAGTTCTAGCGTATTTTCATTGAGGCTAAACCGTTGATCCTCGGTGAGGTCCAAGCGAAAGAAGGCAAACTGGCTCACCGCGATGGCCGCGATGGCGATGCCCGTCACCCCGAGCCATGTTAGAAGATCTTTACGGCGCGTATTCACCAGTTCCGGCTTTGAAGGGCCGTGCGCGCAGCGGCCAATGAAACACATGTCAAGCCTACGAAATAGACGACATCGCGGCTATCCACTACCCCGCGACTAATTGAGGTGTAGTGTTCGCTGATACCCAGGTTGAGCACGAGTAAACTTTGGGATTTCAAGGCATCCAAGGACGCGAGTTGGTCGAACCCCGCATAGAAGATCAAGCTCAGCAACATGCCCAGGACAAACGCGACGATGGGATTGTCCGTGATCGCACTGGTGAAAAGGCTTAGGCTGAGGTAGGCACTGGCCAAAAACAGCAGTCCCAAATAACTTCCCAAGGTGCTGCCCAGGTCCAAGTTTCCCACGGGATTGCCGAGTTGGTAGACCGAGAGGGCATACACCACCGTAGGCAATAAAGCGAGCACGACGAGCATCATGCCCGCGAGCCACTTACCTACCACCACCTGCATTTCGCTGAGTGGTTTGGTCAATAGCCATTCCAATGTGCCCGTCCGGCGCTCTTCCGCCAGCATCCGCATCCCAATGGCCGGGAGCAGAAATAAAAAGACCCAGGGGGACAGCATAAAAAGACCGTCGAGCTGCGCATATCCGCTATCTAGGAGGTTAAAGGGGCCTTGCATGGCCCACAAAAAAGCGCCGTTCAAGCCCAAGTAGACGCAGAGAATCAGGACCCCTGTGGAGGACTGAAAAAATGCATTGAATTCCTTTTTGGCTAAGGCCCACATAGGCTAGAAGGGGATTTGGGTGGTGGTCCAGGCCGCAGCTTTGGCTGCGAACCAGGGTTTGACCGTGGGCCAAATTTCGGCAAATAATGATGAATCCCGGTATGCCTCGAGGTCCTTTTCCCCAACCCATTCGCTGACTGTGAAATAATGGCCGGGTTCTCCGCGCAAAAGGCGAACGCCTAGGCAGCCAGGCTGGGCCTCAATGCGCGCCATCCGGGGCTGGACGAAGGCTTCAAAATCTGCGCAGCGGTCCAAGGAAATGTGCAAATGCACGAGGCGTGTAATCATTTGCGCTGGAGTTCAATGGGGTCGCGGACATCCATGCCAAGCAGGCTGGCGGCTGTATTGACTCCGTGCGCACCGGGCTTGCTGACCCCGAGTTCTAGAAATCCAAATCGGTTGATGCGGGTGTAGAGTTCTCCGGCATCCTGCATTTGGTTGGAGGCATTCACGTGCCGCGTGACGCGCCGGCCGCGTGCCACGGCGACGAAAGCCTTGTCGCCATGCCAGGCTTTGAGCCACTCTTGGCTAGCATTCGTGACCAATTGTCCAAAGTGATCGATGTATTGCACATGCACGATGGCGGTGTCCGCATTTTTGATTTCGGGATGGGGTGGGTGCAGGCTTGCGGGCTCCGCCAAAGCGGGTCCGAGAACACTCAAGGCTCCCCGATTAAGCAAATGGGCGGCGGCTGCGGCTAACAAGGATTCTACATCGGTGAGCTCCAATCTGTTCTTCAGATCGAGGGTGACGCATTGCCGCGGCTTCAAATCCGGGCGAATGAGCGAGAGTCCCCCGTGGTTAAGGCCGAGGAAAAAGTGGCCGTCTAGCTCCATTGCGATGGGGGCCGCCTGCGTCAAATCCATACTGTCCACCAAGACGAGGTGAACGCTTCCCTTGGGAAAATGCGGGTAGGCACTGCGAAGTACGTAGCCCGCCTCCAGGTGGTCACGGGGGGGGATTCCGTGGCTGATATCCACGAGGGGAGCGCCGATTTGGGACCGCAGCATTTCGCCATAGACCCGTCCACGAACTACAGCCGTATCTGGATCATTCCAGCCATAGTCAGAAGTGAGGGTCACGAGGGGCATACATCGTACTTTTGGATACCTTAAAAGTACTTGCTTCGGCCCACTTACCCGGTATGGAAAGAATTGTCCAAATAGAAAACTTGGATCCCCGCATTCTCTTTGGGGCCAACAATGCGCGATTGACCCAGCTGAAAGACTATTTTCCAAAGCTCAAAGTCACCGCCCGCGGGGAGATGATCAAGTGGGAAGGGCCTGAGGCCGATGTGCTGGCGTTGGAGGAAAAAATCGACCTCATATTTCGGCACATTGAACGCTTTGATGTCTTGACCGAGGCGCAATTGGAACGCATTGTGTTGGATGACAAGCCGAGTATCCTCAAAAATTTGAATAGCCACAACGACGTCATCGTCAATGGAGTGGGTGGGTTGTTGATCAAGGCCCGCACGGCCAACCAACGAAAAATGGTCGAGGCCGTGGACCAAAATGATTTGGTCTTCGCCATGGGCCCCGCTGGAACGGGAAAAACCTACACCGCTGTGGCCTTGGCTGTGCGTGCGCTCAAAAACAAGGCGGTGCGCCGCGTCGTTTTGACACGCCCCGCGGTGGAAGCGGGCGAAAGCCTTGGGTTTCTGCCTGGGGACATGAAGGAAAAGCTGGACCCCTACATGCAGCCCTTGTACGATGCCTTGCGGGACATGATCCCTGCAGAGCGCTTGGCGCAATTTCTCGAGAATGGCACCATTGAAATCGCTCCCCTGGCCTTCATGCGCGGGCGCACCTTGGACCGGGCCTTTGTGATTTTGGATGAAGCACAGAACACGACTCCGAGCCAAATGAAAATGTTCCTCACCCGGATGGGACCCTCTTCACAATTTATCGTCACGGGAGACCCCTCCCAGATTGATTTGCCCACAAAGCAGGCCAGTGGCTTACCGCATGCCTTGCAAACCCTCACGAATGTGGAGGGTATTGCCCACATCACGTTGGATGGCCGCGACGTGGTGCGCCACCCCCTCGTTCGAAAAATCATTGCCGCGTACGACGGCCAATAAATTGCCCCATGTCTACACTGACGCATTCAGAATTCTCCTTCCCCGGCCAAAAAGCGGTTTACCATGGCAAAGTCCGCGATGTCTACACCTTAGAAAATGACCTCCTGGTCATGGTGGCTTCGGACCGAATTTCGGCATTTGATGTGGTACTGCCCAAAGGCATCCCCCATAAAGGCCAAGTGCTCAATCAAATGGCCGAACACTTCCTGACGGCGACTGCGGACATTGTGCCCAATTGGCGCATGGCGAGCCCGGATCCCGTCGTGACGGTGGGGCATCGCGCGGAGGCCTATAAAGTGGAAATGGTCATCCGCGGCTATTTGAGCGGCCACGCCGCACGGACCTATGCTACGGGTGAGCGGATGCTATGTGGTGTTCGGATGCCGGAAGGTCTGCGTGAAAGCGATCCCTTTCCCGAGGCGCTGATTACGCCCACCACGAAAGAAGCCTTGGGCGCGCACGACGAAGACATTTCACGGGAGGACATCTTGGCTCGAGGTGTGGTCTCGGAGGCCGAATACCTGCAGTTGGAGGCCTACACGCGGGCGTTGTTTGCCCGAGGGCAAGAGATGGCTGCGAAGCAGGGCCTTATTTTGGTGGATACGAAGTACGAGTTTGGCCGTCTGCCATCGGGCCAAATTGTCTTGATCGATGAAATCCATACCCCTGATTCTTCGCGCTACTTCTTGGCAGAGGGCTATGCAGAACGGCAAGAGGCGGGAGCGCCCCAAAAGCAACTTTCTAAGGAGTTTGTTCGGCAGTTTTTGATCGCCCACGGCTTTCAGGGAAAAGAAGGCCAAGTCATTCCTACGCTCACGGATGAATGGGCGGCCTCCGTTTCGGAGCGCTACATTGAACTGTTTGAATTGGTGACCGGCAAACCCTTTGTGGCCGCCGATCGGACCGACATCCCAGGACGCATTCAGTCGAATGTGGAACGGTTCTTGTCTTCCGTTAAGCATGGATAAACGTTTTCTAGGTCTCGCGCTGGCCGCTTTCGGAACAGTTCTGACCCAAACATCCTTGTCTGCTCAGAGTTATTCGTATGGCGTGACGGGTGGTGCGCATGTTGCCCAGGTCGAAGTGGATCCCTTTTCGATCGACCCGAATCAGCCATTGGAAACCATGTCCTTCACGGCGACTGGCGGCTACCATTTGGGGCTATACGCCCGCTTGGGGTTAGGCCTCGTCTATCTCCAGCCCCAGATGTGGTTCACAGAGCTGAATCAAGCGGTTACCTATACGGATGGCGCCGGGAGTGCCCAGACTGTCCCTTGGACCTTGCGCCGGCTCGACATTCCCTTGGAAGTGGGGGTGAAAATGGGGCCGTTGTTGCTCTTAGCCGCTCCCATCTGGTCCGCGCCCATTTCCCAAGTTTCGGCCGTTCAGTCGGTGACCCCGTCGTCGGGATCCTGGGGCGGTCAAATCGGGGTTGGGGTGAAGTTTGGCCCAGTCCAGCTTACTGCGCGGTACGAAGGCAGCTTGCAGCCCTTGGGGGATCAAGTGTCCATAGGGGGCACGGCCTATCCCACGGATAGCCGCATTTCTCAACTCATTACGAGCCTCAGCGTTAAACTTTAAGTCAATCGTGACCGGGGCTTAGCGTGGGGCCACTTCTTTCAGTCGCCCCGCCCAATAGGCTTCGGCCACCAGGCTCTGGAGATAGGTTCCCCCTGAACCGGCCTCAAAGCGGGTGAGCTTTTTCTTGAGCAAGGCCAAGTCTTGGGTTTCTGAGGCCAATTCGGCCGTAGTGTACCCTAAGCAGGCATGCCCTTCCACCAAAAACACCGTATGCATCCCGGATTTTCGGCCTTTGTCGAGCAGAATCATGCGTTCACGTGGCCAGATTACTTGGGCGAGCTCTGCTTCCGTCCAAGTGGCGGGCAGGCTACCCCCGAGCTGTTCCACACTTTCTCCCTCAAAGTCTAAGGCGCGTAGGGCCTTTTCGATGGGGCCTTCATGTTTGGGCAGGGCCAAGTCGGAAGGCCGAACACCCGCTCGAAGCGCCCATCGGGCGAGCATGCGGCTACCCGCGACGGCATCGGCCACCTGAAGCGCAGGCTGGTCCCGGCGGATACCGCGAATGTCCCAAAGCGGCCCCCGATCACCGGGCACCAAGAATAGCCCCATGCGCAGACTGTATTTGTCTTTGGGATTATTGTACTTGGGCCGCAATTTTTTTAGGGCGAGGTGCTCCAAGATTTCAGCCAATAGCAAACTCCCCGTTTCTTCGACCCGGAGGGAACGAACTTCGGCTTGAAGCGCCAAGGCTTTCTCATTGGTGGACAAGAAATGCCGATCAATGCGGACCCGAAGTTGATCGCTTTTTCCCAGGTAGATGACTTCGCCTTCTTCGTTAAAGAGGTAGTAGACCCCCGTGGTTTTTACCAAAGGTTCAATTTGCTTCGAGAACGGGTGGCGGCCGGTGGCAGCGGGTTGTTTGAGGTAGACCCCTTCGATGTATTTCTCGCGGTCCTTCTCGAGCAGGATTTCGAGGAGTTTTACCGTCGCACGGGCATCTCCATCCGCTCGATGGCGCTTCGCATTGGTGATACCCAGCTCTTCGCACAAGGTGGCCAGGCCGTAGGCGGGCAAGTCGGGAATGAACTTTTGGGCCAAGGGAATCGTGTCCAACACGGGCCGGTCATAGCTGTAGCCCAGTCGGGCGAATTCCTCGCGAAGGACGCGGTAGTCAAACGGGGCATTGTGGGCCACGAAGATGGCGCCTTCGGTCATTTGGACGATGCGCTTGGCCACTTCGTGAAACCGAGGAGCCCCCTGAACGTCGCGCTGCTTGATGCCCGTCAACTTTTGGACGAACGGGGGAATCGGGCATTCTGGGTTGATCAGGGAAATAAATTGATCGACAATGTCTTTGCCGTCATAGAGGAAGATGGCCACCTCGATGATGCGTTCCTCGCTGGGCTTTCCACCGGTGGCTTCTAAATCAATGACTGCGTACATACTCAGTAGTTACGGGCCCCGAAAATGGCGGTGCCGACCCGAATGATGGTGGCGCCACATTCTATGGCTAGGGGATAATCGCCGCTCATGCCGATACTTAATTGATCAAAGTGCGGCGGCATGGCCGTTTGGCTCGTGCGGAATAGGCGGGCCAATCCGTCAAATTCTCGCCGGACCTGATCGGCTTGGTCGGTAAATGTGGCCATGCCCATAAGGCCTCGAACTCGGACATGGGGAAAGGTGGTGGGAAGGTCGCTGGCAAGGGCAACTTGAAGTTCCTCGGGTGAGAAGCCAAATTTGCTCTCCTCCTCGGCAATGTGAACTTGCAACAAGGCATCAATGACTCGGCCTACCTTCTGTGCCTCGTGATTGAGTACCTGCAAAACTTTGAGGCGGTCTACTCCATGTACCAAATGAACGAAGGGTGCAAAGTCTTTGATCTTATTGGTTTGGACGTGCCCAATCATGTGCCATTCTATGTCGGCGGGGAGACGTTCGGCCTTGCCTTTCAAATCCTGAACGCGGTTTTCGCCAAAAGCCCGTTGTCCGGTCGCATAGGCTTCGAGAATAGCCGCATCAGGCTGGGTTTTGCTGACCGCGACCAAGGTGACTTGGGGCGGGAGGCTAGCCTGAAGCGCACGGAGTCGCGGGGCTATTTCCATGCGAATAAGGTGATGCCTGAGCGCAGCTTTGGCTCAATGTAGGTACTCTTCGGGGGGAGGGAGCGGCCTGCGTCGGCCTCCGCGGTAACGCGGTCCCAGGTTGGTGCCGGAAGGACAAAGACCACCTCTTGGCCTTGGCGGTTTTTTTCGAGCTCTTCAAGGGGCATGGTTCCGGGTTCGTAGCGAACGCGGGAGTCATTGCGTTCATCTTCTACCTTCCAAATGGGTTGAAGAATTTGCTGGTAGACCCATGCAGACTCGGGAAAGGCCAAGGTCGAGGCCGGAATGTGCCACCAACCCTGAGCGTCCAAGGCATACAGGCCCTTTGCAGGAAGGCCGCTGGGGCGTTCGGGCAAGGGTACGGCCCCCAAGGGAGTGACCCAATCGAGGCCGAGGGAATTTTGGACAAAGCGGTGGAATGGCGCCATGCGCATTTGGGAAGGAGAAAGGACGAAGGCCATGACCCCATCGGTTTCATTCAGCAGACTAGACGAGGCCAAACGGTGGTGCCCATCCGCCACATAAAAAGCGGGCATGGATGCCGCCATCTGCTGGAAATCCGTTGCGTCCTGCGAGGGGACAAGCCATAATTTGTGGATTGCCCCATCCGCCGTGGCAAACTCTGTTTCGGGCCGCTCGGCGCAAATGGCGGCCATGCGGTCATCCCATCCGGGGTGTTCAGGGCGGGCAAGAAGGACGGGCTCGGCGTGAAATCCAACCGTCCGCAAATAGCGGGCAAAGAGTTTTTCCCGCTTCGCAATGGTGTTTTCGTGCTTGACAATTTGGCCCGCGCGGTAGTCTTCGAGAGAAATCAATCCGAGCATGCCCGTGAAGACATGGCCGTCCCACTGCTGCTCGTAGATATAGAGGTGCGCCTCGAGGTCTGCGTCCAAGTGCCCCTCGGTCACAAACTGCTCGTAGCCCTCCCGAACAGGGGTAAAGCGGTTGGCGGTACTCGCACCTCGTCGGTGGAGTACATGGAGAAGGGAATACGGGTTGGTGTCGAGCTTCTGTGCCAGCTCCTCTTCGGAATATGTCATGTACGAACGCGTGCTCACCAATGCCGCCAACGCACGGGGCGGGCGGATCGCGGCAAAGGGTAGGAGCCGGGGCATGGGATGCGTTTAGGCCTGGGCCAAAATTTGCTCCGCCAGCTCGACGCCGATGCGGTCTTGCGCCTCCTCGGTTGCCGCGCCAATGTGGGGGCTTAGGGAGAGTTTTTCGTGCATCAAGACCTGCATGGCCGGGGTCGGCTCATTGACAAAGACATCCAATGCGGCCCCGGCAAGGTGCCCGTCGTTGAGGGCGTCGAGGAGGGCGACCTCATTCACGACGCCTCCGCGTGCTGCATTGACCAAAAAGGCTCCGGGCTTCATGCTGGCCAGCTCGGTTGCGCCAAGTACTTCCGCTTTGCCTCCGATGTGAACCGTTACGATGTCAGACTGGGCCAACATCTCGTTCAACGGATGCATGCTAGCGCGGGTGGTCAGTTTTTGGCCATCGGCAAATACCACGTCAAATGAACTGTCCGTCACGTGGGGATCGTGCGCGATCACCTTCATGCCTAGGCCGTAGGCCATGCGGGCCACGGCTCGGCCGATGCGGCCAAAACCTAAGATTCCAATGGTTTTACCGCGGAGCTCTTGACCTTTGGCATAGGCCTTTTTCAAGTCGTTGAAACGCGTTTCGCCTTCCAAGGGCATCATGCGGTTGGCGTCCGGAAGAAAGCGAAGCATGCCGCCTAAGTGGGCAAAGACGAGTTCGGCCACACTCTCCGAAGAAGCCGCGGGGGTATTAAAAACGAAGCGGCCTTGAGCCCGCGCATAGTCGACATCAATGTTGTCCATGCCCACGCCGCCACGGCCAATCATGCGCAGACCAGGGCAGGCATCGATCAATTCTTGGCGTGCGGTGGTCGCAGACCGTACGAGGAGGACCTCAATGCCCTGCTCTTGGATGAAGTGCGCAAGCTGTTCTTGGGCCACCTTGGTCGTGAGAACGGTGTGTCCAGCGCGCTCCAAGACATCTATGCCCGCTTGGGCCATACCATCATTCGCTAAAATCTTCATGATCGGGGATTAAATCGTTTTTTCAAGGTGTTGCATCACATCGACGAGGACCTGCACGCTCTCCAAGGGAAGGGCGTTGTACATCGAGGCGCGGTAGCCGCCGACGGAGCGGTGGCCCGCGATACCAACAATGCCGGCCTCTTTCCAGAGGGTGTTGAATTGCTCACTATGCGCCTCGTCGTGGAGGAGGAAGCAGGCATTCATGTCCGAGCGGTCTTCCTTTGAGGCGGTGCCGTAGAAGAGGCTGTTGCGGTCGATTTCGGCATAGAGGAGGGCCGCTTTTTCTGCGTTGTGGCGCTCCATGGCGGCCAGTCCTCCTTGGTCCTTCATCCAACGCAAGGTGAGGAGCGAGGTGTACACGCTAAACACGGGGGGCGTGTTGAACATGGATTCGCCATCAATGTGGGTTTGGTAGTCGAGCATGCTCGGAATGGGGCGTCCCGATTGGCCCAAAATGTCCTTCTTCACTGCAACCAGCGTAGCCCCTGCCGGACCCAAATTCTTCTGAGCGCCCGCATAGATGAGGTCAAACTTCGTAAAGTCCAATTGGCGGCTAAAAATATCCGAGGACATGTCGCACACAAGGCGGGTTCCTGTGGTGGGGAAGTCCTTCATCTGCGTGCCAAAAATGGTGTTGTTGCTTGTGCAATGGAAGTAGTCCAACTCCTCACCTACGGTGTAGCCCTTGGGGATGTAGCTAAAGTTTTTGTCGGCCGAGGACCCTAAGATGGCCACATCGCCGAACAGTTTCGCTTCCTCCGCGGCTTTCTTCGCCCAGGTTCCGGTGACAGTGTACCCCGCTTTGCCGCCCACCTTCAAGAGGTTGTAGGGAACCATGCAGAACTGCATGCTTGCGCCGCCTTGTAAGAAGAGTACCTCATAGTCTGCACCGAGGCCCATGAGTTCTTTGCTCAATGCGATGGCTTCGTCCATTACAGCGACGAATTTTTTGTCGCGGTGGCTGATTTCGATCAGGGAGAGGTCCATGCCGGCAAAATTTTCGACAGCATTCGCGGCGCCTTGAAGGACCTCAGGAGCGAGGATGCAGGGGCCGGCAGAAAAATTGTGTTTTTTCATGGGAGGATTGTTCCGTTTGGAGGAAAATACAAGCGCATCAAAGGTACCAAATGCCCTTGGGAGCGCCCAATGATTTTGCCCCCTTTTTCATGGGTTTTCAACAGGTTGTAGGGTCCACTTGCCCCGGTCAAAATACAAGCGATCCACCGCGAGGGTGGGCCCATAGGTTCGAAAGTCGCCCGTACTTCCATGCCGCATGGGTGCGACTTCATCGACGAGAATTTCGTTTCCTGATTTGCCGAAGCGCATCGAGGCGGACACCTCTGGGGCATAGCGCAAAAGAAGGCGTTTTGGGGGGCTGTTGAAATGCGTACCGGCGAAGTCCTTCACAGCAAAGACCCGCGCACCAAAGTAGAGGGGGAGCGACGGGCATTCGGTGCTCGCCGCGCTGACGCGCAGAGGGCGTCCAAAGACCCACGGCTCGACCCACTTTTGTTGGGCTTGTTGTGCATGAGGTCGGAACATCAGGGCATGGTAGCGCGTCGTTCGGCGGTAAGTCGTCGCTTGGAGCGAATAAATCAGCCCGCTGGGCCAATGGTCCGCATCCCCATCCGTGAAGGCATCGAAGCTGAGACAAGGGGTCAATGGCGTCAAGGTGGTAATGGGGCCGAATTGCGCATGAACCAGGCCAAAAAACGCATATTCTCCAGATGCCAGAGGGACGGCAAAGCTGTAGGCGACGACCTTTTTATCTGACGACACCACGCGCAACACACCTTCCGGAGCAGATTGGAGGGCCGAAAGGGGATTGTTGTCCTGGCGCAAGGCGGCCGTCAGGAGCGAATCGAGCCGCTGGCCATGAGCGAGTCGAAGTTCCGCCGTGCTATCGTCTCTGAATCGACAGGTTTGGACGGCGGCCCACCATGTACTATCGGGCGAGGATGCCGTGGGAAAAAAGCCCCGCGCGGTTGCTTCAGTGCAAGCTGAGAGTAAAAGGGCAACCGCGAGGGCTCTAAGCATTGCGCTACTCCGCGTGGAGGAATGCTTTTTTTTGGAGAAGGGCTGATTCCGTTTCGACGTGGTCTTCGTCGGGAACACAGCAATCGACCGGACATACTTCCGCGCATTGGGGTTCCGCATGGAATCCTTGGCATTCGGTGCATTTGTCCGTGACAATGTAGTAGTAATCAAAGCTGACGGGTTCCTGTGCCTTGTCCGCTTCGGTAGCCATCCCTGAAGTGGATACGAGTGAACCTTGGAGGGCAGTTCCGTCGCCAAAGCGCCATTCCATGCCGCCTTCGTAAATGGCATTGTTGGGACATTCGGGCTCGCAAGCGCCGCAATTAATGCATTCGTCGGTGATGATGATGGCCATGTGGTGGTCGTTACTTTTGCACAAAGATACAGACCTACTCATGGATAGCCGTTTACAGACCTTGGAAAAACTCGCAAAAGCCCTTGAAGCCGTGCATGCGGACGAAGCATTGTGGGTGCAGGTGAAGGCGAAGAATCCGTGGTTTACCCCGGCCTTTGCTCAACGGGCTTTGCGCACTTGGCAGCATGCATTGCGACCTGAGGCTCTGGCCATGTGGGCGAGCCGCTATGGCAGTCCGCCGAAGGCAGGAGGTAAGGTGGTTGGAATCCTATGTGCGGGGAATTTGCCCCTCGTCGGGCTGCACGATCTCCTGATGGCCTATGTCGCCGGCTGGACCATTCACTACAAGCCTTCTTCGGACGACGATGTATTGCTTCCTGCGGTGGTCGAATGCCTTCAGTCCTTGGACCCGCAAGCCTCCTTTGTTCGGGTCGAGCGTCTGCTCCACATTGACGCCTTGTTGGCCACGGGGAGCACCAATACCATGCGCTACTTTGCCCATTACTTTCAGCACATTCCGCACCTGCTTCGAGGGTCTCGAACGTCGGTGGCCCTCTTGACGGGGTCGGAGACCGAGGCAGATCTCGCGGGATTGGCGGAAGACATCTTCCTCTACTTTGGTCGAGGCTGCCGCAGTGTCACGCACCTGCTCCTACCGGAAACCTTTGATGTGCAACGGCTCTTTGCGAGTTGGCTGCCTTGGGGGGAGCTCGGCCAACATGCCAAATATGGGAGCAACTACGATTACCATCGGGCGCTCTTTATGCTCAACCGGGAACCCTTTTTAGAGAACCACTTTGTGTTGCTTCGCGAAGATCCCGCCCTCAAGCCGCCCGTAGGGGTGTTGCACTACCAGCGCTATGGGGATCTGACCCAGGCTCAAGCGCGCCTGAAAGCGGTGGAATCGGAAATTCAAACGGTGGTCGGGAAGGACCAGGTCACGGGCTTTGGCGCGGGACAATCTCCCGAATTGTGGGACTTTGCCGATCAGGTCGACACCTACCAGTTCCTCGTCGATCTGAACTAAATCCCCCCGCTTACAGCCGCTCCAATGCGCCGGCATCTGGGGAACTCGGACGTAGCATACCCATCGCGTCCATGGGAACCCGCCCGGCAGGACCGGAAAGCCCTATTCCCAATGCGGCGGACGCAGAGTCAAGGGCAAAATTTCGAGATTCGGGCAGGATAAATTGCGGCGCCGCGTTGAGGATGCATTGGTCAAAGAAATTGACATCTTGCACGTTGTACGTCGCCGGAATGGGGTTTGTTTTGAGTTTGAGCAAACAACCTTCAAAAAAGTACTCAAAGGGGGCTTGGGCGTCATAGCCAAATCCCACTTCCGATTCCTGGGTGCCGGTGATGATGCAGTTTCCAAAATGGGCCTCATTCAAGGCGCGGTATCGGTAGGTTCCTGTCCCGTCGTCATAGCGGTTAAACAATCCGACCGTGGGGGTGCTGCGCGCGGCAGGGAACTGATTGTGAAATGTGCAATGGTCCGCGGACACACGGCCACCTAGCGCATAGAGTCCATAGAGCCCTGCGTGGGCGATGACACTATTTTCGAGTCGAACATGCCCAAACCCGCTGTAAATGGTGGCGCGGCTAAAGTCGGTGAACAGAGAATTTTTGATGACCACGTTGGCAGGCGCACCTTCGGGCACCGAATCACAGCGAATGCCGACGCTGCCATTTTTCATCCACGTGTTGTTCATGTGAAGTTCGGCCCCGCGTTGGACAAAAATGCCGCCCAATAGTCCTCCCCATTGGCCCGCAATGTCATCATAGAAAGGCTCTAAACGGTCGGCTTCGATGCGGATAGGGAGGGCGTAGCTCCCCACGTCAGCTTCGTCAAACTGCACCTGTCCGCCGGAGGCTATCCATAGCCCCGATTGGGCATGAAAATGAATGCGGGCACCTGCAAGGACATCCAGAGTCCCCCCGCTGTCCACCACCACATAGCCATACACCACATGCGGTTTGTCATCCGTCCAGGTGGATTGCGCAGGAAGAATGGAATAGGGCAAGCGCAAATCCGCATAGGGAGCGGGCTGCGGAATGATGAGGGTATTGGTGGGGAAGTGAAAGTGAGCGTCCCACGCCAAGGAAACTAAATCAATGGACTGGACTGTGCCCTGGTTGCGGATGACGAGCGAGTCGGTGTGAAGCATTTCGATGCCTCCAGAGGGGGCCGTCACTTCGACAAAAATCCACAGGCTATCTCCGGCGGGTAGAATCAGGTCCTGAACCTCTGGCCCCTCGCGTCCGTCAATGTTGAAGCGAAAGGGGCTTTCGCTTCCTCGGCCCAGGGCGACTCGGTTCAGCAGGACGGCCTCGTTGGTCGGGTTGATAATTCGGACCGTACGGGTTGAGCTGCCCACCGTGGAAAAAACGGTGTCCAAATAGACCGTGTCCGCAGAAAAATGCAGCGTGACTCCCTGAGTGGCCACGATCTCGTTGGGCTTGCATCCGGACAGCATTCCGAGCCCGAGTAACGCGCTCAGAATCACATAAAGAAAAATGCGATGTGTTTTCAATTCATTCTGTACCTTTGCGCCCCGCTAAACCGGAAACCGGGCCAAATCTCGGTATTAAAATTATCAGCGATGAAAAACGAAATTCACCCCAACAACTACCGCGTTTGTGCCTTCAAAGATATGAGCACAGGCGACGTAACACTTATCCGCAGCTGCGCCCCGACCAAAGAAATGTTGGAAGTGGACGGCCAGGAATACCCCTTGGTGAAGATGGAAGTGTCTTCCTACTCGCACCCTTTCTACACGGGCAAGCAGAAATTGCTGGATACAGCCGGTCGCGTGGACAAGTTCCGCAACCGCTACGCCAAGTTCTCCAAGTAATTGGCCTAACTTCGGGTCATGGACTTGGTTTTCCACGACGGACCCGAATTTGCTACGCTTAAGCCGCTCACCTGGACGCGTCCAGTGGCGGATTTGCGTATTGGCATTCTCACGATAGCTGAAAAGTGGTCCCGCCGGTTGGCGTCGACCACTTTTTCTTTTTCTACCCAGCCCCACCTGCAGGCCAAGTTCCCGGAACATCCGGGTGACCTGCACCTGCGTGGGGGCTTGCTACCCTCTTCAGATTTGCTTGCTGCGGTGCAGGCCTTGCAGCCCGGCCAAACACTCCTGGCGGGCGACCAATGGCTTGCCCACCGAAACGGCGATGAAGTCGTTGCCTACGCAGGGGTATACCACCTTCTGCAGTATCCCGAACAGATATTCGCCTGGAATGGCCGGGAGATGGAGGCAGACTTCGACCTGCTCACGGCTGGACGTCCGTCTCAACCTATTTCAGAAACGAATACGGTTCTGGGCGATCGCATCTTCTTAGAGCCTGGTGCCAAAGTGGAGGCTTCCATTTTAAATGCTACAACGGGCCCCATTTACTTGGCGGCCGATTCCGAAATCATGGAGGGCTCCATTGTTCGAGGGGGCTTGGCCCTGGGCGAACACAGCCAGCTCAAATTGGGCACCAAAATCTACGGCCCCACCACGGTCGGTCCCCATTCCAAAGTGGGCGGTGAGGTGAACAACGCGGTCATTTGGGGCTACAGCAACAAGGGCCACGACGGCTTCCTAGGCAATGCGGTGCTGGGCCAATGGTGCAACATAGGCGCGGACAGCAACAACTCCAATTTGAAGAACAACTACGACGAGGTCAAGCGCTGGTCCTACGTAAGCAAGCGTTTTGAGCGCACAGGCATGCAGTTTTGTGGCCTCATCATGGGCGACCACAGCAAATGCGGCATCAACACAATGTTCAATACAGGTACCGTCGTAGGGGTGAATTGCAACATTTACGGGGCGGGATTTCCTCGCAATTTTGTGGCGGACTTCACCTGGGGTGGGCCGCAAGGCACCACAGAATACACCTTGCCCAAAGCGCTGGCCACCGCCGCGCGTGTGATGGAACGCCGCGGTATCGCCTTGGATGCGGTGGAATCGGACATCTTGTCAGCCATTTTTGACCAAACGGCAGAATTCCGGGGTGGCACGGCTCTTGCCGACTAAAACCCACCATGGAAAGGCCTTCATTCTCACTCCTCTCAGAGGACACCGACTTCATTCCCCTCATTACCAACGAGGAAGACAATAGCATCCCCGAAAGCGATTTGCTGGAAGATATTGCCCTATTGCCATTGCGCAATACGGTGCAGTTCCCGGGCGTGGTTTCGCCCATCACGGCAGGCCGCGACAAGAGCATCAAGCTGGTGCAAGATGCCCAGAAAGGAAAAAAATTATTTGGGGTAGTTGCTCAGAAAAATCCAGACACAGAAGAACCTGGAGCGGAGGACCTGCACGGGGTAGGCACTTTGGTGCAAATGGTGAAGTCCTTCCGCATGCCTGATGGAAACATTACCGCCATTTTACAGGGCAAGCGCCGCTTCCGCATCCTAGAAGTAACAGCCACCGAACCGTACTTGCGGGCCAAGGTGGAATACCTTTCGGACGAAAAATTGCCCGAAGACACTGAATTCAGAGCCTTGATTCAGAACATTCGGGAAATGGCCTTGGACATCATCCAAGATTCGCCCAACATCCCCACGGAGGCACAGATCGCCGTGAAGAACATTGAATCGGACACCTTCCTGATTCACTTCATTGCCAGCAACATGAGCCTGGATGTGGAGAAGAAGCAAGCCATTTTGGAGGAAGAAGACCTCAAGAAACGCACGAATGCGGTGCTCAAGCATTTGAGCTACGAGAAGCATTTGCTCGAGGTGAAAAACGACATAGCGAACCGCGTTCGAACCGAATTTGACCAGCAGCAACGCGAGTACTTCCTGCAGCAGCAGATGAAGACCATTCAAGAAGAACTGGGCGGCGTAAGCAACGAGGCGGAGCTGGAAGCCATGCGCGAGCGCGCCGGGAAGAAGGCCTGGCCCACCGAAGCCGCTGAGCAATTCAAGAAGGAGCTTCAACGCCTTCAACGGATGAATCCGCAAGTACCCGACTACGGCATCCAGCGAAATTACCTGGAACTCATGCTGGATTTGCCCTGGGACAAGGTCTCCACGGAGCCCATCAAACTTCCCAAAGCGCGTCGCATTTTGGACCGGGATCACTTTGGTCTGGAAAAGGTGAAGGAGCGTTTGCTCGAGCACTTGGCCGTTTTGCAGCTCAAGGGCGACATGAAGAGCCCCATTCTCTGTCTCTACGGGCCTCCCGGGGTGGGTAAAACTTCGCTGGGCAAGTCGGTAGCCGAGGCGTTGGGACGCGAATATGTCCGCATGTCCCTCGGCGGCCTCCGCGACGAATCCGAAATTCGGGGCCACCGCAAAACATACATTGGCGCCATGCCAGGCCGCATCTTGCAGCTTTTGAAAAAGGCAGGCACGTCCAACCCGGTTTTCGTCCTTGACGAAATCGATAAACTCGGCATGGGTCTTCAGGGCGATCCCTCCAGCGCCTTGCTAGAAGTGTTGGATCCCGAACAGAACAAGACCTTCTACGACAATTTCTTGGAGATGGGCTATGACCTTTCCAAGGTCCTCTTTATTGCCACGGCCAACAACATCGCCGCCGTACAACCCGCCTTGCGCGACCGCATGGAGCTCATTGAAGTCAATGGCTACACCGTGGAGGAAAAGGAGCAAATTGCCAAGAAGTACTTGCTTCCCAAGCAGTTGGAGGAGCACGGTTTGGGCAAAGATGCCCTCAGCCTCTCAAAGCCTCAGCTGACCTACGTCATCGATCGCCATACCCGGGAGTCGGGCGTGCGAACCCTTGACCGCCTTATGGCCAAGTTGGCGCGAAAAGCGGCGTTGGCTTCTGCGGAAGGCGAAGATTTTTCGGTCGATCTCTCCCAGGAGACGTTGGAGTCTTGGTTGGGTACCCCCCGCTTTGACCGCGACCGCTACCAAGGCAACGAGGTGGCCGGCGTAGTCACGGGACTGGCTTGGACCCCGGTGGGTGGCGATATCCTATTCATTGAAACGACCATCGCTCCCGGGGCAGGCAAGCTGAACATCACAGGGAATTTGGGGGACGTCATGAAGGAGTCCGCCACCATTGCCATGGCCTACCTCAAAGCGAATGCCGCGAACTACGGACTATCTCCCGAACTCTTCACCAAGTGGGATGTGCACATCCACGTGCCCGAAGGCGCCATTCCCAAGGACGGACCTTCTGCCGGAATCGCTTTGCTGACAGCATTGACTTCGCTTTTCACGCAGCGCAAAGTCAAAAAAGCCTTGGCCTTGAGCGGAGAGATAACGTTGCGTGGCAAAGTGCTGCCCGTGGGTGGGATTCGCGAAAAGATTTTGGCGGCGAAACGTTCGGGTATCACGAACATTCTGCTCTGTGCGGACAACCGAAAGGACATCGATGAAATTCCCGCGCGCTACTTGAAGGGCCTCAAAATCGACTATGTCACGGAAATGGCCGAGGTGATTTCACTGGCCGTAACCCCGCAAAAGGTCAAGGATGCCAAGGATTTGCGTGTGAAGGCCTAATTTCAAGGTGTGATTCGACGCTTCTTTGCGCTTTGGGCGCTTTGTGCTACCGTTGCTGCCATGGCGCAGCCGGCGAGTTATGCGTCCTTTTCCTCGCTGAGTCAAGGTGGTTCTGCCCGTTTGGTGGGGCTGGGCTGGGATGCCTTGGCGCATCCTGGTGATGTCAGCTTTTCTGCCTTCAATCCAGCCTTGCTGCGGCCCGAACACCGGAACCAAATCGCTATCACGTCGCAAGCCTCGTTAGGCGGGTTGCGCGTCGGAGGCTTGAGCTATGGACTTCCACTGCCTGCACGGGTCAAACGCCCCGAAGCGCCCCTCGCTCAATGGGATGCACAACGCGGCCTGCATGGCTGGTCGGCTCCCTCCTGGTCCGCGGCCGTGGGGGTAGACTACCTTCAGACCGGTTTATTGGAGGAACGCGACGCCGCAGGGGAACTCTTAGGCACTTTTCGCGCTCAAGAAGTGACGCCACGTTTGGCCGCTGCGGCCCATTGGAAGGGCTTTACGGCCGGGCTAGGCACCAAGCTTGCCATGCTAACCTATGGTCCCTACACGGCTCAGGCTCTGGCCCTGGATGGGGGATTGCTTTGGACTATCGATTCGGGCCGCACCTCCATGGGCATCGTGGTCAAAAATGCGGGGCGCAGCCTTGAGTACTTTGCCGCTGAGCGCGAGGCTTTGCCCTTGGACGTTCAATTGACGATTTCCCAAAAATTAAAGTATGCCCCGTTTCGCTGGAATTTAACCTATACCCATCTGCAACGTTGGGACATGCGCTATGTCGACCCCCAATTGGTGTCCAAGGATCCTTTGACGGGGGAAGTGACCGTTCAGGACATCTCTTTTTGGAACAATGCCCTGCGCCATGTACATCCGAGTGTAGAGGCGCAATTAGGCGGACGAATTTTTATCCAAGTGGGCTATGATGTGCGTCGGCAAATGGAAATGCGCATCCCTACACGGCGGAGCAATCCGGGACTCAGTTTTGGCCTAAGTTTGCAGACCGCTAAAATGTCCTACCAATACGGGTCAGCCGTCTACCATGTGGCAGGCCGATTGAACCAATTTACGCTCATACGACGCCTCTAAGCCCATGATTATCGCGATTGACGGATTCTCTTCCACCGGGAAAAGCACGGTGGCCAAGCGCTTAGCTCAAGCCCTTGAATTTATTTATGTGGATACGGGCGCCATGTACCGCATGGTGGCGCTGGTGGCTATTCGCCAAGGATGGGTTCAAGATGGCTACCTCGATGAAGCGGCCTTGGTCAACCATTTACCGAATATTTCATTGGATTTCCAACGCGGTCTGCAAGGAGAGAATCTTGCCGTGCTCAATGGGGAGGTGGTGGAGGCTGACATCCGAACCATGGAGGTCAACCGCATCGTGTCCCGCGTCTCGTCCATACCGGCCGTGCGTCGGCAGTTGGTCGCTCAGCAGCAGCGCATGGGGCAGGGCCAAAGCTTGGTGATGGACGGCCGCGATATAGGCACCGTGGTCTTTCCCCATGCAGAGCTCAAGATTTTCATGACGGCGGACTCCGATATTCGCGCCGCGCGCCGATTGGAGGAGCTTCGGGCGAAGGGAGATAAGACGGTCACGCTCGCGGAGGTCAAGAGCAATTTGTTGCAACGCGATGCGCAGGATCAGGGCCGCCTTGATTCGCCGCTATTGCAAGCCGACGATGCGCGAATCCTCGACAACTCGGACATCAGCCCGGACGAAGTGTTCCAAGTCGCCTTCGAATGGGCACAAGAGGCTCGGCCCTAGCACGGATACGAAGCGAGGAGGCTTAGGCTTTTCTGGCAGGAATACGTGCGATGACTGTTTCGCCTCCGCGGGGACGATCACCAATCTTCACACAGATTTCCGCATCCAAGGGGAGGTATATGTCCATACGGCTCCCAAATCGAATAAAACCGAATTCATCTCCCGCTTGATAGGCTTGCCCGGGTCGGCAGTATAGCGCGATGCGGCGGGCGACGGCCCCGGCTATTTGGCGAAAGAGTACTGGGCCTGTGGCGGGATCGTCCACGACGACCGTCGTGCGCTCATTAAGCGTGGAGCTCTTAGGATGCCATGCTACGAGGTACTTGCCAGGGTGGTACTTCGCGTAGGTCACTTTCCCCGCGACGGGCACCCGGTTTACATGCACATTCAGCGGCGACATAAAGATGGAAATCATCTTTCGCTGGTCGTGAAAGCACTCCGTCTCCTCGATTTCCTCGATGAGGACAACTTTGCCGTCGGCGGGTGCAATGACATCCCCTGATTGGGCTACAGTGGTCCGGGGTGGGTTTCGAAAAAATTGCAGCACCAAGACATAGAGGACCAAGGCGAGCACCAAATAGGTTTGTGTCAACCATGTGATTTGGACCCAATGATCCAAGGCAACATAGGGAAGGCCCAAAACGAGGAGGGCAATAAAAAGGGTTTTATGTCCTTCGCGGTGTATCATGCGACTAAAATATAGGATTGGAGAAGTGCCACGAGAATGACACTTAAAAGGAAACTGTCAAAACGGTCCAGGAATCCGCCGTGTCCGGGCAGGAAGATGCCCGAGTCTTTGATGTCGGCCATCCGTTTGAATTTGGAGCCCACCAAATCCCCTATTGGTGCCGCGATGGCAATCACGAGAGGCAGAAGCCAGGCATAGCGTGGCCATGTGGACCATTCGGAAAAGCGTGAGATGGGACCATCCATTTTGACCAAGTAGGCACTGCCCAAGAGGAGGGTGAAAAGGCCGCCCGAAATGGCCCCTTCCCAGGTTTTTTTGGGGGACAAGGTGGGGGCTAAGGGGGTTCGTCCCAATAGGCGTCCGCCCACGTAGGCCATGGAATCACTGAGCCAAATCAAAATAAAAATGGAAAAGAGGATGAAGCCCGACAACTCCTCCCACGTGGCGATCAGATGGTAGGTTCCCCACCCTGCCAAGAGGGTATAGGCGAGGCCAATGCCTCGTTGAGCCATAGTGAGGGTACGCATTTGCAAAAATTCCCATGCGACGCCCAAAAGAGGGAGCCCAAGGAGATAAGGTGACCATGGCCGGCCGTTGCAAATCCAAAATATGGCTAGGGCATACACGGCACCCCAGAGGCTACGCTGCATCATGCGTTTTCGGGAAATAAGGGATCTTCCAAAAGGAAGAAGTACACGTGGCGCCCCTTGTTGGGGTCCACTTTGGCTTGCATCACACTTTCATCCATTTTGCCCTTGAGGGTTATGATGGCGCGAGGGCGCTGCTCTCGGTGGGATTTGTTGATGGCCGCCATGCCGTCTGATAAGCTATTGACAACCTGAGAGACGCGGGCAAATACGATGTGAATGCTGGGCAGTTGGGCAAACTTTAAGCCTGCGGTTTGCAGATCCGAAATCATGATGCCACCCGTTTGGGCAATGGCTGCATGGCAGGTCGAGGCCATGGCCGTCGCTTCCAGGGGATTGTCTTGAATCACCGCCAAGCCTGCTTGTTCAAACCAGGGACCGAGTTGACGCTCAGGGACGAAGAACTGGGATTGGCCACATTCTTTGGCGGCCGCGCGCAGGTTTTCAACGATCTCTTCGGGGCTCCCACAGTAGATAAAGAGGCCTCCGCCGTCCGTGAATTTCTTCACAAAGAGTAAATCAACGGGATCGTCCGCCTGGGCCAGATATTTTCCGGTGCTCTCAGACCCCTCCGACACTGCGTGTTCGGGGGCGCCACTAAGAATAGAGAGAATTTTTCCGAATAGTCCGGCCATAGTGCTGAAATTCCCCCGAAAATTAGTGAATCTTAGGCGTTTCCTTGCGGGCTTTCCAGATTCTCTTCGTCAGAATTTTCCACCGCCGAATCTGCCATGTCCGACGCCGAGTCTCCCTCCAAGGCTTCCTCCGCCAGTGGGGCCTCCACCACCGATTCTGTCAAGGCGTTATCCATGTCTTCGGTGGAATCGGTTTCGGGTTTGGCTTGATCCAGCGCGGCCTGTACTTTCTCTTCGGAGGTTAACCACGGGCGTTTACCAAAGATCGTCTCCAGGTTTTCCTTGAAGATGACTTCGTGCTTGAGCAACTCCTCCGCGAGAGCGGTGAGCTTGTCCTGGTTATCGCGTAATATTTGTTTTGCCCGGGTATACTGCCCTTCAATCAAAGCCGAAATTTCTTCGTCGATTAATTGGGCCGTTTTTTCGCTGTAGGGCTTGTCAAATTGGTACTCGTTTTGACCGCTTGAATCGTAGTAGGTCACGTTTCCAAGCTTCTCGTTGAGGCCGTAGATGGTGACCATGGCTCGTGCTTGCTTCGTGACTTTCTCTAAGTCGCTCAAAGCGCCGGTGGTGATGCGTCCAAACATGACCTCTTCCGCTGCGCGGCCTCCCATCGTCGCACACATCTCGTCGAGCATTTGCTCCGCGGAGTTCAATTGGCGCTCTTCAGGGAGGTACCATGCAGCCCCCAGAGATCGTCCTCGTGGAACAATGGTCACCTTGACTAGCGGGGAGGCGTGCTCGAGGAGCCAACTCACGGTGGCATGGCCTGCTTCGTGGTAGGCGATGACTTTTTTCTCCTCAGGGGTGATGATTTTATTTTTCTTTTCAAGTCCTCCGACGATGCGGTCAACGGCGTCCAAGAAATCCTGTTTTTCCACGGCTTGCTTGTCCTTTCGAGCGGCTACCAGGGCGGCTTCGTTGCAGACATTGGCGATATCCGCTCCGGAGAAACCAGGAGTTTGGCGGGCAAGAAATTCCACGTCCACATCGCTGCCCAATTTGAGGGGCTTCAGGTGTACTTCGAAGATTTCTTTGCGCTCCGTAAATTCTGGAAGGTCGACATAAATGACCCGATCAAATCGGCCTGCGCGCATCAAAGCGCGGTCCAAAATATCTGCTCGGTTGGTGGCCGCCATCACAATCACATGCTCGTTGGTGCCAAATCCATCCATTTCGGTGAGCAATTGATTGAGGGTATTTTCCCTTTCGTCATTGCCACCACTAAAGGCGTTTTTCCCTCGAGCACGTCCAATGGCATCAATTTCATCAATAAAGATGATGGATGGTGATTTCTCCTTGGCTTGCTTGAAGAGGTCACGGACTCGACTTGCCCCCACACCAACGAACATCTCGACAAAATCGGATCCGCTCAGCGAGAAAAAGGGCACCTTCGCTTCGCCGGCGACGGCCTTTGCCAGGAGCGTTTTTCCTGTTCCAGGAGGGCCACTCAAGAGCACCCCTTTGGGAATTTTTCCACCGAGATTGGTGTATTTCTTGGGGTTTTTCAGGAAGTCAACGACTTCAAGTACTTCATCTTTGGCGCCTTCCATGCCCGCCACGTTTTTAAACGTCACACGCACTTCCGAGTCGGCATCAAATACTTGCGCGCGGGATTTTCCGATGTTGAACAGCTGGCCACCAGGTCCTCCGGCGCCACCACCGCCCATGCGGCGCATCATAAAGAACCAGAAGACGGCGATTAGGGCGAAGGGGAGAATCCAGGACAACACTTCGGTCCAGTAATTGGGCTCATCCTTGTATTCAACGTTGAGCTTTCCATGGACCGTCGTCCAATCGCTGTGCCCGCTGTAAAATTGGTTTAGGTTCTCGTTGAAGATGTCCGCAGGCATTTCAAAATGAAAGTGCGGACCCGCATTGGGGGCATCGTTGAAGCCCGAAGTGGCCAAATCCTTGTAGGCGGCATTGCTGGCCAAGGTGTCGGGTTGGATGTACAAATAGACGTCCTTTTTATTGACCACTTTGACTTTATCAATATGGCCCTGAAGGACTTTGGTGGTCAACTCGTTAAAATTGGACTCTTGAGCGGCCGCGCTGTAATTGGCCGAAACAAATTGAAGTCCAAGCAGTCCAACGAATACCGCGAGATAAATCCAGCTGAGGCTAAACTTCGGCATGGGGTTCTTCTTCTGGGGAGATTTTTCGCTCATAAGGGGGGATCAGCTAGGGATAGCGGTTATGTGGGCATCGCCCCATAGTCCTTCAATATCATAAAATTCACGGGCCTCGCGCTGGAAGACATGGACCACAACATGCACATAGTCCATGAGGATCCATTCGGATTCTTGGGCGCCTTCAATGTGCCATGGACGCTCTTCACACTGCTCCCGAAGGCGCTTTTCCACTGATCCCGCTATGGCGGAAACCTGCGTGCTGGATTGAGCTTCGGTAATGATGAAGTAATCACAGACGGCATTTTCGAGGTGCTTCAAATCGAGGACTACTGTATTTTCGCCTTTGACATCACCGATGCCTTCTAAGGTTTCGAGAACAATGGGGGGAAATGCGTTTTTCATTCAGGGGATCAGCCCAACAGGGCATAGTTAATGGTCTGAGTAGTGAACAACAAAGATGCCATCCAAGTTCTCTTTCACCGCGGTTTGGCCTACGAAGAGGTGTTTTTGTGTAAAATAGCCCCCAAATGTACATCAATACCCTGCATTTCAAGGAGATAGACTCCACGCATTCCCATGCTACGGCGGATTGGGATGGGTGGAATGTGGCGGAATGGACTGCCATTTCGGCAGATACCCAGCACCTAGGGCGCGGCCAGAGGACCAAAACATGGCAGGATGTGCCCGGAAAAGCCCTCTTGTGCACGTTGGTGAGCCCCCAGGTGATGTGGCCAGGGGAATCGCTGATGCATCGGCACATGGCCATGACGGTCGCGCTTTGTGAGGCCATCGAAGCAACAGGGGTTGGTTCCATAGGATTGAAGTGGCCGAATGACTTGTACCTCGAGGGACGCAAGGTGGGAGGGATTCTGACCGAGGCACAATGGACGGGTTCACACTGTACCCGGTATGCGGGGAGTTTGGGCTTGAATATAGAAGCGGCCCCACCCGGCTTTGCCGCCTTGGGCTCGTTCGAAGCGCCTCAAGTATGGCGCGATCGACTTCTCCCGCCCTGGGTGGACGCCCTCATGCACCCCGATGAATCCGCGATCCAGTCTTTTTCACAGCGACTCGTCCATCGAGGAATCGGGTTGTGGCGGGTTCCGGGCGAAGAGGAGCCCCGCGAGGCCAAGTGCCTCGGCGTGGATGCCCAAGGCCGGATTGGCTTGCAGTGGACCCGGGTGGACGGCCAAACCGTCGTACGGTGGTATGTCCACGGTGAAACCCACTGGGTAGGCGGATTGGAAAAGTAAGGGGGAGGCGGGTGGTCGCTTAACGGCTGGCACCCCACCCAGCGGGGTCTTTCCGCCATACGGCCAGCGCCTCGGCTTCCTCGCGGTGAAGGGTGTTTCGCGCTTCGGCAACACCTAGGAGGTGGTCGTAGTCGCTCAGCGTGAACAGGGGGCACTCTTTTTCGGCAAACGCATCCACAGACTGCTGGAAGCCATAGGTGAAAATCGCGCCCATTCCGAGCACATGGGCCTCTGCCTCGCGCAGGGCATCCACTGCTTGCAGGGAACTCATGCCGGTGGACACCAAATCTTCGATGACCACGACGCGCGCACCCTTGGTCAAGTGCCCTTCGATGAGGTTTTGCCGTCCATGGCCCTTCGCGGCCGAACGCACGTAAATCATGGGAAGATTGAGTTCTTGGGCGACCAAAGCAGCTAGAGCAATCGCCCCGGTGGCCACGCCCGCAATGACTTCAACCGTGGGGTACTGAGCTTTGATGCTCTGAGCCATTAGCTCGCGCAAATACGTACGGACCATGGGGTGCGACAAGGTGACCCGGTTATCGCAGTAAATGGGAGAAAGGATGCCAGAGGCCCAGGTAAAGGGGGCGTCGGGGCGCAACTCAATAGCCCTAATTTGCAGCAGTAATTCAGCCAGACGTTTGGCGGTTTCAGACTCATTAACCATGACGCAAAAGTACGACCACATTTCGATGACTGCAGCAGGCGGTTGGGTCGAAAATGAGCGCGGACAGGTCCTTTGGATCTATCGCCTGAACCAGTGGGACTTGCCCAAAGGAAAGTTGGAGGAAGGGGAGGACATCCCCACATGTGCGCTTCGCGAAGTCGAGGAGGAATGTGGGTTGAGTGGGCTCATTTTGGGCCCAAAACTCACAGAGACGGTGCATGAATACCTCCTTCGTGGCCAGACCGTCGTGAAGACCACGCATTGGTACCGGATGCAGGTACTTGGGGTCCCGCCCGTATCACCCCAAACGGAGGAGGGTATTGATTGGGTCCGTTGGGTGGATGCCTCTGAATGGGAGGCCCATTTGGCGTCCACATATGCCACGATTCAAGCCGTAGCAGAGGCAGCCCGGCGCGATTAAGTGCGCGCTACCCGGACAGATTCGGGCACAAAGCGGGTATAGTCGCCACCATTCTTGATCACATCGCGGACAATGCTGGAGGAAATAAATGCCCACCGTGCACTGGTGAGCAAGAACACCGTTTCGAGACTCGGCTCCATTTCCCGGTTGGCTTGGGCGATGGCTTTTTCGAATTCAAAATCTGCTGGGTTTCGAAGGCCACGAAGTAAGAAATGTGCGCCTTGACTCCGCGCAAAATCCACGGTTAAGCCCGTATAGGAGACAACCCGGATGGATGGGTGGTGCGCAAAGGTTTCGCGCATCCATTGCATCCGCTGTGCCAAGGGAAAGAGGTAGTGCTTCTCCGAGTTTTCTCCGACCGCCAAAATAATTTCATCGAATAGCGGCACGGCCCGTTCCACGATGTTGACGTGGCCGAGGGTAATTGGGTCAAAAGATCCCGGGAAAAGAGCGATTCGAGGCATCGGCAAGAGCTTGTTGAGCCACCAAGGTAGTAAATTCTGTGAGCGAGGTTCCGCGTGCGGCAAGTTGTTTGGGCAGGATGCTTTCGGCACTCATCCCGGGCACGGTGTTGATTTCGATCAGCACTGGACGCCCCTCGGCGGGTAGGATGAAGTCTGCCCGGCAGAACCCGGCTAGACCGAGTCCTTCGTAGATGCGGCGTGTGTAGGTTTCAACCCACGCAGCGGCCTCGGCGGGGATGCGTGCCGGGGTGATTTCCTCCGAAAGCCCTTCATATTTGGCGGCGAAATCAAAAAAGGCCTTCTTGGGGACAATTTCAGTGATGCCTAGGGATTCGACGCGGCCGTCTAGACGGGCGACACCACAGCCCACTTCGATTCCTGTCACCCCTTCTTCGATGACAATGGCTTGGTCTTCTAGGCCAGCAGCTTGCAGGGCTTCCCCTAATTCTTCGGGACTCGATATTCGACTAACCCCGTAGCTCGAGCCGCTACGACAGGGCTTCACAAAAAGGGGAAACTGCATCAGTTCTATGGCTGGGTAGAGGCTTTCTGGCGCTACGTCTGCTTGGGTCCAAATGGCCGGTGAAACGGGAACGCCCAAACGGGTTACTACCCCATTGGTCCACGCCTTGTGAAAGGTAAGTGCGGATGTGGCCGGAGAACAGGACGTGTAAGGAATGCCCAGAGCCTCCCAGGTAATGGCTAGGGTTCCATCCTCGCCAGGATGCCCGTGAATCAGATTAAAAATGAGGTCAAGTTTTTGGGAGGCGCCTTGCTTCAAAATGTGCATTTGGCTCGGATCAAAGCCCACCGTCTCCCCCATTTCGTCAACGGCGGCCCAGCCCTGCTTGGAGAGGGTGAGTCCATAGACTTCAAAGAGGGAACGGTCCAAGGCATGGAAAACCGTTTCTCCACTTTTGACGGATATCCCGAATTCGCTCGAATATCCCCCCATGACGACGGCAACACGTGTACGCATATTTCAAAGATAGCGGGTGGTGGAAAGCAGTTGGCTATTTTTGCAGGAGATGAAACTGATTTTATTCCTTCGCAGCAAGACCTTTTGGTTGAATGCAGCCCTCGCACTGGCCTTCTTCACCCTCTTAGGGTTGAGTGCCAATTGGATTTTGAAAGGAATCACGGGCCATGGCGAGGTCGAGGTTGTCCCAGATTTGACGGGGTTGACCTGGGAGGAAGCCCAAGCTCGCTTGGCCGAAGGAGCCCTTCAAGCCGAAGTGCTGGATAGCAGTTTGTACTTCCCCAAAATGGATCCCGGCACCGTCGTAGATCAGTACCCCATGGCGGGAGCGACGGCCAAAGCCGGTCGCACCGTGCAGTTGAGCATCAATCGCCGCCGTCCCGGTCGGGTGGCGCTGCCCTTATTGGTTGAGCGGACCTTACAGAGGGCGGAACTGGATTTAACCTCCCGGGGCCTGCGCGTCGGACGCATCACATTTGTCCCAGATTTGGCTGAAGGCTTGGTTTTGTCGGCTAGTGCCGGAGGAGTGGTCCTCGCCGAAGGGAGCCAGGTTCGGAAGGGAACAGCCATCGACCTGGTGGTCGGAAAGCGATCGGGCCCACCTACCCACGCGGTGCCCAATCTCCTAGGCATGCGCTTCGGGGAAGCGAAGGCCATCCTACAGCTCAGCGGTTTGCGCCTGGAATGGGTCGAAGGGGACACCACCATGACCCAAGGGGTAATCATTTCTCAACTGCCCAGCGATTCGCAGGGCATGTTTGTCACGCATAAAGATGGGGTGGTGCGCGTTTGGGTAGGGGAGTCCCATCTCCTTCAAAGCAACGATGAAGAATAATCCCATGAAGTTCGGGCGCCTTTTTGCGCTAATACTGGTCCTGGCCAACCTTTCGGGGTGGGCCCAGCCGGTAGAGGCATGGTTCATGCCTCGGCAAGGGACGATCCAGCCGCCTCGGCCGCTCGCCAAAACCACAGATACCCTTCTGCCTCCATTTGTCGATGGATTTTCACACCGCTTGCACCCCGCCTGGACCTCGTTTGGAGTGATCGCTGGGAGCCAGTGGTCTGTGGATCCGCTCTCTTTGGGGGCCGCGGTCTTTGACGGAATCGCCGCCGATGGGCAAGCGTATCGCCCGGGAGTTCTGGGAAATGATTCCCTCACCGATGCATTGGTCTCGCCCTATTTCAATTTGACGGGTCAAAGCAACGGGGTGTTGAGTTTTTATTTGCAGCAAGGAGGGCAGGGCGATCCAACGGAAACCCAAGACTCGCTCTTGGTTCACTTTTGGAATCCAAGTACCAACGCGTGGGAACACGGCTGGGGGCTTCGAGGAGGGGCGAACACGGGTCGGTGGCACGCTCAGGCTATTGCGCTCCCTGCGCATCTGAATGGCCAAAACGGGGTGCGATTCCGGGTCAGCCGGTATGGCTCGCCGGGTGGTGCGTTTGACCACTTCTTGCTGGATTATTTGGAGTTTGGGATGGCCCGCACCGTGTCTGATACCGCACTCTTTGATCCGGCCTGGTCGCGGGTTCCTTCGGGTTTATTTCGCGCATATTCTGAGCTGCCATGGTGGCACTACAGCGCGTTTGTTCTCGAGCGCGACAGTTTGGCGACGGCCTATCGCCGAAATGGTACGGCTCCAGTGGGCGGGTGGCAACTGAACCTGGGCAAGTATGTCTGGAAAGATGATGCGGGCAACGTGGTTGCCAGCCGCTCAAATGTCCCGGTCGTGACAACCCTCAACCACAACAGCAGCACCCCCTATCCCTTCACATTGACCAAGCCCAATTTGCAGCCTCTCGGCCCGCAGACCTACCATTTTACGGGATGGTTTGACGGCGAAAACGTGGGCGAGTTGAGCAATGATACCCTGTACATTGACCAACCCTTGCACGCACGTTACGGGCTCGACGATGGGACGGCGGAACGCAGCTATGGTGTGAGCCAAGGAACCTCGCCTCAATGGGCGCAGCAATTTGAGTTTTTGCAAAGCGATACCCTTCGGGGGGTGGATCTATCTTTTGTGCCTGCTGGCTTTGACTGGGCCGCGATGACCTTCCAGTTGGGAGTTTGGGAAGTGGATACCGCGGGATTGCCTGGGCAGGTTTTGTACCTCAGTGACAGCGCCTACCTGCCCGAATTGCCCTATGCGGGCGACCCCTTTCGGCACTATGTCTTGGATACCTTGGGATTGGTGGTGCCCAAAAAAGTGTATATCGGCCTCATCCAGACCACGGGGCCGGCGATCACGGTGGGCTTGGACCTGAGTGGCGTTGCCCCAAAGGCCTATGGGGATTATGCGGGGTGGTTCCCCTCTTTGCTACCTGGACGCCTCATGATTCGCCCATTTTTTCGCGGCCTTCCTCAAGACTTGCGGATCGACCAAATTCCAAGTGAGCTCGATTTTGTCTACCCCAATCCTGCTCAGGACGTGCTTCGCGGCCCATCTGGGACGGGCGAGGCGGTGGTATACTCAGCCTTTGGGCAAGAAATGGGGCGATTTGCCCCCACACCGGGATGGGAACTTCCTGTCTCGGATTGGCCTGCAGGGATGTATGTCCTTCACTTTGAAGCAGGCCCTCACTATGTATTTATGATCCAGCGCTAATGCGAGGAGATGTAGCCGAATCCTGGGAAGGGGACGAAGAAGAGCTCTATGAGCATTTCCGATTTGTATCGGAACCGGGACAGCAATTGTTGCGGGTAGATAAGTTTTTGTTCAACTTCATGACGCATACCTCGCGCAACCGCATACAAAAGGCGGCGGATGCGGGAGCCATTCGGGTCAATGCGCAGCCAGTCAAGAGCAATTACCGGGTGAAACCGGGCGATGTGGTGACGCTCGTTTTGGCACAACCTCCCAAACAGATTGAGCTCTTTGCCCAGGATTTGGATTTGAATGTGGTGCACTGCGATAGCGATGTGGTGGTCGTAAACAAGCCGGCGGGCATGGTGGTGCATCCCAGCTATGGACACTATTCTGGAACGCTGATCAACGGCTTATTGCATCTGTTTGAGCATCTTCCCGATGGCGACAAAAGTGAGCGCCCGGGCTTGGTGCACCGGATTGACAAGGACACCTCGGGGTTGTTGGTAATTGCCCGAAACGAGTATGCGATGGCCTTCCTGGCCAAACAGTTCGCAGACCACACGACGGAGCGCGAATACTATGCGGTGGCCTTGGGGAATGTGGAGGCGGATGCGGGAACCATTACCGGGCATATTGGACGCAGCTTGAAGGACCGCAAGGTCATGACGGTCTTTGAGGATGGGAAGTATGGAAAGCATGCGGTGACGCATTACCGCGTGTTGGAGCGCTTTGGATTTGCTACCCTTGTAGCCTGCCGTCTCGAAACGGGCCGAACGCACCAAATTCGCGCGCATTTCAAGCACATCGGGCATCCTTTGTTCGGGGATGAAACCTATGGAGGTCTGGAAATGCCCGACAAACCGGGCTGGCCGAAATTCAAGGAGTTCATGGTCAACAACCTCAAAATTTGTGCGCGCCAAGCGCTCCATGCCCGCATGTTGGGCTTTGAGCACCCCACCAAAAAAGGAGAGCGGCTCCGTTTTGAAGCCGCTCTACCGGAAGATATGGAAGCCATTTTGGAGCGCTTCCGTAATTATGTTGCGGTGCACCTCGCCTAGGCGAAGGGTCCACCCAATTTACGCATAGAGACTTTCGTAGCCCGCGTCGTACATCGCCAAAATGGGCTTTCGGCGCAATTTCATGGTTGGGGTTAGGTGCCCAGCTGGGATGCTCCACGCGTCCGATGTAATGAGGATTTTCTTGGCGCCTTCCCATTTGCCGAATTGTTTATTCTTCGTGTCTACTTCCTTTTGGATACGAGCCACAACAAGCGGGTGCTGCACCATTTCTTCGGCCGTGGTCCAGGCAATGCCCTTGCGTGTACACCAGTTTTGCAAGAAGTCAAATTGGGGCTGGAGAAGCAAGACGGGGAATTTGCGGTTTTCACCAGCCACCATGCACTGCTCGATGAAGGGGCTTTCCTTGTAGACGTTCTCCATGTTTTGGGGAGCGATGTACTTGCCGCCGGCTGTTTTGAAGATTTCTTTCTTGCGGTCCGTGATACGGAGGTATCCGCCAGGCAGGATCTCTCCGATGTCTCCGGTGCGGAACCAGCCGTCTTCGGTCATGACTTCGGCCGTCAAATCGGGGCGTCCATAATAACCCATCATGATGTTGGGGCCTTTGGCGAGGATTTCGCCGTCACTGTCCAATTTAAGTTCCACGCCTTCAATGGGTGTTCCTACGGTCCCGAGTTTGTGGCCTTGGCCAGTGGGCAAATTCACCGAAAGCACGGGCGACGTCTCCGTCAAGCCATAGCCTTCCTGAATGTTAATGCCGGCGCCAGCAAAGATGCGGGCCAATCGGGGGTTCAATGCCGCGGCTCCGGAGGCGACCGCTTGGGTTTTTCCACCCAGTGCCTCTTGCCACTTGGAGAAGATAAGCTTGCGGGCGAGTTTGAGCTGGGCATAGTACAGTGGCGATTTGCCGCTGTGCTCGTAGTTTTCTGCCAGACCCACGGCCCAGAAGAAGAGGGCTTTTTTCACGCCCGTCAGATCCTTGCCCTTGTCCATGATGCGGTCGTATACTTTTTCAAGCAAGCGGGGAACAGCGGTAAATACTTCAGGATGCACCTCGCGAAGGTTGTCGCCAATGGTCTCCATACTCTCCGCGTAGTAGGTGCCCACGCCGGTGGTTAAGTAGATGTATACAATGACCCGCTCGTAACTGTGGCAGAGTGGTAAAAAGCTCAAGGATTTCGCGCCAGGGCCGACTGGAAGCCGCTGCGAAGACGCCAAGGCATTGCTGGAAATATTGTGGTGGCTGAGCATAACTCCTTTCGGCGTCCCTGTGGTGCCGCTAGTGTATATGAGGGTAGCCAGGTCCTCGGGTTTCACGGCCGCCATGCGGGCCGTCAATTCGGGGCGGTGTGCTTCGTCGGCTACTGCAAATACTTCATCCCAATGGGCGCAGCCCTCAACCGGCACAAAGGAATAAATCTCTTTCAGGCTCGGCACGTCGGCTTGGATGGCCTTGACCTTGTGAAACAGATCGGCGTCACTTAAAAAGCAGTATTTAACCTCGGAGTCGTTGAAAATGAACTTATAATCTTCGGAGGAGATGGTGGGATACACGGGGACATCAATCCCGCCTGCAGAAAGAATACCTTGGTCGCAAATGTTCCACTCCGTACGGTTGTTCGTGGAAATGATGGCAATTTTATCGCCAGGTTTCACCCCGAGGGCGATCAAGCCGAGGGCTAGCTTTTCCGCTTTGGCGACATAGTCAGCGGTAGATAAGGATTCCCATTGGCCGTTGATCTTGGTGTTTAAAGCGTCGGGGCGGGGGTGTTGTTCCAGGGCGTAGTACGCGAAATCAAAGAGGCGAGTAGGAGTCATAAGCGTTGTTGTCGTCGTGAGTATTTAAGGTTGGGTGGTGTAGACGCAAGCGCCCTGCACCCAGGTTTGTAAAACCTTTAACGTCGGAAGGTTGTCTTCCGGGCACGTCGTGAGGTCTTCCGTAAAGATGGTAAAATTTGCCCAAAATCCCGTTTTAACTGCACCTAATTCGTCTTCTTGAAAAGCAGCAAAGGCCGCATCATGGGTCATGCCTTTGAGTGCCTGAGATCTTGAGAGGGCGTTTTCCATTTGAAAGCCATCGGAGGGATGTCCGTCCAAGGCCTTGCGAGCCGTCGCCGCGTAAAGCGTATACAGCGGGTTGACTTCTTCCACGGGGAAGTCTGTTCCCAAGGGGAGTATACCGCCTGCGGCTTGACGCAGCTCTGAGTAGGCATAGGCGTCGGGCATGCGTAAATGTCCTAAGCGATCTACCGCCCAATCCATATCGGACGTGGCATGGGTGGGTTGGACGGAGGGTAGAATTTGACTTTTGCCGCCAAAAAGCGCGAGATCGCCCTTGGAGACGACTTGTGCATGTTCAATTCTCCAACGACTTCCTTCGGGGGCATATGCAAAGTAGGTATCGAGCATCAAGTGATTAGCGGAATCACCAATGGCATGCGTGTTCATTTGCCAGCCCATGGAGGCAATGGCTTCGGCCATGTCCCAGTAGGACACGGTGCTTTGAATTTGCAACCCGTGGTGGTACATCCGATCGTGGTAGGGTTCGCGAAGCAATGCGCCACGACTTCCCAATGCGCCATCGGCGTAGACCTTAAAGCTATGCACGTCCAACAGCGGGGTTTTGAGTGGGCCGCGTTCTTTCCAGGTGAGGAGCTCGTCCTCCGTGGCGGAAACCATGACATAGAGCGGGATGGTAAGCTGACCTTCTTGCTGGAGTCGGTGAATGAGGTCGATGTCATGCGTGGGGAGACCGGCGTCATGCACAGAAGTAAGTCCCAAGGAATAGCACAGGGCCTGTGCGTCGAGCAGCGCTTTGGTGCGTTCGGCCTCGCTAGGCTCAAAGCTTTGGAGCAATTTCTCCGCATTGTCAATAAGGACGCCTGTGGGCTCGCCATTGGGTAAGTGCAGGACCTCTCCGCCGTAGATGCTGCTTTCTGCAGTGATGCCCGACAGGCTCAATGCCACATCGTTGGCGATGACCGCATGTCCGTCAATTCGGCTGAGAATGATGGGTTTGTCGGTAAGGCCTGCCAAGGCTTCGTTGGTGGGGTAGGCCATGCCAGGCCAGTCGTTTTGGTCCCAGCCACGGCCGCGGATGACGGGGTCGGTGGGATGTTCTGCGATGTAGGTTCGGACGCGGTCGACACATTCGGACCAGCTTTTTGCGCCCCACAGATTGACCGAATTCATCGCCAATCCCTGCCCTAGGAAATGGGCATGGGCATCGATGAAACCAGGATAGAGGTAGGCCCCATGGAGATCCACCGTATCCATGGCGGCGGGAAGAGTGTTTTTCCCTTCCTCGATGGGATGGATGCCGAGGATTTTGCCGTCTTGAACGGCGATATGACCGTGGAGGTAGTAGAGGCTGTCCCCGTCAAACTGCGCGATGTGGACATTCGTCAATGTAACATCGGCTTCAAAGGCCGGTCCGCAGCCAGGGATACTCACAATGAGCAGTGCAAAAAAGGCGTACAAATATGCTTTCATGCCGGAAAGGTAGGAAGTGCGGGTCGTACCTTTGTCACAAAGCATTATACATGGATTCAGCCGCCTTGACCACCGTCGAAACTGCCAAAGATTTAGGGCTTCTGCCAGAGGAGTTTGCCAAGATTTGTGAAGTCTTGGGTCGAACCCCCAATTTTACCGAGCTCTCCGTGTATTCGGTCATGTGGTCGGAGCACTGCTCCTACAAGAACTCTATTGTTTGGTTGAAGACCCTTCCGAAGGAAGGACCTCACATGTTGGCCAAAGCGGGCGAAGAAAACGCTGGTTTGGTAGACATCGGTGAAGGTTTGGCCTGTGCCTTTAAAATCGAATCCCACAACCACCCCTCCGCCGTGGAACCCTATCAAGGGGCCGCCACAGGTGTGGGTGGTATCAACCGCGACATCTTTACCATGGGCGCTCGCCCCATTGCCCAATTGAACAGTTTGCGTTTTGGCGATCCTACGACCGACCGCACAAAATGGCTGGTTAAAGGAGTGGTGAAGGGCATTGGAAACTACGGTAACTCCTTTGGTATCCCTACGGTTGGGGGTGAGGTATACTTTGACAAATGCTATGAACAAAACCCACTCGTCAATGCGTTTTCCGCGGGAATTGTTGAGGTTGGAGGCCAAATTTCGGCAAAAGCCCAAGGGGTAGGTAATTCCGTGTACATCGTGGGGTCTTCTACCGGGCGTGATGGAATTCATGGGGCTGCGTTTGCTTCAAAAGACTTGAGCGAAGACAGCGCCAATGACATCCCTTCCGTACAGGTTGGGGATCCCTTCCAAGAGAAGCTGCTTCTCGAAGCGACGATGGAGCTCGCAAAAATCGGGGCAGTCCGAGGGATGCAGGATATGGGGGCCGCGGGCATCACCTGCTCAACCAGCGAAATGTCGGCAGGAGGTGGTGTCGGCATGGACATCAATCTGGATAAGGTACCTACCCGACAGGAGGGCATGGAGCCATGGGAAATTCTCCTTTCCGAATCGCAAGAGCGCATGCTCGTGGTCGTAGCCCGAGGCCGAGAAGCGGAGGTCGAAGCGATCTTCGACAAATGGGACATCCATTGTGAACCTATCGGCATAGTAACCGAAGGGCCTTACGTGCGCTATTTCTGGCACGGGGAAAAGCTCGCTGAAATTCCAGCTGAATCCCTGGTGCTGGGCGGTGGGGCTCCGGTCTACCATCGCGAAACACGCGAGCCCGCGTACTATTCGGAGTACCAAAACTTTGACATGGACATGGTTCCATGCCCTGAAGATTTGCAGTCTGTGGCCATGCAGCTAGCGGGCCTACCCAACATTGCTTCCAAGCGTTGGGTCTACGAGCAGTATGACTCCATGGTGGGCACCAAGAACCGCTCTACCAATGAAGCGAGCGATGCGGCCATCGTCAACGTTAAGGGCTCCAAGCGGGCCATTGCCATGACGGTCGATTGCAACAGCCGCTACGTGCATGCGGATCCCGAAGTGGGTACCATGATTGCCGTTGCTGAAAATGCCCGAAACATCGTGTGTTCGGGAGGGGTGCCCTCGGCCATCACCAACTGCCTCAACTTTGGCAATCCCTACAACCCGGAAGTGTATTGGCAATTTGTCGGCGCCATCAAGGGCATGGGCAAGGCCTGTGAGAAGTTTGCCACGCCTGTTACCGGTGGGAACGTCAGCTTCTACAACCAAACCCAAATGGGTGACCGCATCGAGCCGGTTTTCCCCACTCCGACCATCGCTATGATTGGTTTGGTGGAGGATACCAAGCACGTCACGACCATTCCGTTCAAGGCCAAGGGCGATTTGATTTACATGTTGGGAATTTCCCGCGACGACATCTCTTCGAGCCAGTACCTGGTGCACCACCACGGTATTGAGGCCTCTCCGGTGCCCTTCTTTTCCCTAGAGGAAGAATATGCCAATCTAGAGCAGCTCAAAGAACTCATTCGCAAGGGCGTCATTGCGTCTGCGCACGATGTCTCTGAGGGCGGATTGTTTATCGCTTTGTTGGAATCTGCGATGCAGGGCGATTTGGGCTTTGATATTACCACGGATGTGGAGATCCGCCCCGATGCCTACCTCTTTGGCGAGAGCCAGAGCCGAATCGTGGTCTCCGTGACCCCTGAAAATGAAGAGGCATTTATTGACCTCATGATGTTGAATGGGGTGGAGTTTGACCTACTCGGCCATGTCACGAAAGGCGCCATCCGCGTAGACGACGAGGATTGGGGCATGGCAAGCGACTACGCGAAGCCCTACCAGAACGCCTTGGGCGAGCTGTTGGAGGCATAGAGGATACCAGAGTTTAAGGGGAAAAGGCTTGAAGGGAGAAAGAATCCTTTCTCCTTCTGTCTTGGACGCATGCTGTTCCGTGATATGGGCTCCTTCCGGGGTTAACGCAAGCTTGCGCCTACCCCGTCTTCCGCTGCTTTGAGAAACTTGGCCATAGCGCCATCTACTTGTGCGTCTTGCAAGGTCTTGTTGGGGTCCAAGAAGGTGAAACGCATGCCATAAGACAGCTTGCCGTCGGGCAAATTCTTGCCTTGGTACACATCAAAGAGTTCAATGCCTTGCAAGGTCTTTTCTTTCACTTGGCGAAGGCAGGTGTAGAGTTCGCCGTAGCTCAGGCTGGCGTCCACAATGAGTGCCAGGTCCCGCGTGACTTTGGGGAATTTGGACGGTTCGCGGTAGGTGATTTTTACGCGTGAAGCCGCTTTGACAAAACGGTCCCAATCGATGCGCGCAGCCAACACGGGCTGCTTCAGGTCTGCCTGTTTTAAGGCCCAATCGTCCACCCAACCCAGAGAGGCGAGGGGTTGCCCTCCCACGCTGAGCTGAATACCGCCAGCAAATTCTCCGCCTTCGGCCTCCATGCCTTGCTCCTCTGTGTGGAGGCCAAAGCGGTGGCATAGCCCGAGGACTAATCCTTTGAGGGCAAAGAAGTTGATTTTTGCTTCGCCGGTCATCCAATGTGGGCCCGGGTAGCTGCCCGCGAGCCAGAGGCCCAGGGCATGGCGTTCGGACAGGCCATCGGCCGATGTATGGTAGGTTCGGCCAAATTCAAACAGGGCCATATCGGCGTTTTGACGTTTGGCATTGTAACTCACCGCATCCAGGCCTCCAAGCATCAAGCTGGGGCGCATCACTCCCAAATCCTGACTCAAAGGGTTCAAAACGGGTACGACGCTATCCGCCGCGATGCTGGGATGCTGCTCGTAGGCTTGCGCGCGCGTCAGAGAGTTGTTCATGATTTCAAATAACCCTTGACCGACCAGATAGTCCGCGGCTTTGCGGCGAAGCATTTCGGGAGTAATGCGGTCTTCGTGGGCCACGTGCGAACGCATGGCAGGTGGGAAGGAGATGGCATTGAAGCCGTAAATGCGCAAAATTTCTTCGGCGATATCGGCTTCGCGTGTCACATCCCAGCGGTAGGCGGGGACGGATAGGGTCCATGCGCTGCCCGATTCGGCCGTTACGTGAATGTCCAATGATTGGAGGATGCTGCGCATCCGGTCTTCGGGGATGGCTTCGCCTATGCTCGCTTGGATACGCTGCGTATCGATGTGTACGACGCGATCGCCAAAGGGGGCGTCGGCGGATTCAAAGGCATCATAACCGGTGACGTGGGCGTCTGGGAAGATGCTTTGAAGGAGGGTCCAGGCGAGTTCCAGGGCTTCGGTGCCGAGGCTGGGGTCCACGCCGCGCTCATAGCGGAAAGAGGCGTCCGTGTTGAGGCCGTGGCGCTTGGCCCCCTTTCGGATCACGACGGGGTCAAACCAGGCAGATTCTAAGACGATGGAGGTCGTGTCGGCTTGGACGCCAGACTTTAGGCCCCCAAATACCCCGGCCAACGCCATGGCATCCGAAGCGTTGGCAATGACGAGGTCGTCTGCGTGCAGGGTACGCGCTACGCCGTCCAAGGTGGTGAAGGCCTCGCCCGATGTTGCGCGACGCACGACAATGGCGTTGCCATGGAGGGCGCGGCTATCGAAAGCGTGCAAGGGGTGGCCCACGCTGTGTAGGACATAGTTGGTAATGTCCACCAAGGCATTGATGGGCTTAGCGCCAATGGTCTTGAGGCGGCGCTGCAGCCACTCTGGAGAGGGGATGGCAGAAACGCCTTCCACCTTCAGGGCAAAGTAGCGCGGACAGGCGCTTGGGTCTTGGATGTCCAAGGTCAGGCCGGAGCCTACGGCGGGCCATTCGCTCAGCATAGGCGGGCTCCATAGGACCTCCTCGTCGTGGCGCAGCAAGGCGGCTCGCAGGTCGCGGGCCACCCCCATATGGCTCATGGCGTCCATGCGGTTGGGGGTGAGTCCAATTTCAAGAGCGGTGTCGCTCTCCAAGCCGAGGTGTTCGCTCAAAGGCTGGCCGACCAGCGCATCCGGGTCAAGGACCAGAATGCCGTCGTGGGATTGGCCCAGGCCAAGTTCATCTTCGGCGCAGATCATGCCCTCCGACACTTGCCCGCGGATTTTACCCTTTTTGATCGTCAGGCCCTCTTCGGAGCCGGTCGGGTAAAGCGTGCAGCCCACTGTCGCTACAGGCACTTTTTGGCCTACCGCGACATTGGGGGCACCGCAGACGATTTCAAGGGTCTGCTCGCCGCCGATGGAAACGGTGGTGCAATTTAGGCGGTCGGCATCGGGATGCTTGATGACCGTGAGGACTTCGCCTACGATCACGCCGCGAAGGCCACCGGGCACGGCGTCTACTTCGTGAACTTTTTCAACTTCCAAACCGGTGGCGGTGAGGAGCTCGGCCATGCGTGTAGCGCTGATGGCGACAGGTAAGTAGTCGTGGAGCCAGTCCTTAGAAATCTGCATACCTGCAAAAATACGGCCTGCAGTGGTTCTGACCTATGGGAGGAAGGGGGGGCGTTCGGGCCGAAAAAAGGAGCCTCAGACTAAGCCAAAAATGAAGAGCGCGTACAAGAAAAACCGCAGGAAGCGCGTGGCCGCGACCCAGAGGAACCAGCGGAAGCGGAAATTGACCACGCCGGCGACGGTACAGACCGGCGGAAAGGGAAGGGGCGTCAGGGCGGCGAGGAAAATAAGCAGACCGCCAAAGCGTTTAATCTGAGCAAAATGCGAGGCGAATCGCACGTCGACTAACTCTTTGATTTTAGGAACGTGATGCAGGCGCTGGCCGAGCAAATAGCTTGCAATACCGCCGAGGTAGGAGACGATGGACAGAAGCCCTACCATCGCCCATGGATACGGAAAGGCATGCGCCCAGAGGATGAAAAAGTCCGGGGGCAAGATGCCAAAAACGACCTCCGAGAGGCCCAAAATAGCCACCACCAAAGACCAATGCAGGCGTTGGGTGGCCAGTTCGGCAATCGATTCGAGGTCCACTAAATAGGTGTTGATGGCCCAAATCACGACCCCAAAAGCGAGGAGCCCCAACCCCAGCTTGCGGAAGCCTTCCAGCAAAAAGCGGTATCCGCCCGAAATGCGGTAGAAGCGGTGGGTCACATGGACCGATCGCCAGAAGGGACGGATGGTGGGGGGGCGGAGTTTCATGGCATAGGGCGGGGCCAAAAGCATGCCAAATTAGGCGATGCTGCCCCAGGCCATTTTATTTCGGGCATAGTCGGTAAAACGCATTCGGAGGGCCGCATGTTCAGGACGCTCCAAACGCGGGTCATCCAGGACCGTAGATTGGGCTTTTTGGCGCGCCCATTCGATGAGCTGTTGGTCCTGCCCCAAATTGGCCACTTTGTAATCCAGCATGCCTGATTGACGGGTGCCCATCACGTCGCCAGGCCCTCGAAGTTGGAGGTCCACATCGGCAATTTCGAATCCGTCGTTGGTGCGGCACATGGTTTCGATGCGCACTTTTCCGTCGTCGCTCAGCTTGTCGCCCGTCATTAAAATGCAGTAAGATTGGTCGGCGCCCCGACCCACGCGGCCCCGCAGTTGGTGCAGCTGGCTGAGGCCAAAGCGTTCGGCATTTTCGATGACCATGACACTGGCGTTGGGTACGTTCACACCCACTTCAATGACCGTGGTAGCCACCATGAGCTGGGTCTCGCCGCGTGAAAAGCGCCCCATTTCCCATTCTTTGTCTTCGGATTTCATCCGGCCGTGGACAATGCTTATTTCATACTGGGGCCGGGGGAAGTCTCGGCAAATGCTTTCATAGCCGTCCATGAGGTCTTTGAAGTCCATTTTTTGGCTTTCCTCGATGAGCGGGTAGACGATGTAAATCTGTCGGCCCTTGGCAATTTCTTCCTTGAGAAAGCCCCAAACTTTCAGACGGTTGTGGTCCGTGCGGTGCACCGTTTGGATGGGTTGGCGGCCCGGCGGAAGCTCGTCAATGACACTCAGGTCCAGGTCGCCATAGAGACTCATGGCCAAGGTGCGTGGGATGGGCGTGGCGGTCATAACCAAAATATGTGGGGAGATGGCGTTTTTTTTGCGGAGCCGTGCACGTTGAGCAACGCCAAATCGGTGTTGTTCATCCACAATGGCCATGCCGAGTTGCTTGAATTCGACCGGATCTTCCAGGATGGCATGGGTGCCCACTAGGAGGTCCAACTCACCGGTCTTAAGGGCTGCGAGCAGGGGTTTTCGGGCCGAAGCCTTCACGGAGCCCGTCAACAATCCAATGCGCAATCCCAAGGCCTCACACCAAGGTTGCAAGCTGGCAAAATGCTGTTGAGCGAGAATTTCCGTCGGCGCCATCAAGCAGCCTTGGAAGCCATTGTCGATGGCCATGAGCAGCGCCATGAAAGCCACCATGGTCTTGCCCGAACCCACGTCGCCCTGCACCAAGCGGTTCATATGCAAGCCGCTGGCGGTGTCTTTGCGAATCTCTTTGAGGACGCGCTTTTGGGCGCCGGTCAGTTCAAAAGGCAAATGTTCCGCGTAAAATTGGTTAAACGCTTGGCCGACCGCTTGAAAAACCAGCCCGCCCTGTTGGTGCAAACTCGCCTGCCGCTTAAAGGCGAAGACCAACTGGTCCAAGAAAATCTCTTCAAAGGCCAAGCGCTGGCGGGCTTTGGCCAGGACGTTTGGATCGCTGGGAAAGTGCATGATGCGGAGGCATTCGTTGCGCGAGGCCCAGCCGGCTTGCTGCACGATCGCAGCGGGCAACCAGTCGCCCCCTTGCGCGGGCCATTCCAGGAACAAACTTTGGATGAGCTTGCTGAGCCCGCGTGCGTGCAGTCCCATGCTGCTGAGCTTTTCCGTCGTGGAATACACCGGGAACAAGCCCTGCACAGGACTTTGCTGAAAGGAATTCCACGTTTCGAGCTCCGGATGTGCCATGTTTTTGCGCCCCTGAAAGTCTGTGACGCGCCCCACGGCGACATAGTCTTCGCCGGGCTTCAGCGACTTCTCGACCCAGCGAATGCCCTTAAACCATACCAGTTCCACGCTGCCGTCTGGACCAATCAGCTGTGCGGTTAAACGTTTCTTGGGACCGCCGCCCTGCGTCTGGATCTGGCTCAGCACGCCCCGGACTTGGACCTCTGATGGTCCGGCCTCGACGTGGCCGGCCGAATACAGCACCGACCGGTCCATGTACCGAAACGGAAAGTGGTTCAGTAAATCCTCGTAGGTCCGAATGCCCAGCTCGCCCGCCAGTGCCTGCGCCCGCTGTGGGCCCACGCCTTTGAGGTAGGTAATGGGGGTATCTGCGTTCCACGATGCCATGCTCAAATTTAGGGTTAACTTCAAGCCCTCATGGACGCAAATCGCACAAGCCCCTCTGAAGCCGGTCTTTTGCTCGGCGATGGCCTGCTTTTGGCCGCATCCTTTCTGGGCTGGGCGAGCGTGCGCTTTGGCGATCTCCGGGCCGAAAACCCTCTTTATTACGACCAGTACGTGACGCTTTTTTCGCTGGTGATGCTGCTTTGGTTGGCCCTCGCGCTCGGGCTAGGGGTACACCGGCTGCCGGCGGGGGTAGAAATTCGGCGCGTCCTTTCTCGTTTTTACCGCCTTTTCCTCGTGCATGCGGCACTTCTGGCCGTTTGGGTCGTCTCCCTCAAGACATCCACTTTTTACTCGCGCGCCTTTCTGCTGCTCTTTTTGGGGACCTATGCCCTCTTGGGAACGGGGTTTCGCATGTTTTGGGTCCAACTGCTTCGCGCCCGTTTCCGCTCCGGCGTGGGTTTGCGCCGAATGGCGACTGTGGGGGTCCATGGCCCCTGGGAACGCGTCCATGCTGAGCTTGAGCGGCATCCTGAATACGGCTACCGCCTCGTTCAGCACGCTGCGCACCTCTCCGAACTTTCCCCCGAATCCCTTGACGAGCTTTGGGTCGCCCCCGAATTGGCCGTGGAAGCCCTGGAATGGACCGATGCCCACAGTCTACGACTCCGCCTCGTTCCCGATTTAGGCTTTCTCGGAGCGCAGCGTACCCGCATTCTGCCCTTGGGTGATCTTCCCATTTTGGAGTTGCGCCCCGAACCGCTCAGCTATGGCCTTCGTGCCTGGCTTAAACGCACCCTCGACCTGGTAGGCGCTAGCCTGGGCTGCCTACTCCTGCTTTCTTGGATGATACCGCTGCTCGCGCTCTTTTTAGTGCCTCGCGGGGGCCTCTTTTACCGTCAGACGCGCTACGGCTGGGGAGGCAAACCCTTCCAAATTTGGAAATTCCGGACCATGGTGCCCGACGCCGACGGTTCACGTCAGGCCACCGCCGGGGACGATCGCATCACTCCCTTGGGGCGTTGGCTTCGCGCTGCGCATGTGGACGAGCTTCCTCAGCTTTGGAATGTCCTCCTTGGCCACATGAGTTTGGTGGGTCCGCGCCCGCACATGACCTCCGACCACGAGGCCTACGGGCAGGCCATTCGCGCCTACGGTATCCGGCACTGGGTTAAACCGGGAATGACAGGCCTTGCACAAGCCCGCGGCCTGGTAGGCGAAAAGGACGCGGCCTCCATGCAAGAGCGGCTCCAAGCGGATCTCTACTACGTGGAAAACTGGTCCTTCCTCCTGGACCTAAAAATCATCGCGTCGACCTTGCTTGGGTTGAAGCGTTGGGTGTGAC
>DFSS01000043.1:58293-59680 GCA_002381225.1 Flavobacteriales bacterium UBA3431 | reverse complement strand
TTTTTTAAAACCAGGAAATTTTCGTGATTCCTTCGATGCCTTACCCGCGGAGGCGGCTCGCCAAGTTTGCATAGGCTTGCGTAACGGCAGGCCATGTATAGTGCGTGGATTCGGCGGTGAAAGTGGGGATGTGGTCAGCCTGTTTCCAAGCAGTTTGGAGGTCCGAGGGGGTGCTGAAGTAGGAGGCGTTCGGACCCAGAACGGCGCGGTTGAAAACATTGTCGTGGGCGGAAATTCGGCACCCGGCAGCCATGGCCTGAAGGAGGCCTGGATTGGTGCCCCCCGCGGAATGCCCGTGCACATAGATACGGCAGCCCTGACGGAGCGCCTGCGTGAACTGTGGATCAAAATTGGCGTGGATCCGAATGAAATGAGGATGAGCACCAAAGCGTTTGAGAAGGGTTTGGGCGTAGGTATTGGACCAATCGCCTAGGACGGCCACAGGGCCTTCGTCCAAGAGGGCGTCGAGGGCAAGGTCGATGTTGTTTTCTGGAACCAAACGGCAGAGGAGGAGTGCATAGCCGCCAGAAACCAGGCCGTTTTCTTCCAAGGTTTGTGTCAGTGCTTCATCGCTCAGTGGCGAAGGTGATTCTACGCCGTAAGCAATTTCTTCAATGGGAAGCTGGTAGGTTTGGAGGTGGGCGCTGATGCCCGGATTGTCGGAGACCAGTACCTGAGCGCCATGGGTAGCCCAGGCTTCCGCGCGGCGCAGGTAGGCCCGCACGGCTGGGGGGTACTTGCCGCGCATCCATTCAAGACCGTCCATGTGCACAGCCAAGGGGCTGCGGCCGCGCCAAAAGGTCCACCTCAGCCATGGCCCGCTGCTGGTAGTTCCTAGGGCAAAGTGGGCATCGGGCTGCCATGGTTTGAGGGCGCGAAGACTGATCCAATCGTAGACAAATTGTCCGGCGGAACCCATCCAGGATTCCGGGTCGAGGTGGCGGGCTCGCTGGATGCCAGGATAATGATAGGTTCGGTCGGGATGGGCCGAAGAGGTGCTGATCCACACGCGGTGCCCCAGATCCGCCAATCCGCGTCCGACGTGGTCGACCATTTCTTCGTAGCCACCATAGCGGTTGGGCATGCCGCGCGAACCCGTGAAGGCGATGAAATGGCCTGCATCGGCGTAGCCCTTTACCAGGGCGGTGCCGGCAGCCTCCCACGTGAAGGCCTCCGAGGGAAGGGGAAGGGCGATGTTGGGTGCAAGGATGGCCTCAGCCAAAGCATGGGCATGGGGCGAAGCGGTTCGGACATAGTGGGCTAAAAGACTGGCCGACTCGGCCGCAGAGGAGATCACAACGTCACAGCCCGCATGGAGGCCTTCTAGGGCCGTCAGTCCAAAGGTTTCAAATAAGGAAGGGACTAGCACGCCGGTGCTGGCGGCGAG
>DFSS01000043.1:43727-58011 GCA_002381225.1 Flavobacteriales bacterium UBA3431 | reverse complement strand
CGCGCGTGCGAGGGCGTCGCGGAGCTGGCGCACATACCGGCCGTGGTTGGGCGCGGCATCCCCGTAAAGGGTGAGTGGCGCATCAAAACCCCGCCCTTTGAGCAGAATCCAGGCTTCTACGGCGGCCACTTGATTTTTAAGGCCTTCCACACGGCCTAAAACCACCCAACCACGGCGCTCTGGGGCAGTGGGTGCTTTGGGGAGGTGGTCCCGGCCTAGGGCAACGGTTCGGACGCTGGCGCCCAATCCGGTGGCTTGTCGAATGCGCGCAGCTTCCGTGTCTGTACTCGTAAAGAGCACATCGGCCGACCAGGCCATTTTGTGGAGCGGTTGGCGCAGGAATAGGAGTCCAATGGTCGGCCAGCGGTCGCCGCTGAGCAGCGCTCGGCCAAGCATTTTGGCAAACTCCACCCAGGGAGTAGGGAGATAGCGAAGCAGGAAGGAGCGCTTGCGGTCGTAGGCGCTGTAATCAACCCAGACCGTGGAAATCGCCCACTTCAGGCGAGGGTGGGCTTTTCGGGCCGCATAACAGGGGTACTGATCGGCGAGCCGGCCTAGGTTCATGGAGTGGAGAATGTCCCACGTATCCGTGGCGAGCGCCCGCTGAAGGTCCGCCGTTTCGGTGACCAGTTGGACCTGATGGCCTTGGGCTTGAAGCGCTTGGAGGGTTTGCGTCAAATGCACCGTGTCGCCACCGGGTTGGCGATGTAGCGTTCGGCGGGCAAAAAAGAGGACCTTCACGCCTTAAATGTACTGCGCCCCTGCCGTACCTTCGGGAAGCAATCCAATAAAACGACTTGGCCATGGCAGTTCCAAAATTTCTTGTCGGCGACAACACCGACCACCCCGAAAATGTCTTCATTATTCACACGGAATATCCCCGTTTTGTGATGGATTTGGACAGCGATGAAGTGGAATGGTTGGATGACATTGAAGGGGAAGATGAAACGGAATTGACGGACGAAATGTCCAAGCTCCTCGACGAAGCCAACACCTTCTACATCCGTGAGGTGGAGCGCTACGAGGCGATGGAAGACTGATGCGCTGGGACTTTCAGTGGCGAGAGAATATTCCTCTGGCCCTGCCGGTCATCGTCGGACAAATCGGCCACATTGCGGCGAGTGTCGCGGACTCCATGATGGTGGGCGCCCTGGGAACCATTCCCTTGGCGGCGGTCTCTTTGGCTAGTTCGATTGCTTCGGTACCCCTTGTTTTTGGCATCGGCATGGCCTACGGGCTCACGCCCATGGTGGCGCATGCGATGGGGCAGGCGCGTCCATTCAAAGCGGTTCGCTTGCTCAAAAACGGCACAGTCGTCAATGCCTTCACGAGTGCGTTCATGTTTCTTTTTGCCCTGGTTCTATTCTGGGGGATACAATTCACAGGTCAAGAGCCGGCGGTGGTGGAAGAGGCCCGTACGTATTTGTGGATTATCATGGCGTCCTACCTGCCGTTCATGCTCTTTATGTCGGCCAAGCAGTATTTGGAGGGCATGGGCGATACGAAAACCCCCATGCGGATTTCCCTGTACGGAAACGTGGGCAACATTGGGCTCAATGCGCTGCTGATTTATGGATGGGGACCCTTTCCGGAATGGGGAATTGTTGGCGCTGGGGTAGCCACCATCATAGCGCGAGGCTATATGATGATGGCGGCGTGGTGGTTTGTGCTGCGTCGTGGGAAGGCCGACCCGGCCGATTGGCTCCGCGCAAAGGTGACCGGCTATCCCATTCGGGCCCTACTCAAGATTGGCATCCCCTCAGGCTTCCAGTACATCTTTGAGGTCAGTGCATTTGCGGCGTCGGCTTGGATTATCGGCACCCTCGGGGCCACGCCCTTAGCGGCGCATCAAGTGGCCATCAGCTTGGCGTCGATATCCTACATGGCAGCGACGGGACTTGGGGCGGCTGCCACGATTCGAATAGGGCAGGCCATGGGGCGAAAAGACTTAGCGGGCGCAAAGGCTGCGGGGACGAGCCTCTTTCTCATAACGATCATTTTTATGGCCTTAACCGGCCTGACGTTCTTCGTGTTCCGGCACCAGTTGCCCTGGGCCTACACGCAAGATCCGGCGGTGGTCGCGAGCGCCGCGGCCTTGTTGGTGGTGGCGACGATTTTCCAAATTTCAGACGGCGTCCAAGCCACTGCGCTCGGTGCTTTGCGAGGCATTCAAGATGTCCGCGTCCCCACGGCCATCACATTTGTGGCCTACTATGTCATCGCGCTTCCCTTGGAATGGTACTTTGGCCACATCCTTGGGTGGGGTGCAGTAGGCGTATGGTCCGCCTTAGCGGTGGGACTCACGGTCAGTGCGGTGTGGTTGAGTCTGCGTTTTTACCGCGGAATGGAGCGACGCAGAGTGGCCTAGTGCCGTGTCGGCTCAGGCAAAGTTGCGTGCCTCCTCTTCCGTTACAGGGTTTCCACCGAGAATGTGGAGGCGTTCCACCACGTTCCGTAGCTGGCGCACATTGCCCGACCAATCCATGGAAGCTAAATGAGCCATGGCGCCGGGGCTAAATGTTTTGCGTCCTTCTTCGGCAAGCTGTTCCAGAAAATGCTCCACAAGTACAGGAATGTCCTCACGTCGATCGTTCAAGGGCGGTACGTCGATGACGATCACGCTGAGGCGGTGGTACAAGTCTTCCCGAAACCTTCCCGCCGCAATTTCTTCCTTGAGATTTTTATTGGTCGCGGCCAGCACACGTACGTTGACAGAAATGGACTTCCCTGCCCCCACGGGGGTGATTTGGTTCTCTTGAAGCGCGCGGAGCACTTTCGCTTGGGCCGAAAGACTCATGTCCCCAATTTCATCCAAAAAGAGGGTGCCCCCATCGGCCAATTCAAATTGGCCTTTGCGGTCCTTGATGGCCGAGGTAAAGGAACCTTTGACGTGTCCAAACAGTTCGGATTCAATCAACTCTGAAGGGATGGCTGCACAGTTAACCTCGATGAATGCCTGCTTGGAGCGAGCGCTGAGCTGATGAATTTGGTTCGCGACAATCTCCTTGCCGGAACCATTGGGTCCCATGATGAGTACGCGGGCATCCGTGGGCGCGACCTTTCGAATCATGGCCCGCACCACGTCAAGTGCTTCGGACTTCCCAACCATGGTGAACCGCTTATCCACTTTTTTGCGGAGACGCACGTTTTCTTGGAGCAATTTTTTACGGTCCAAGGCTTGGCGAATCGTGGTCAGTAGACGATTCAAATCAGGCGGCTTGGCGATGTAATCGTAGGCGCCTTTGCGAATGCACTGTACCGCGGTATCCAGGTCACCATGGCCGGATATCATCACAAAAGGAGTGTCCCCAAAGTGCTCCATGGCATAATCGAGGACTTCGAGGCCATCTTTTTTGGGCATCTTGATGTCGCACAAGACCAAGTCAAACGTGGACTCACCGAGCAGATGGATGGCCTGTTCTCCATCCTCCGCCTCTTCGATGAGATGGCTCGTGCTCTCGTTGGCCAAAATGTTGCGCAACACATTTCGGATGGCTTTTTCGTCTTCTACAACCAGGATGCGCGCCATGGACATTGGGGGGTTTGGAGGCTGCTCCAGACGCCTTCTTTGAGGGCATATCCGCTGAGCAGCATCGTAGTAAAGTTAATTCGATCTAAAATAAGCTGGATTTGCAAGGCGCTCACCTGCAAGGTGTCGGCGCGCATTTCCAGCATACCAGGCATCAAAAGCCGTTCCACTCTGGTTGATTGGACAAGAATTTTTAGGAGACTGGGGAGTTCGTCGAGGGGGAATTTGGCCCGGTAGTCAGCGAGTGCCAACATCGGCTGTCCATGTGCCCCGGCTAGGACGTTAAAAAGCGTATCAAAACTTCCGGAAGAGCCAATCAAAGTTTGGCATGGGACATGGTTTAGCCAGGCCCACAAAGGGGCTAAAACCTCTTCCATGTGCGCCGAAATTCGGGCGCAATCCGACGGGGTCATAGGGTCCGAGGGCTGGAAGCGTTCCGCCAATCGCGTCACGCCTAGCGGAAAGGATTCTGCATAGAGCACATCCGCCCCGCTCAAGAGAATGAATTCTGTGCTTCCGCCGCCGATGTCCATGATGAGGCGGGTATCTGCCACCTCGGGCCACGCTTGAGCCACGCCGCCTGCGATGAAGGCCGCTTCCTGATCCCCGTCGATGATGTTCACGGGGATGCCCGTCTCGCGTTCAATGCGCGCTGCGACCTCTTTGCCATTGCGCGTACTGCGCATCGCCGACGTGGCAAAGGCATACCCACGGTTCGCCCCGGCTTCTTGGGCCCATGTTTTGAGTTGATGCATCGCGGAAAGGGCCCGAGCCTCGGCATCTGGGGCGATTTCGTCGGAACGTAGCCCCCCTGCACCCAATTTCACAGGCAGTTTTTCGCTGCGGAGGGCCTGGCCTTCAGCGTTCCGAACAAGGAGGTTGAACGTGTTCGTGCCGAGATCAAAGATGGCTAGGACGTCGGCTGATTGCGAATCCATACGTCCATTTGAGGGAAGGCAATCGTGATGCCGTGCTGCCGGAATGCGGCGTCGATGGCAAAGCGGAGTTCAGATTTGGTGAACTCGATGCGAAAGAGGTTCGTGCTGTGGAAATTTGCGCGAAATACCAAGGTGCTATCGCCAAAATCACGGAATTGAACGCTTGGTTCGGGGTCATTGTCTACGTCCGCCATATCCGCCATGCACTTCAGGAGCACTTTTTCGACCAACCGGGTGTCGGAGCCATAGGCCACGCCCACTTCCACATGAAAGCGAGTGGCCGCGTGCTGGTGGCTCCAATTGATCACGCCTTGGTTAGTCAACTGGCTGTTGGGCAGAATGACGGCGATGTCATCGCGTGTCAAAATTTTGGTCGTTCGGAGGCCGACTTCGCGCACCTTGCCGACGAGGTTGTTGATCTCAATGATGTCTCCGGCGGTGACGCTGCGTTCGGTCAATAAGATGATGCCCGAGATAAAGTCCTTGAAGGTGTCCTGGAGACCCAAACCCAAACCGACAAATAGTGCGGTCGAGTAGGCGAGGATCACGGTGACCTCAACGCCCGAGAAGTCCAGGGTAAAGAGGATCGTAATGATCCAGATCATATAATTGATGAGCTGTCGCAGCGCATAGGCGGTGCCGCGGTCTACCCGGCGGCGCTTGACGGCCCGACGAAATGCTTGCTGAATCAAGAAAGTGAAGACCCGGGCTAAGGTCAGGATGAATAGCACCTGAAGCACATTGAAGACCGTGACGTGTACGGTCCCGTATTCAATCACGGCGAAATCGAGGAGTTCTTGGGTAGCCATGCCTTAAAGTTAAGGTTTCATACGAATCCACTTCCACAAATCGCCATAGCCCACTTTCTTTCCATAGGAGAGGATGCCAATGCGGTAAATGCGTCCAGCGAGCCAGGTCGTCCCTAGGAAACCGAGAACGAGCAGGCTCATGCTCGCCGCCAATTCGGGCCAGGGTACGCCAAAGGGCAAGCGAATCATCATGGCGATGGGGGACGAGAATGGAATCATGGAGAGCCAGAAGGCGACGGACCCACCGGGGTTTTCGATGATTTGGGTCGCCAGCACGAAGGTGATGACCAAGGGCATGGTCAAAGGAAGCATGAACTGCTGGGTATCCGTTTCCGAATCCACCGCCGCTCCAACCGCGGCAAAGAGGGCTCCATACAGCAGGTAGCCGCCCAGAAAGTAGAAGAGGAAGGACCCCGCGAGCAGAGGGAGATTCAAGGATTGGAGGGTTCCCGTTATCTCGCTGGGGATGACCGAGGCCGCGGCTGGATTGGCAGCCAGCTCGGCCGCATCGGGACTGAGAAGCCCCAGGGTGCTGACGGCCGTGAGGATGGCTCCGGTCAATACCACCCAAATGAGGAATTGCAGGAGTCCCACGGCGGCAATGCCCAAGATTTTACCCAGCATCAGTTGGGTAGGCTTCACAGAGGAAACGATCACCTCGACAATGCGCGACGTTTTTTCTTCGATGACGCCACGCATGATTTGGGCCGCGTATAAAAATGTGAAGATGTAGACAAAGAAGCCCGCTCCGAACCCAATGGCCATCTTGATACCGATGGCACTTTCTTCCGCGCCTTCGTCCGTCAAGTCCAAGGTCCGGATGGATACGCGGGTCTGGGCTTGGGCAACCAAGGCGGGATCCACTCCGCGGAGTTTAAGCTTCTCCTCCGTGGCGGCGCTTTCCAAACTGCCTTCCAATTGGCGGACGACCTCCATGGAAACATCGTTTTTGGAATACAAACGGGTATTTCGGAGAATGTAGTCGGGGTCGCCATTCTCCGAGGGAGGTAGAAAGAGCAATCCATCGAATCGGTCGGTCTCCTTCAAGGCGTCAATGGCCTGCTGCTCATCAAATTCAGCCGGATCGAGATAGTCTAGTTGGGCGGATCCAACGCGATCGGTGCCTAAGAGCAGATAGGAATGGTCCACCACGAGTAAATGCTGTTCGGGGTCGTCGGACAAAGCCGAAATCGCTGCGGGAGCCACAATCAGCGCTCCAAAAAACAAGGGTCCAATCAACGTCATCAAAAGGAAGGACTTCTTCCGGACTCGAGATAAGAATTCTCGCTGGGCGACAATGGTAAATGGACTCATGACTGGACGCTTTGAATGAATATGTCGTTCATACTGGGAAGGACTTCCTCGAAGGAGATGGGTTCACATTGATTGGCGAGAACCTGCATCAAGGCGCCAGCCATGGGCGCATTGGCTTGAAAGTGGACCGCTTGGTGTCCGCTTCGGGCATCTCGTTGGATGGGTTGAGCGTGAACGCCCTCAGGGAGGACGAACGCAGCCGGTGCATCGCCGCGAAATACGAGCTTGTACTCGTTCGATCGGTGCGCATCGCGAATGGCTTGGACACGGCCATCGAGCACTTTTTTCCCGTGGTTCAATAGCGCGATGTGCGTGCAAAGTTCCTCCACGCTTTCCATCCGGTGGGTCGAAAGGAGTATAGTGGCGCCCGCTTGGTGCAACCGCATCATTTCATCCCGGATCAACGCAGCATTCACCGGGTCAAAACCACTGAAAGGCTCGTCAAAGATGAGCACCTTGGGTTCGTGCAAGACGGTCGTGATAAATTGGATTTTTTGGGCTTGGCCCTTGGAGAGTTCTTCCACTTTTTTATCCCACCAGGATTGGAGCTCCCAGCGCACAAACCACTCTTTGAGCTTGGTCTTGGCCTCGGCTGCGGGCATGCCTTTCAGCTGGGCGAGGTAAATCGCTTGTTCGCCCACTTTCATCTTTTTGTACAGGCCTCGCTCTTCCGGCAAGTACCCAATGCGGCGGGCGTGTGCTGCAGTCATATTCTCCCCGTCAAAAATCAGGCGCCCAGCATCCGGTTCAAATATTTGGTTGACCATGCGCAGAAACGTAGTCTTTCCTGCCCCGTTGGGGCCAAGCAGGCCGTAGATACTTCCTTCAGGGATGGCCAAATCCAGCGAATCCAGGGCGGTAAATGAACGGTATTGCTTTCGGAGTCCTTGGGCTTCAAGAATGGTACGCATGGGAGAGGAATTAAGGGGCGATTTTCGGCGCTGAACTGAGTTCTGTTAAAGTTACAAAAGCATCTTGGACCGTGGGGATGTGGTCGACGACCAGGCTGATGCGTGGCCCTTTCTGTTTCATGCGGTAGCGTTGCGGAAAGGCTTGGATTTTCGCCAAAAAATTCATCAGTACCTCCTGGGGGGGAGCTTCATGGGCCTCCTCGGGGAAGTAGCATAGGAGCTTTCCCGCTTTGAGAACCATTTTGTCAAAGCCCAAAGACTGCCCAAGCCAACGCAACCGGAGGGATGTCATCAAGCGCTCGGCCTGTGGAGGCAGTGCGCCGAAGCGGTCGACGAGGCCGGCCACATAGGTCTGGAGTTGGGCCTCCTCTTTGAGGTCGTTGAGCTCGCGGTAAATGCGTAAGCGCTCCTCCACGAAATTGATGTACTGGTCGGGGAGAAGCAACTCCAAATCCGTGTCCAATTGGCATTCCCGTTCTTTGGGATCCCATCCTCCACGTTGGTCGGCATAAAGGTCTTTGAACTCGTTCTTCTTCAGTTCGTCGACGGCCTCCCCCAACAATTTTTGATAGGTATCAAAGCCCAAGTCATTGATGAATCCCGATTGCTCTGCTCCGAGGAGATCCCCAGCGCCCCGAATTTCGAGGTCGCGGAGGGCAATTTTGAATCCGCTGCCCAAGTCTGAAAACTGCTCCAAGGCCTGCAAGCGTTTGCGGGACTCCTCTGGCAAGCCAGCCAAGGGCGGTGCAATCAAATAGCAGAAGGCTTTTCGGTTGGAGCGTCCAACTCGCCCGCGCATTTGGTGCAAATCACTCAAGCCAAACATGTGCGCCTGGTGAATGATCATGGTGTTTGCATTGGGGACGTCCAAGCCACTTTCAACAATCGTGGTACTGACCAAGATGTCAAAATCTCCCGCCATGAAGTCGAGAAGAATCTTTTCAAGGTCATGCCCTTTCATCTGACCATGGCCTATGGCAATCCGAGCATCAGGCAACAAACGTTGAAGCATTCCAGCCACCTCCGAGATGTTCTCCACGCGGTTGTGGATGAAAAAGGCCTGACCTCCGCGGCTGATCTCGTAGGACAAGGCATCGCGAATCCCCGCCTCGTTGAAACCCATGATGTGTGTTTCGATGGGTTGACGGTTGGGTGGCGGCGTGGTCATCACACTGAGGTCTCGGGCCGCCATCAGTGAAAATTGAAGGGTTCGCGGAATCGGCGTGGCCGTGAGGGTGAGGGTGTCGACATTGACTTTGAGGGTCTTGAGCTTGTCCTTGACATTCACGCCAAATTTCTGCTCTTCATCAATGATAAGGAGACCCAAATCCTTAAACGTCAACTCCTTGCTGACCAGTTTATGGGTACCAATCAAAACATCAATCTGCCCTTTTTCCAAATCTTCAGCTATCGCGCGGACCTCTTTGGCGCTGCGAGAACGGTTGATGTATTCCACCCGAGCCGGAAATCCCTCCAAACGCTTTTTAAACGTTTGGAAGTGTTGAAAAGCTAAAATCGTGGTGGGAACGAGCACCGCCACTTGCTTGCTGTCGGCCACTGCTTTGAAGGCCGCGCGCACGGCCAGCTCGGTTTTGCCAAATCCCACGTCCCCGCATATCAATCGATCCATGGCAATGGGACTTTCCATGTCCGCTTTGATGTCCGCGGTGGCCTTTTCTTGGTCGGGGGTGTCTTCGTATTGAAAAGAAGCTTCCAATTCATGCTGCAGGTAGCTGTCTGGAGAAAAGCCAAATCCTTGGGCCTCCTTGCGCTTGGCATATAGTTGAATCAAGTCGTACGCCAATTGCTTGACACGAGTCTTGGTTTTCTTTTTCAGGCTTTGCCACGCAGGCGAACCCAATTTGTGGAGGACCGGGGTGCTTCCTTCTTTGCCATTGAATTTGGCAATCTTGTGCAAGCTGTGAATACTGACATATAGGATGTCCGAATCTTTGTAGACCAATTTGATGGCCTCTTGCATTTTTCCTTGGACATCAATTTTTTGGAGTCCCCCAAACTTGCCTATGCCGTGGTCAATGTGGGTAACAAAGTCGCCCACCTGAAGGGAGTTGAGTTCCTTGAGCGTAATGGCCTGGGCCTTGTCCAGCCCGTCGCGGAGGCGGAATCGCTGATAGCGCTCAAAAATTTCATGGTCCGAATACACCACGCGCGGCCCCGAAGGATCTTCCCACCCATGGTGCAGCGCTGAATCGAGCCAATGAATCTCCATGGTTTCATCGGGTTGAAGATCTTGAAGAATACTCGCGAGGCGCTTCTGCTGTGGAGGCAGACTGCACATGATCCACAATTCTCGGCCCGCCTTGTGCTGTGCGGACAGGTGCTCCAGGAGTAGGGTGAAATTCTTGCCAAAGGCTGGCTGAGGCAAACTCTGCCATGCGATCACCTTGTCGGTGCTAGCTTCCGTGACATAGGTTCGCCCTTGAAGTAGGTGACGGATGTGGGCGCCCGAAGCATAGAGAGCATTCGGCTCCATAGGCCGTACACCTCCGTCAAACGCCACATAGGCGGCTTCCGCGAGGTCATAGCCCTGATTGAGTTTGTCGACCAAAAAGTCCGCGTCTTCAATCCATAGGAGGCTCTCTGGGCCGGCATACTCCAGCAAGGACTCTCGCTGCTCCGTGCGTCGTTTGTCTTCGACGTTGGGCACAAGGGTCATGGCCGAAACATGGCCTTCGCTCAGCTGACTATCCACTTCAAAAGGCCGGATGTCATCGATTTCATTGCCAAAGAATTCAATGCGGTGCGGGTGGGCATGAGCAAAGGAGTACACGTCGACAATCCCCCCACGCACGGCAAATTGACCGGGCTTTTCGACAAAATCAACCCGTTCAAACCGCATGTCAAAGAGGCTTTCATTGAAGAATTCCAGGTCCAATTTGTCCCCTCGTGCAATCCGCAGGGATTTGCTCCCAAAGGTTTTACGGGTCACCACTTTTTCCGCGAGGGCCTCGGGGTAAGTGACGACGATGCACTGATCCCGCTGAAGGCGTTCGAGGGCCTCGGCGCGCAAGCCGATATTGGCATTGTCTACTTGATCCCGCTCGGCGTAGGGCTTGCGGTAGGAGTCGGGAAAGAAAAAGGCCTTTCCAGGTCCCAGCAATTTCTCCAGGTCATTGAGGAAGTACGCGGCATCTTCCTTGTCTGAGCGCACCACGACCAGGGGGCGTTGGAGCGCTTCCCACGCCAGGGCGGCGAGAACTGATTTGAGGGATCCCCGCACGCCAGACAGCCCCACAGGGCTTCCGGCGGGGGTGGTCGACCATGCGGCGAGAAACGCATGTAGCCGCGCATCTGCGCGGTAGGCATCAAGAAGTGCTCTCATTCATTGTGCTCCGACCGCAAAAATGACTCGGCCTCGAGGACCATCGCGGTAGATCCCACAAAGTACGGGACTCGCTGGTGAAGTTCGGTGGGTTGAAGGTCTAAAATTCGAGTAAATCCATCTGTTGCACGCCCCCCGGCTTGCTCGGTGATAAAGGCTAAAGGATTGCATTCGTAGAGCAAGCGAAGCTTGCCCTGTGGATTTTTTGTGCCGGTCGGATAAATGTAAATGCCCCCCTTGATCATGTTCCGGTGCAAGTCGCTGACCAACGAACCAATGTAGCGGCTGGTGTAGGGCCGTCCGCTGGCGGGGTCAAGCTCCTGGCAGTACTTCAAATAGCGCTTCACCCCCGCCGGGAAGTGCACGTAGTTTCCTTCATTGATGGAGTAAATCTGGCCGCGTTCCGGGAAGCGCATGTTGGGATGGGAAAGGCAGAAGGTGCCAATGCTTGGGTCGAGTGTGAACCCGTTGACCCCATGACCGGTGGTAATGACGAGCATGGTGCTGGAGCCGTAAATCACATAGCCCGCGGCGACTTGTTCGCGGCCGGGTTGCAAGAAGTCCTCCAGGGTGACCGGCGTGCCGACTGGGCTGATGCGGCGGTAGATGCTGAATATGGTGCCAATGGAGACGTTGACATCCACGTTGGTCGAGCCGTCCAAGGGGTCCATGAGAACGACGTATTTGGATTCGTTGTGGGCCTCATCGTCAAAGGCGATGAAGTCCTCGAGCTCTTCCGAGGCCACCCCACAGACTTCACCCATCGATCGAAGGGCCCGGATAAATGTGTCGTTCGCAAAGACATCCAGCTTCATTTGGTTTTCGCCTTGGATGTTTTCGGAACCGGCCAAACCTAAAATATCCGCCAGTCCGGCTTTGTTGATTTCGCGGTTGACGACCTTGGCCGCCAAGCGAATAGAGGATAGCAATTGCGAGAGTTCCCCCGTGGCGTAGGGAAACTTTTCCTGGTTTTCTACCAGAAACTCGCCCAGGGTGGTGGGGCGATGTGGGCTCATAAGACAATAATCAAGGGTTGCCCTAAAGATACGGGAAGGTGCTACTTTTGGCATTGTGAAGGCACAATTCAAGGATGTTTCGCTCCGTTGGGCAGACAAATCCGATTTTCCCCGAGTTCTGGAGCTCATTCAAGAGCTGGCCACTTTTGAGCGTGCGCCCCACGAAGTCCATGTGACCGTGGAAACACTTCAAGTAGATTATTTGGCCGGTCACTTTGTGTGCATTTTAGCCGATTCGGCGAGTGAAGGCATTATCGGCATGGCACTCTGCCATCGTAGGTATTCCACCTGGAAAGGCCTGACCGCGCATTTGGAAGACCTGATTGTCCAAGAGGCATTTCGGGGTCGGGGCACAGGGCGTCAGCTTCTCGAGGCCGCGATGCAGTGGGCTGAATCCATTGGCGCTCAGCGACTTCATTGGGAGGTCTTGGATTGGAACCAGCCAGCGATTGACTTTTACGAGGGGGTAGGAGCCCAAGTGCTTCGCGATTGGTATCCCTGCCGACTCAGCGCAGCCGACATCGCGGTCTTCCCTTATACCTATCCACGCTTTATTGAATCTGCCCTATGAGTACGTGGTCTGTATTCAAATTTGGAGGCGCCTCTGTAAAGGACGCAGACGCTCTACGCAACGCCATTCGGGTTGTGCGTGAGCACGGCCGGAGCCCGCTGGTCGTCGTCGTTTCAGCCATGGGCAAAACGACCAATGCCCTAGAGGCCTACTTGCAGCAGCGCGAACTGGGCGACGTATCGGCCGCCGAGGCGATTCTTTCCGAGGTGAAGGACTTTCATGCCACCATCGCCCAGAGCCTAGGGTTGTGGGAAGGGGACTTGCCAGGGTTGATATCGTCCGAATGGACACGAATGGCGTCCATTGATCCCCAAGCGCCTTACGGCCGCCGGTATGATGCCATCGTGTCGGCCGGCGAGGTCGTCTCCTCCTACATTCTGAACGCTGCGCTGTGCGCAGGGGGCGTAGCATCGCATTGGGCGGACGCTCGAACCATGATCAAAACCAATGCGGACCATCGCCGGGCTGTGGTGGACTGGGATGCCACCGAACAAGGCATCCGGGAAGCGATGAAAGAACCCGGAATCTACGTCTCCCAAGGCTTTATTGCATCGGGTCCGGAGGGAGAGATCACAACCCTTGGCCGGGAAGGCTCGGATTACTCTGCGGCCATATTCGCATATGCCCTTCATGCCTTGGAATTGACCATCTGGAAAGATGTACCTGGTGTATTAAGCGGGGATCCAAAGTTTTTCTCGGACGTTGTGTTGCTTGAAGAGATCCCTTATGCTACGGCGATTGAGCTGGCGTTCTATGGAGCCTCTGTCATCCACCCAAAAACCATTCAGCCGCTGCAGGGCCGTGGTATCGTACTGCATGTGCGGTCCTTTTTGGACCCCGAACTTCCCGCCACGCGCATTGGAGCGGTGCCCCAACTCACGCCCAAAGTGCCCTGTTGGATTCGAAAAGCGAACCAGGTGGTGATCACCGTGGGAACACGCGATTTAAGTTTCCTCTCAGAAGGCCACCTTGCCGATGTGTACCGCATCTTTTCCGATTTGGGATTGCTGGTCAATTTGGCTCAGCATGCCGCGGTTTCTTCGCGGTTTTGCGTAACGGCAGACCGTGTAACGGTCCCCCGCGCTGTAGAGGCGCTAAGAGGGAACTACCGCGTCGAAGTTTTGGAGGATTTGACGCTGTTTACCATACATCGTCCGCATGATGCGGCCCGAAGTTGGCTGGCGAATCAAGGGACGATTTTGCTGGATCAACGTAGCGGGGTGGTTGACCAAGTAGTTATGCACCTCCATCCAAGTGCATGATGGATGTTTTTCGATTCCTGGCCAACAGGCATCCGGCCGTATTAAAGTTCGGATGGCGCCTAGGCATGTGGGGGCTGGGTTTCTCTTTTTGGGGAAGATTTTTGGCTGAGAACCCTGCGAACCAAGAAGGTTTTTGGCCGGCAGTGGCGAAGCGTTGGCCCCTGAAGGGAGGGGATAGGAACATGCCAAAAGGCCCCATTCGTTTGCATCTTTGGCATACACGTGGGGCATTAGATGGAATCATTATGGGACTTTGGGCGCAGCGTACGGGCCGGCCTTGGCGCATTTGGACCCATCCACTCGTTTACCGCACTTTGGGTGCTCCTGATTGGGCCTTTTCTGCCCCAATCGATGCCGAATCATGGAAGGCCCACTATTCTTGGGCGCAATCCGTGCAAGGAATTTTAATCATTTTTCATGCTCAACCTCCGAGACCCCGTGCGGTTGAGCAGGGGCCTTGGCATGCGCTTGCAGGACAGATTGCCCTTCGGGACGCGCGTGGAGTGGAGATTGGAACGTTCTCGGCGTGGAAAAGCCTTCGTTGGCTCGCCAAGCATCCTGCGGGTCTTCCCATCGTTCTCGAATGGAAAG
>DFSS01000043.1:33496-43417 GCA_002381225.1 Flavobacteriales bacterium UBA3431 | reverse complement strand
AGTCCTGTTAGGCGATCCCAGCTCGCGTCGTCGGCTGTATGCCAACCCTCGAGCTCATCCCCGGGGACGAGGGTGTTGAAATACTCCACGGTGCTCGAGATATGCTCACTGTGGCGCATTTTAAAGCCCAAACCACCGCCCAAGGTAGCGCTGAGGTTGGTGCCCGGGTCAAAGGTGATATTCGTCGGGTAGGCAATGTCTTCCATGTAGGTTGATTGACTGAAACAACCGCCCACAGTGCCGAACAGGTAGGGGGTCATGCCGTTGCGCTTCCAGTACTTCCCATAGGGGAGAAGATGGTAGGTCAACCGCATAGCCGAGGTTACGTAAGTCGTTTGAAGATCCACTCCAGTGAACGTGCCTTTGTGGTTGGCATTGGAGGCGTACAGGGTCCCATAGTCTAATTCTGCGCCAAAGCCCCAGCGTGAGCCCGTGTAAAAGCTGAATTCCGCACCAAAGGAGGGGCGGGTTTCCTGTAGCATCGCATTGATATCGCCCGACGCAAAATCTCCAATGTGGTTGGAGCTCCCGACGTGAAGGTTTAGGTTGAGGGATTGAAGCGATCGCTGTCCTAGGGCCGGCAAAGCCAGAGTCAATAGGAGGGCAGGGAGGAGGTATCTCATGGCGCTAATGTATTCTGCTTCGTGTAGAAAAAGAAACGGGGAGCAAAGTTGCTCCCCGTAAAGGTAAGGCGATGGGCCAAATTTTAGTTCTGGGCTAGCGTAGCGCCCCACGAAACATCGTGCATTCGGGTAGTTTTGACCAAGGTGCCCACTTCATCGTACACACGAATCATGGCAATTTCACCGTTGAGGCGGTAGATGACGCGACCAATGTATTTGCCTTGACTCATTTGACCTTGAACACTCAACGCATTGTCTGCATCAATGGATTCATGGAGTAAAAAGGCTCCTTCGCGGATGCCTTCAGGCGTAACGTGGAAGTAATTGCCGGAAGGGCTAGTCACTTTTATCAGGTTGGCATCCACCAACTGGTATGTCGTTGTTGGTCCTTGTTCGGGGCGCATGTCCTGGGCATTCGAAGAGATCAGTAGCCCGGTGCTCAACAGCGCCACGAGGAAAATTCTGGTTTTCATGGCGTCCGTTTTAAGGATTTGTTAAGTCAAAGTTAACAAAAAATTTACATTACACAAGTCTATGTAAAATTTTCCTTAATAACGTCTCCCCCATTTTAGGGAAGGACTGCTCGCTCCAGCCGGCTATATGCGGGGTGACCAGGACTCGCGGATCGCCCAAAAAAGCATTCCACCAAGGGGGAAGACCTTCCAATCCTTCCAAAGAACGTTTTTCCAAATCAAGGACATCCAGAGCCGCCCCACGAAGTTGACCGTGTTGGATGGCTTCCCAAATGGCCGCGGTGCGAATCACGCCGCCCCGACTCGTATTCACCAAAAAAGGGGCCCTCGCACATTGCGCTACGAACCTTTCGTCGACCATTCCTTCGGTCTCCGCAGTCAAGGGCACATGAAGACTGAGCACATCGCTTTCGGCAAGAACCTCCTGGAGGGTAGCTTCCTTCACATAGGCGGGAGCAAAGCCTGTCTTGTACTTATCGTAGGCGAGAATGCGCACGCCAAAACCTTGCAAACGCTGTGCAAAGGCGGAGCCCATGTGTCCAAAGCCGATGATGCCAATGGTGGACCCTTCAAGTTCCCAGCCCGTGTTGGAGGCCCGGTTCCACGCACCCCCAATGACTTCTCGGTGTGCCCAACCAATTTTATGGGTCAAAGAGAGCAACATCCCCAAAGCATGCTCTCCCACGGCGCTGCGATTTCCCTCTGGGGCGGAATACAGGGCGACTCCGTGGCGTTGGGCAGCCTCTTGATCAATATTCTCGACGCCAGAACCCAATCGGCCAATCCACTGAAGGGCAGGGGCTTGGGCGAGCAGAGCTTCCGTGATGCGGATGCGGCTTCGAAGGAGGATTCCTTCGGCCGTGGCCAAATAGGGTCCGAGTTCTGCTTCGGGGATGTGGTAGGCTCGAATCAGGGTGTATCCTGCTGCCTCGAGTCCCGCCTCCAGCCCTGCATCGGTCGAATCCAAGGCAAGGACCGGCTTCATAGCAAGGCGTTTGCGATGGCAAAATAAATGCTCAATCCGAGCACGTCATTGGTGGTCGTAATAAATGGTCCGGTGGCCAAGGCGGGATCGACTCCGTAGTGGTCTAATACCCAGGGAATAGCCGTGCCGAACAAGGATGCGAATAGAATGACGGCCAGAAGGGAACCTCCCACGGTGGTGGCAAAGAGCAATCCATGGCCCATGCCCCAGCTGTAAAGCAAAATAACCAAGGCACAGATCAACCCATTAAAAAGACCCACCCCGAGCTCGCGACTCAGTCGGTTCCAGAGATTTTTTTGAAGGGTACTGTTGGCAATGGCTTGGACGACAATGGCCGAGGATTGTACCCCCACGTTCCCACCCATGGCGGCGATGAGGGGCATAAAGAATGCAATCTGTGGAATGAGAATAAGCTCGCTTTCATTTCGCGCAATGACGGTGGAGGTGAGCACCCCACCAAGGAGCCCCACAAGCAGCCATGGAAGGCGTGCCCGCGTCATATCAAACAAGCCGTCATCATTCGTGACTTCATCCGATAGACCCGACATCAATTGGTAGTTGCTATCGGCCTCTTCCTGGATGACATCCACAACGTCATCCAAAGTAATGCGGCCGAGCAGGCGCCCCAATTCGTCCACGACGGGAATGACAAAGAGGTCGTACTTCTTCATGATACGCGCCACCTCTTGGTCTTCGGTGGTGGACGTCACGGAGCGAACTTTGCGTTCAAACACTTCCGAAATCGGCGTGCGGGTACTGGTCGTCAGAAGTTTTTTCAAGGAAAGAGAACCGAGTAGGACGTCGTTGTCATCGACCACGTACACGGCGTGGACGACATCGACGTCTTCGGCTTGGCGGCGCATCTCTCGGACGCAACGCAGCACGGTCCAATTTTCGTTGACTTTGACCAGCTCTGTGGCCATCAATGCCCCGGCTGTTCCTTCCGCATGGGTGAGGAGGTCGGCCAAATCCTTGGCCAGATCCAAGTCCTCTAAATTGGAAAGGACTTCGCGCTTCTTCTCCTCAGGGAGTTCCGAAATCAAATCCGCCGCATCATCCGTGTCCATGTTGTCCACGACGACTTGCGCAATCTCCTTTCCAGTAAAGTTTTCGAGAATTTCCCCGCGACGCTCTTCGTCAAAATACACGATGACATCGGAGAAGCGCTCGGAGCCGAGCGTTTGCATGAGGGCAAAAGCCTGATCAGCATCCAGACTTTGAGCTATTTCCGCGACATCCGCAGCGTGGAGGTCGAGCAAAAGGCTTTCCAGCCCGGAGAAGTTTTTATCCTCCAGGTGTTGGCGCAGGGCCTTGATGTATTCCGGAGTGATCTGGAAGGCCATGGGTCATACTTTTTGCCAGAGCGATGAAATCGTTGACACTCAGCTGTTCAGCACGCTGCTGGGCGAGGGTCTCCATCGGTCCCGTTTCTACAAAATTAAGGGATTTCAACGCGTTGCGCAGGGTTTTTCTGCGCTGGTTGAAGGCCGTCTTGACCACAAGGGCCAAATGTTTGGGATGAACATCGGGCTGAATCGCCTTCCGAACGCATCGAATTACTCCACTCTTGACTTTGGGAGGTGGATCAAAGGCGCCCTCGTCTAGGGTGAACAAATACTCGACGTCGTAGTAGGCTTGGGTGAGCACGGAGGTGATGCCAAAGACCTTGCTGCCCGGGCCCGCGGCGATACGCTCGGCAACTTCTTTTTGGAACATACCGACCATTTCGGGAATCTGCGCCCGGCGGTCAATCATCCAAAAGACGATTTGGGTCGAAATGTTGTACGGATAATTGCCCACCAAAGCAAAGGGCTGAGTTGCGAGGGGTTCCACCAAGGTCCAGCGAAGGATATCCGCTTGGTACAGGCGTGCGCTCAAGCTGGGAAACTTGCTTTGCAGAACAGGAATGCTCTCTCGGTCCAGCTCAATGGCGTGCACCTCGACCGCTTTGGGTAACAAATACTGGGTGAGAACCCCGGTGCCAGGGCCCACTTCGAGCACCTGCGCATAGCCTTCCAGGGAGAGGGCATCGGCGATGCGTTCGGCGGCGCTCAAGTCCCGCAGAAAATGTTGGCCTAGGGCCTTTTTAGCGCGAATTTCAGCCATGGAGTCCGGCGCGTTTTAGGAGGGCTTCGGGCCGGGGCTCACGGCCGCGGAAACGTTGGTACAAGACCATGGGATCCTCTGAGCCCCCCGCAGAGAGCAAAACTTTAAAGTCCGCAGCCACTTGGGCTTCATTTTGGGCCTCTTCTTGAAAGCGCTCAAAGGCATCCGCATCCAAAACTTCCGCCCATTTATAGGAATAGTACCCCGCCGAATAGCCCCCCGCAAAGATGTGCGAAAAGGCGGGGGAGATCCAGCTTCCTTCAGCGGCGGGCCATACCTCAACGGGCGCCAAAGCTTCGCGCTCCAGCGCAGCAGCATCGGATACAGCTTCTGTTCGGTCGTGCCAGGCCATGTCCAGCAGGCCAAAGCTCAGCTGGCGCACGGTGGCGAGGCCTTCGAGGAAGGTTTGACTCGCCTGGATTCGGTGCAAGAGGTCCTCAGGGAGCGCCTCCCCGGTTTGGTAATGCCGCGCCCACTGCGCCAGTTCGGAGGGCTGGTAGCACCAGTTTTCCATGAACTGCGAAGGCAGTTCGACAAAATCCCACCGCACGCTGGTTCCAGTCAGGCTTGCAAACCGACCAGCGCCCAGCAAACCGTGCAAGGCATGCCCGAATTCATGGAAGAGCGTCAGCACTTCGTTAAACGTCAACAGCGCGGGCTGATCCCCCACGGGCGGGCTGAAGTTGCCCACCATGGAGATAACGGGGTAGTCGCGCCATCCTTCCTTCACTCGTGCGGCGCGGTAGCTGGTCATCCACGCACCGTTTCGCTTGCCCTTTCTAGGGTGCCAGTCTGCGTGGAGATGCGCGACCCACTGGCCCTGAGCATCGCGAACATCGAACACGCGCGCATCGCGGTGGTACGTGGGGGCGTGTGAAGGCGTAAATGTCAAGCCGTAAAGGCGCTCCGCCACGGCAAAGGCCCAGGCTTCGACGCGCTGTAATGGGAAATATGGCTTGGTCGTTTCGTCGTCAAATTCGAGGGTGGCTTTTTTAAATTTTTCACTCACAAAAGCGGCGTCCCAACGCTGAACATCCGTCAGTCCCATTTTTGAGGCGGCAAAATCGCGTAGCGCTTGAACGTCGCGTTGCGCTGCGGGCAAGGCCTTGGTGGCCAGGTCTGTCAAAAAAGCTTTGACGGTGACGGGCGTTCCGGCCATGCGCTCCTCTAGGACGAAGGCTGCATGGCTGGGGTAACCCAATAGCTGCGCGCGTTCGCGGCGCAGCTCCGCAATCTCCACGGTCAATGCCCTGTTGTCGTGGGCGTCGCCGCGGGCACCGCGCTGGGCGTAGGCGCGCCAGAGGGTTTCGCGCAGGCTGCGTGAGGGTGCATGGGTCATCACTCCGAGGTAGAGCGGGGCGTCAAGGGTGAATACGGCGTGGTCGAGCTCCCGCGCCTTGCCGGCCTCGCGTGCCATGTGGGCGACCGCCTCGGGCAGGTCGGCCAAATCGGCCTCACTGGCGGGGAGGTGCCAGGCCTCTGTATCACTTAGAACATGCTCAGAAAATTCCAGGCTTGCTTGCCCTAGGCGCTCGTCGATAGCGCGCAGGCGGGTTTGCGCTTCCGCGTCGAGCAAGGCTCCGTTCCGCACAAAGCCCTTGTAGGTTTTTTCCAACAGCATCTGGGAAGCAGCATCCAGCACGGGGGCGGCTTCATACACAGCTTTGATTCGCGCAAACAGCTGCGGATGCATCCGAATGTCGTTGCTCAAGGCGGCCAATTTGGGGGAATACGCTTTGGTCAGGGCCTGAATTTCAGGAATGGTACAGGCCGAATTGAAATTGAACAAACGCTCTGTGACCCCATCGAGGGAATCGCTTAATTCCTCGAGGGCAATCAGGGTGTTTTCAAAGGTGGGAGCTTCTTGCAGGCCAGCTAGGTTTTGAAGCTTTTCGTGGGCGTCTGCCAGCCCTTGGTCCAGGGCGGTTTCCCATTCGGACTGTTTCCAGGTGGGAAAATCCAAGGCATGGACATAGCTCGCCAAGTAGTTGAATCGACCGTGCAGGTGACCATTTTGGGTTTCTGTGGCGCGGTCCAGCATGCCTTCTGCATCTCCGGAAGTGAGGGCTGGAACGACTCCTTGGATAAACTGTTCGCCAAAGCCGGTCGTGGCATCGCCTGGAACAGCGCTCGGCAGATTGTCCACCGCGAGAACCCCCACGCTACCAGGAGTACCGAGGGGTACTTCGGCGCCGGTGGCTGCATCCCAGGCATAAAAGGGATTAGATAACGTGCTGGGTCGGAGGGTAGAGGGGATGGGTCCGGCAATGTCGCAGCTGATATCCCCGACAAATTTTAACGAAAAGGCGGGGTCTTGAGCCTCTGCTGCGGTGAAGAAGGTCGGGCTATTGTCGGCCCAGTAGTGGCATGGAATGTACACATCGGCCGCACAGGCATAGGGAAAAAAGCTTGATTTGTAGGCCTCCGGGTGGGCATAGAAATCCGCTTTGTCGTAGGGCTGTCCATCTTTCCGGGCCACGTAGTCCTTCGTGTCGAGGACCGTAAATACTGCATGATCCCCGACAGGGTGGGCCAAAAAGGCTTCCGGGCTCACTTCCGTAAATCCCCCGGCGTGCAGCATTTCTTTGGCCCCTTGGCCTACGCGGCCTTTTCCGGTAAGGACCACTTTCCACGGGCCTTTGGGATGGGCGTGAAGCTGCTTCTTGAGATCGGCCACCCAACCCAATTCAGCGGCGGCGGGAAGGGAAGGCTGCCCTTCTTGTTGAGCGAAACCTCGCATCGCTTCATAGGCGCCTACCAATCCGGCATAGAGGCCAAATCCAATGACCCGCTGTCCGTTGTGCTTGAGGAGTTCCCAATCGATTAGCCGAACATGTTTCTGCAAACAAGCCTTCAGCAGCGCACGGTTGTACGGCTGCTCTTTGTAGGTGTGTGAAAAGAAGAAATGCGTGGCGCCTTCGTGCAGTTCTACGACGGGCACTTCCTTCACGCCAAGGAGAACATCACAAATGTTCAGATCGCCGCCTACGATGCATCCAACTGCGGCGTAGTCCGCGTCGGGGTAGCATCGAATGGGGCTCGGTTCAACCACTATTGTGTGTCCTTGAGCGATCAAGTGTGCGCACTGGGCAGGGTTGAGCACTGCACGTCGGTCTGGGGGCGTTTTGCCCTCTCGAATCAAGCCAAAAATCATCGCCTTAAAGGTAGGGCTTGCGCGGCGCTCAATTGTGCCAAATAGTCCCTTGAAAACTGGAATGTGCGGCAAAGTCGAGCCCTTGAATTTCCGTGAAGCCTGCAAATCCCCCCAAAAAGCCCAAAGTGTCGCATTGGGTGTCTAAAACATAGGTCGGCATGTCTGCGCCGCAGGTTCCCGGGTCAAAGAGGTAAACTAGCTGACCTTGGAATTGGTATTCGTCCACGTGGGCGGTGGAGGCGCAGCACCAGGATTGAAACCCCTCCAGGGCAGTAGTCAGGCATTCTGGTCCGCGTTGGATTCGCGAACCGCAGCTCCAAGTGAGAAGAGTGAGGCTTAGGATGCGTAGAAGCGTTTTCATGGCCGGTAGTAAAAGAGCCGCCTCGCGCCCAGGTAGCGCCGTTCGTAGTAGGCTTGGCCGACCCAATTTTCGATCAGAACCCCGCTGTGGGTGGCGCTGTGCAGCATGTAGATGCCCGTGCTGTCGTGGCCCACGCAGAGTCCAACGTGGCCTATTTCGGAGGCGTTTCGGCCCGAAAAAAGCATGAAATCTCCTACGCGAATACTGTCTCGTGCGATCAGTTTTCCTTCCTGGGCGTACCCGCGGCTGCTTGCGGGAAGCGTTTGGTCCATTTGGCCATAAATCCAATAGAGCAGGCCAGAGCAGTCAAAGCCACCCGGCTGCTTGCCGCCCCCCTGGTAGCGCTCGCCCAACCGGCCTTCATACAACTGAACAATGTCCGACCACCGTAGGCTGTCTGGCTCACTGGATACAGTCAAAGTCTGCCCCCAGCTCACCAAGGGAAGCAAGGTGACGAAGGTTACCACAAGGGTTTGGAAGAAGTGCGATCTTTGTGCCATGGAGAACCGCGAATTTATCATTTCTGGCATGACCTGCGGCGGGTGTGTGGCACGGGCGAAAAAAGCCTTTGAATCCTTGGATGGTGTTCGCGAGGCCCATGTCCAATTGGAGGCGCCACAAGCCACGTTGAGTTTGGAAAAATCCTTCACCCTGGAGGAACTCCAAGGCGCTTTAAATGCCGCTGGATCCTATACCCTTTCAGCCGTGAAGCCCATCATGCCTCCCTCTACTTCCGCTGCGAACCCCACGACTGCTTCCAAGGAGCGCACTTTTTTTCAAACGTACAAGCCTTTGCTCCTGATTGTGGGTCTGCTTTTATTGGTGACCGGCGCGATCCAATGGGGCGCCTGGAACGGAATGGAATGGATGCGGCACTTCATGGCCGGCTTTTTCATCGTGTTTAGCTTCTTCAAGCTGTTAAACATCCGAGGCTTTGCCGAATCCTACCGTATGTACGACTGGGTTGCAGGGGCTTGGCCCACATGGGGCTACCTCTACCCCTTCGTGGAGCTCGCGTTGGGCATGGCCTATCTAGTGGATTTTCAACCTTTTGCTACGAATGTGATCACCTTCATTCTGATGACATTGGGTGCGGGATCGGTGATTCAATCCAATTTGAGCAAGCGCAAGATTCAATGTGCCTGCCTCGGCGATGTCTTTCAATTGCCCATGAGCTTTGTGACCATCGTGGAGGATGGCGCCATGGCCCTCATGGCAGGCTGGATGCTGTTGGGCTAATCCCCCAAGCCCTGCCATCTTGTCGTCCGAACATTCGTGGCATAGGCCTTGTTGAAGAAGCGCCATGCTGCACCTACCTGCTTTAAGCCCCACGCGTTTTGAGGCCGTCCAAACGTCCCTTCCGGGAGCAAAGGGATGGTTGCGTGTCAATGGCCAGTCCTATTTGCATGCGGATTTGGCGTTGCAACGGCCCACCGGAAAGTATGTGTCGAGGGTGCTGTTGCGCGTACTGAATGTGGTTTTGTCAGGCGTGAAAATTCGCACCCTGGGGCACAATGCCATGCCGGGATTGCTCTTTCCCATTTTAGATGGCGATAAGGGAATGGCCCAAGTGCCGATTTGGCCCAAAGGCTACAAGGTGTTGGTGGCGAATGTATTGGATCGAAAAGAGGTAAAAGGAGCCATTGTGGTGCCCGCTGAGCCATTCATGGTCCTGCCCATTCGTCCGGAATGGCAAAGCTTTGAGGACTACTTGGGAGCCATGAGCACAAAATACCGGACGCGCGCCAAAAAAGCCCTTAAACTCGCAGAAGGCTGCGAGCACGTGGACCTGAGTCATGCCCCCGTGCACACGTGGGCGCCATGGGCGTCCTACTTGCTGAAGCAAACGCTGCGCGACAAAACCGTGACCCTTCCCGCCTCTTTGGAAGTGCTTTTGAAAGTCTACAAGGAGAATTTGGGGGAGGCATTTCGCGTGTTTGGCTATCGAAAGGACGGCCATTGGGTGGGCTTCATTACCGCCATCGTAGACGACGATGCGGTGCATGCCATGCACATGGGATTTGAGCCCAGTTATGCCCAGCAATCGCAGTTTTATCAGCGCAGCATGATGGATTTGGTGCGTTTGGCCATTGAGGAACGCAAACCGCTGTTGAACATGGGCCGAACCGCCACCGAAATGAAGAGTACCATGGGCGCCATTCCGGTGGAAAACAGCTTTGTATTCTTTAGTCCTCGGCCTGTGGTGCGCGCGCTGCTCC
>DFSS01000043.1:32089-33145 GCA_002381225.1 Flavobacteriales bacterium UBA3431 | reverse complement strand
GGGTAAACGCCTGCACATGAAAAAAATACTGCTACTCGGTTCGGGTGAGCTCGGAAAAGAACTCGTCATAGCGTTGAAACGTCTGGGAGCCTATGTCGTGGCCTGCGATTCCTACGAGGGAGCACCAGCCATGCAGGTGGCGGACGATTTTGAAGTCTTCAACATGTTGGACGGCCGTGCTTTGGACGCCGCGGTGGTGAAGCACCGCCCTGAACGCATTGTGCCGGAGGTGGAGAGCATACGGACCGACCGTTTCTACGACTACGAGGCCGAAGGCTTTCACGTGGTACCCTCGGCCAAAGCGGCAAATTTTACGATGAACCGGAAGCTTATTCGCGACCTGGCGGCGCAGGAGTTGGGCTTGCGTACCGCTCCGTACCGCTACGCGACCACCTTAACCGAATTTGAGGCAGCGGTGGCCGAAATAGGCCTGCCTTGCGTGGTCAAGCCATTGATGTCCTCGTCCGGGAAAGGGCAGTCCGTGGTCAAAACACCGGCGGATGTGGTCAAAGCCTGGAGTTATGCCATGGAAGGAAGCCGGGGAGACTTAATGGAAGTCATTGTCGAGGGCTTCATCAACTTTCACACGGAAATCACCCTGCTCACGGTGACGCAAGAAGACGGGCCGACGCTTTTTTGTGCCCCCATTGGCCATCGCCAAGAGCGCGGGGATTACCAAGAAAGTTGGCAGCCTTGCGCCCTATCGCCAAAAGACCTCGCAGAAGCCCAAGACATGGCGGCCAAAGTGACGGAGGCCTTGGGAGGGTCGGGCATTTGGGGGATTGAATTTTTCATCACCGCCCAGGGCGTGGTCTTTTCAGAATTGTCGCCCCGCCCGCACGATACGGGCATGGTCACGTTGGCAAATACCCAAAATTTCAACGAGTTTGAGCTGCATGCGCGGGCACTTTTAGGCTTGCCCATTCCGGCCATTGAACTCCATAAAGCGGGTGTTTCGGCGGTGATATTAGCACAAGATTCGGGGGAAAAAGCACCCACCTTCACCGGTGTGGAAGAGGCCTTGGCGAAGCCGCATTCGGACGTAAAACTGTTTGG
>DFSS01000043.1:27496-31775 GCA_002381225.1 Flavobacteriales bacterium UBA3431 | reverse complement strand
GCCAAGTCGATCGCAGATTGCGTGACGGTACAGAGTCATTAAACGTTTTAAACGCATGAAACGCTTGCTCCTTGCGGTAATCCTGGTTCAGGGCTTCATGGCCACGGCTCAATTGGACACCCAGGTGGTGCGCCTAGAGATGGCACCCGTTTTTGGGAAGCGCAGCAATGTGGCGTGGGACGTGATTCAAAAGGTGATGGCCGAGCGCAGCGCTCAAATGGAGCAAACGCAGACGCTCCAATGCAGCACCTACGCCAAGAGCAGCTACATCCAGGGCGGACAGAGTGAGTTGTTTGAATTTTTGAGCTACTCGCAGCGCGTTCGTCCCGGAACCTACCGTGAGTTTGTCGTGGCCGCTGACCAGCATTTGACCCGAGGTCCGGGCGATTTTGGAAACAGCATGGAGGTGCAGGCCAATTTTTCCGGGAGAGGGGACTTCATGGGGGAACAGCAAGCACCCGATATGGGGCAGCACTTTTTTGAGGGCTTAGAAGACGGGGATTTTGAACTCTACGCCCCGACGATCTATGTGCCCAAAGTCTTGGCACAGCCGATTCCGAGCCCTTTGGCCGCCGATGCGGGCATCAACTACCGGTATGACTTGGTGGACATCCTTCAAGCCGATCAGCCGGGTCAAAAAATCTATATCCTGTCCTTTGCGTCGCGTTCGGGTAAGCTGATGGACGGGCAGCTTTGGGTCCATGAAGCGGACTGGCATATTTCCAAAGCGACGATGACCTTGGAAGGAAGTGCGCTGACTCGTTTTGAACGGCTCGTCGTGACGCAGACCTACCAGCAGTGGGAAACGTGGACAGCCCCTTATGCCAACATCGTTTCTCATCGGGAATTCTGTTGGAGCGATCACGGGGACACCGGGGTAGTGACGGTGCAACACCGCGATTTTCAACTCAATGCCCAGCTCACACCACGGCAGTTGGGACTGGCGGTTCGGAGTTATGCGGCGGATGCATTTGATTTGGGGAGTGAAAAGTGGGACGCTATTCGGCCACAGCCCCTCGCCGCCGAAGAAGTCGCACATGTGGCCTACCAGGATAGCCTGGCGCTTTATTACGATAGCGATGCCTATGTCGACAGCGTGGATCGAGAATACAACACCTTCAAGTGGTACAAACCGGTGCTCACGGGAATGGGCTACCGGTCCCGAAAGCGCGGGATTTCTCTCTACTTCGATCCCTTGATTGCGCAATTCAGGCCGTTTGGCATTGGCGGTTACCGGCATAATCTGGGCGGAAGCGTGACCAAAACGTTTGACAACGACCAGCGGCTCACCTTGGACGGCTATGTGAACTACGGCTTCGCCAACCAGGACGTAAAAGGGGAGCTTTCGCTGAACTACCGCTACAACCCGCGCCGGTTTGGGGACGTAGAATGGGCCTATGGGGATGACTACATGATGGTCAATACCTACGAATCCATTCTGGGCACGTTTGCACGCGGCAACTATGCACGTCGTCGCTACTTCACGGTGGCGCAGCGCATGGAGTGGTTCAACGGTTTTTATGTGCGAACGAGTTTGGATTTTTCGGAGCGTTCGTCCATTGCAGGCCTGGTGATGGATACCTGGTCGGACGACCTCTTTGGGGCGCTCAATCCGCCCAAGGATTTTCCGACCTACACGGTGGCCATCGCCGGGGTGCAGGTGCTCATTCGTCCCTTCCAGCGCTATATTTTCAAACGAAACCGAAAGTTCATCCTGGGAAGCGATTACCCGGACATCGAAGTGGACTACCGCTGGGGAATCCCGGGGCTCTTTGGGTCGAACGTGGACTACCACCAGCTGCGCATCGAATCCCGCGACTTCATCCAATGGCCTCGCATGGGCTACAGCGAATGGAGTGCAGGGGCGGGCAGCTTTTTCGGCGCCAACTTGGACAGCATTCGATTCATCGAGCATAAATTTTTTCGCGGTTCTGACCAGCGCCTCTTTTCCATGCCGACCGCCAGCTTTCAAGCCTTGGATTCCACCTACCATACGGCGCGCGCCTATGTGGAGCTCTACGGCATTCACCACTTCCAAGGGGCCTTGCTGGAGCGGATTCCCTTGCTGAATCGCTTGAATTTGGAATCCGCTGTTGGTGGGAGTGCCGTCTTCATTCCCTCCTTGGGCCTCCAACACGTGGAGACTTTTGTCGGGCTGGAGCGGGTGTTCCGCATTAATAAGCAGCTCATGAAATGGGGGATTTACCGGGTGTTTACCCCGGGGCAAACGATTGGTTCCGGCTTTCAGTGGAAAGCGGGGATCAATATCTACGATTCCTACCGGGGCCGCTGGCTGTATTGAGTCCATAAATCCATGGTCAAGCCCGCTCGGGACTGTACATTTGGGATTCGAAAAATTTTTAGACGTTTAGATTCGTTTCATACCGCTCATGAAGAAGACGCTTTTTACCTTGATACTTCTGGCCTTTGTAGGTCAGCTTTCGGCCCAAACCCTTTTTACCGTCGGCGAGAAAGCCGTTTCGGTCGATGAATTCTTGTACGTCTACGGGAAGAACAAGGACATTGGCAATCAAATTGACCCCAAAACCCCCGAGGAATACCTGGGTCTGTACATCGCGTTTAAGCGCAAAGTGGCGGAGGCAGAGACTCTTGGGCGCGACACGCTGGCGGCCTTTTTGACCGAATACAACACCTACTACCGCCAACTTTTGAAACCGTACTTGACGGATAAGACCGTGGACGAAGGCATCGTGAAGGAAGCCTATGCGCGCATGGCGACGGACGTTCGGGCCGCACACATCATGCTGGATTTGCCCGAAAACGCCCTCCCTGAAGATACCGCCAAAGTATACAAGCAAATTCTCGCTATTCGCGACCGTCTAAACCGCGGTGAGTCCTTTGAAACCATCGCACGCCAACAGTCCTCTGACAGCTACAGTGCGGTCAACGGTGGAGATTTGGGCTACTTCAACGTATTCAACATGGTGTATCCATTTGAAAACGCCTGCTACAACGCGGAAGTGGGACAGATGGTGGGACCGGTGCGCACGCAATTTGGCTACCACCTCATCAAAGTGCTGGACAAGCGCCCCGCGCGCTACCGCATGACTGCCGCGCACATCCTTCTGCTCGACAGCGAAGAGCGCCCCAATGCGGAAGCGCAGAAAAAAATTCAGGATATCCACAAGAGCCTTCAGGCTGGAGAGGAATTTACTACCCTAGTCCGCAAACACAGCCAAGACCAGAGTTCACTTTCTCGCGGTGGGCAATTGCCCACATTTGGACTCAATCAGATGCTGCCTGAGTTTGAAGAGGCCGCCTTTAGTTTGGCGTCGGATGGAGATTTCTCGGAGCCCTTCCGGACGAAATTGGGATGGCACATTGTCCAGCGGCTGTCTCGCGAGGAGGTTCCTTCCTTTGAGCGGGTGCAGGGCGAGTTGGCCGGAAAGATTCGGCGGGATGAGCGTTCGAGTGCCTCCTTGCAGGCCTTCTTGGCGACGCTTTCGGACCGTTACAACGTGCGCATCGATGAGTCTGCCGTCAACCAAGTACTCAAGGCGCTCGAGAAGGGCAAGAGCACTGCGAAGTTGACCAAGCCCGTGGTGACCTTTGAAAGTTTGACCGCCGGACTTGGTGGGACCAAGACGATTTACCAAACTGAATTTGCCGCCCGCGCCATCGATGCTGAAACTCGCCGCTTGACGTCACTTAACGAGCCCGCGGATAACGTGAAGAAAGTCGATGCGGCCCAAGCTTACGGGGTCTTGCAGCCCATGATTCATTCGGCATTGCTGGCGGAAGCAGAGTTTCGATTGCCATTGGAGAATGCCAATTTTCGCTTCCTAGCACAAGAGTACCGCGAAGGCATCTTGGTGTTTGACCTGACCCGCGAGAAAGTGTGGGATGCCGCGTCGCAGGACAGTGCACAGCTCGCCAACTTCTTTGCCGCCTTTCAAGAGGAGTACCAGTGGAACAACCGTTACTCGGGCACCGTGTTTACCGCGAGCAATGAAAAGGTCGCGAAGAAAGCGGCTGATCAGCTCCGTCGCGGGGTTCCGGCCGAAAAGGTCATGCGCGTCCTCAACGCCAAAGATCCCTTGGCACTCGCCGCTCAGGAATATGCCTCCCTCGAAGTGGGAAATGCCTCGCTCAATGCAAAACAGTCTTTGCTCGTGGCCACTGGAACATTGAATGAGACCGTTCGGGGTCCGGTAGGGTTCGAAGATGGCTATGCTGTCGTAGTCATTTCGGAGACCTTGCCTGCTGGCCCGAAGTCCTTGAGCGAGTGCCGCGGCCAAGTCATCACCGACCTGCAGAA
>DFSS01000043.1:3921-27176 GCA_002381225.1 Flavobacteriales bacterium UBA3431 | reverse complement strand
ATGGCAGTCGATTCAAGGGCAATTGTAATTCTGACGACCATGATGATCACAACCACTGAGACGCTACCTGGGCAAGAAATCGTTGAGGTATTGGGCGTAGTCCGGGGAAGCACGGTCCGAGCGCGAAACATTGGACGCGACATTTTTGCCGGCCTCAAGAACATCGTAGGCGGTGAGATTGAAGAATACACCCGCCTCGCGGCAGATTCGCGCGAGGAGGCGTTGATGCGCATGACCCAAGACGCAAAACGCCTGGGTGCAGATGCCGTCGTGGGTGTGCGCTTTACGACCTCCATGATCATGCAGGGCGCCTCCGAAATGCTCGCATACGGCACAGCGGTCAAAATCAAATAATGGACGGGGCAGACTGGCTAATCAAAGGCATTTTGAGCCTGGAGTTCGGATTCTTGGCCTTTTGCCTCGTGGCGATTGCCGTACTCGCCATTCGCCGCGTAAAAAAGCGCCGAACCGAAACCTTCGAAAAGCGGGAAAATTAGTCTTTCTGGTTTGTGCTGCGGAAACGTTGTACCGCCTCGCTGCGAAAGCGTGCGTGCTTGGTCCGGCGTCCCGTAACGCGTTTGCGCCACATTTTGAACGAGGAGGGTTTCATTTCTCGTCGCATGATTTCACGCACCTCGTTTTCCTTTAATCCAAACTGATAGGTGATCGCTTCAAAAGGCGTTCGGTCCTCCCAGGCCATTTGAATGATGCGGTCAATATCCTGGGGCGAAAGCAGTGGTAAATCGGGCATAGGTTGGGTCTTCCCTATGAAAACAATGCGCGGCCAATTTGGTTCTTCTTCCGTAGGTATGGTCCCGAAGACTCTCCTAGTTAGACGCAACTAATTTGGCACAGCGTTTGCAAACCCCGGTGCATATGGAAAACATTCAATCTGCATGGCGTCGTTTGTGGGTCGTTTTTAGGAATGACACCCCCACGGTTTTTCTCATTTTGGCGTTTGCAACACTCCGGGGTGCCTTTAGTTTGGTGCTGCCCCTGGGTTTCCAGGCATTGATTGGTCAGCTCATGGGGGGGCGGTTGTCGGCCTCCTGGTGGGTCCTCTTTTTTGTGGTGCTTCTTTTTTCGGGGCTCATGGTCCTTTTTGGATTGGTACAACTTCGTATTTCGGAGTGGTTCCAGCAACGCCTTTTTGTCCGCACCGCCTATTTTTTTGAACGCGCCACCCAGCTTCAATTGCCCACTCTGGCGGACGAGCCCTCCCACCGCTTTTTCGACACGGTCATTCTGCAGAAAGAGTTGCCCAAATTGCTTCTCGAGGTATCCACGGCAGTGCTTCAACTCTTGTTTGGCTTCTTGCTTCTCTTCTTGTACGACTTCACTTTTGTGGGGGCCGCGGTTCTGATTGTTTTCTTGGCCGTGGTCGTTTTGCGTTGGTCGCTCGGTCGTGGTTTCCAGTGGAGCATGGAAGAGAGTGGGGCCAAATTTGCCTTGACCTCGGCGCTCAAATCGGCCGAATCCGACCGCAATCTGAGTTTGGCCAGCCATGTCGCCACCTACCTCAAAGCACGTCGGAAGCACTTCCGGGTGCTATGGCGCTTGCATGCTGTGCTCGGAGGAGCTCGGGTCGCCTTCACAGCGGCCCTTTTGGCGGTGGGCGGATGGCTCGTGATCGATCAAGCGGTATCTATTGGCCAATTTGTCGCGATTGAAATTGTATTCTTGACCATCTTGGTCAACCTGGAGAAGTTGATTTCTGGGGTGGATTCCATCTTTGATATTCTCACGGCATTGGCCAAATTGGACAACACCTTCCAACATGAGGGGGTGGACATCAGTCCATTCAATCCCAAGGATAGTCAGCCCGTCGAGGGGTCAGCATGGTTGCAGAATTTTTCAGAAACCCACCCGCCAAGTGACCGCCGTGCTCCCTGGCGCTGGATGGCCTTTCTGGCCTTCACCTTTTTTGCCAGCCTCTTTTTGCCTTGGACCCAAACGGTCTCCATGGTAGGAACGGTGACCATGGACAATCCGATGGAGCGTCCCGCGGCGCTCTATGCGGCCGAAAATGGCCGTTTAAGCACGTGGTTTGTGCGAGAAGGTCAAGTCGTCCGTGCGGGGGATACCCTCATGATTATGGAGGAAATCGGCGCCGAATATTTGGACCCTGCCTTGCTCCAAAACATGGAACAAAGCCAGGAGGCCAAAGAGTCCGCCTTCACGGCCTATTCGCAAAAGGCACGCGCGGTTTCCATGCAATTGGCTCAAGCGCGTGAGGGGATGGCCCCACAGCTTGCCGCGGCCCAACTTAAGGTTCAAGTGGATAGCACGGATTGGGTCGCCTATCAAGTCGGAGAGCGGGTAGCGGAGCGTCAAAAGGACCGTGCAGATAGCCTTCTTACCTTGGGCGTGATTTCGCGCCAAGCATGGGAAACGCAACAGGTCACTTGGCAAAAAGCGCGTGCCCAGGCGCAGAGTCAGGGCCAGAAATGGACGTCGAGTCGAGCGGATTACCGCGCTAAGAAGATTGCCCTTCAGGAAAATTTATCCAAGTTGGAATCAGCCTTAGCCGCCGCCCAAGCGGAGTCGGCCGGCGCCACGGAAGCCGCGACCCAGGCCCGCTCCAAAACCAATCAAATTGCCCGGCGCGTTTCCAACCGGTACGTCGTCGCCCCACGGGATGGGGTGGTCATTGAATTGGCCAAGTTGGCACCTGGAGCCCTCGTGAAAAAGGACGAAAAAATATTGACTGTAGTTCCTGCCTATGCAGAGGTGGTGGTCATCGCTTCCTGTGAACCCAATGACATCCCGTTGATGGAGGCGGGCCAGCGTGCCATGGTGGCCTTTGATGGCTATCCAATGCTACCTATTCCAGGATGGCCAGAGCATAGTGTGGGGATGTTTGAGGCGAATGTTCGTTTTGTCAGTGCCGCGGCGACGCAAGATGGCGGTGGATTTGCGGTGGTTTTGGAGCCCAGTGAGACATGGCCTTCCGCCCTCCGTGCAGGGACAAACAGCCATGTAACCCTGTTGCTCAAGGATGTTCCGCTGTGGTTTGAACTTTGGCGCCAACTCAATGGCCTGCCTGCCAACCGAAGCGCGTCATGAAGACCATGGTTCGCTTGCTCGGGCTGCTTGGATGCTTGATGCCTCTTGGGATTCACGCTCAATCGCTTCCTGATTTCTTGGAGTCGGCGGTGATGGAATCTCCTGCGTGGAAGCGGGCCAGCATAGACCTTCGCAAGGCAGAGGCCAAATTGCTCGAGGCGCAAGCGGCCTTTGACCCGACCTGGCGTTTATCCGATCGGGGCAAATCCGTCGGCTCCGATCTCTACTACCGATATCAGGACGCCCAATGGCGCATCCCCACACTGGGCGGTGTCGATCTGTATGTTGGAGGCCAATGGGGCAATGGGGATTGGATGAACCCAGAGTCTAGCCTTCCCGCCAGCGGCCTAGTTGCTGCCGGAATTTCTGTGCCCATGGGACCCACGTTGTGGTTCTCGGAACGTCAGCAGAACGTAACGCGGGCCCGATGGCACTACCGCATGGCCAAGCAACAATGGGACCTCACTCGGTGGGATATTCAACGCAAGGCCTTGAATCTGTATTTGACGTGGAGCCTCAAGGTGGCGGCCCAGGAAGCGTATGCCTCCTCCTGGACCTACCTCGATGCCCAGTTGGACATGTACCGCCAAGCTTTTCGAATGGGCGGTGTATCCCAGCGGGACACCCTAGACCTCTTTGCGGCCCGGAATACCCGAAAGAGCCAAGCCCTGCAATCCGGGTGGGAGGCGCAGTCCGCCTTTGAAAAGATGAGCTCATTTCTGGGTCATCCCATAGATTCCATGCGGGCTTGGACACCGATGGAATTGGATGCCGATACCTGGCTGGGACTTCCAGCCCCCGTGACGCGTTCGGTGGAGGCGTTTCCCCAAATGGCTCTCGCGGCTATGTGGGCGGAGGCCAGCCAACGCGATGCCCAGTTCGAATCGATGCAGCGATGGAACTTGCCGTCTTTGGGCTATCAATTCTTGCAAAAGACCGAAGACTTGAATCCCTACGGGGGTGCATGGAAGGTCACCTGGGATTTGCCCTTGTGGAACCGGGCTAATCGAGCCGAACGTGCCCTTTCCCGCCTGCAACTTCAGGATGCCGCCATTCAGCAAGACGCGATGAAGACATCGCTTTCCAACGAAGTGCAGCAGCGCATCCAAATGTGGGGCAGCATGAAGGAAAATGTGGTGACCGTGACCGACCAAACGGCCACCTACGCATCACTGCTGTCCCTGGAGCGCTCCTCCCTGCAACTGGGGTATAGTTCTGTATTTCAGGTGAACCAGCGCGAGGTGGCCTACCTGGACGCCTTGCTCAAACGCAATCAATCGATGGCAGAATACATCACTTTCGTAGGTGGATGGTGGTGGCTGACGGGCCAAGAGGTGCCATGGCCGGCGGCGCGCTGAGCAAACACCCATCCTGTCAACCACTTCCAGTGAATGCCAAAAAAAAACCCGGCACTTGCGCGTCGGGGTTTCTTTTACCGTGGAGCTGGCGGGAATCGAACCCGCGTCCAGACAAGGAAATGATATGCTTTCTACATGCTTAGTTTATCCTTGATTTTCATCCAAAGGCTGAGGACAAACACTCCACCTTCGGCTTATCTGCTAAATTTTCAAAGGCCCCCCGCAGCGCAGGGCCTTCTATTCCCACCTTTCCAGCACCCCTAGATCAGACTCCGTAGGACAGGGATTCTGAGGGATGTCCCGCTTCCGCACCTAGTGTGGAATTAGCTTAGTCTCCTATCGGATGATTAAGCGGCAAGAGCGTAGTTGTACTCGCCAATTATGGATTCCGACATTGAATTAACGAGCATCAATCGGATAGCTCGGCATGCTTACAAACCCCTTCATCTTGCTGTCAATACCGGTCAGCCCCATGCAGTGGAATGCAGCAACAAAGGTACGTCTTCCCTAAGACAGTCGGTGTGGCCTTATTGGAGGAATAGCGGGGAATTCAGCGTTTGGATCAACGTAACGCTGGTTTTCTTGACCAGGCTGTTCTTGACCGTCTCCCGCATGTCGTCCACAATACGTGGATTGTAACTCGTTCGAAAACGGCCATCCAGTTGCCCTTTTTTGCCCGTTAAGACTTGGTCGGTGGTTTTGGCCTCAGACATGCTGCTCCACTGCCCGGGGTAGAGGTTGGCGGGATCCCCACTGTACTCGGCCGAGGCAACGATGCGCTCGCTTTGTTCCTCGACCTCTCGAGAGGTGATGATGCTCCGCTTGATGGGGTCAACCAGGCTAAATTTCAACGCTCCATGGATGTACACGCGGTAGTCCACATCAAAGTAGACGACTTTGTGGTAGACGGTCTCCTTGGTGATGACACCGGTGTCGGGATTCTTTTTGTCCACAATCTCCCTGCGGTAGCCTTGGCGCTCGTAGCGCGACATGGTGCCTGGTACCTCCGTCCAGTCGGTCATTTCCATTTCTAGGAGGTAGTCGGGTTGCTCGTTGGATTGGTACCGAGTTTGGTCATTCCAGTCGATCCAATCGATGAAGGGGTCGTCCGTTCGAACCAAATTATTGATTAAATCCGCCCGCATGCTCTGACTCAAGGTGAGCTCCTGCCGAGTGGGGGCCAAAATATCCCGAACACCCACGGTCACCATGCCGTGGTAGACGGCAGAATCTTGGTATTGCCGGCTATTCTTGTAGGGTTCTCCAATCTCATTTTCCATATCAGCCCACGCATAGAAGGCGGCGCGATATTTTTGGTTCGCATACATGCGGTGTGCTTCACGATGCATGGGCTCGGCCACGGCACTGCGCCAAAGCTCTTGGATGTGGTTGTCCTCGGGGCTGTACTTTAAAACGCGGGCAAACGTGCGCTCGGCCCCGGTAAAATCTTCCTGTTCCAAGGATTGTTGGGCCTGTTGGACTAAGTCCTTGACAAAGTTCTGTTTAAGGCCATTGTATTCAGAGATGTGGGCCGAAGTACCGGAAAGCAAGACCCCCGCGGCATTGGCGCGCTCCTCTAGGTCTCGGGCACGGACAAAAGCATCCAAGGCCCCAACCGTTTCCCCTGCCTCAGCAAGTTTTTCAAATTCCCGAATTTGGGATTTGATTTCCTTTTCCCCGTAGGTTTTTACCTGGATCATGGCCTTTTGATTCCCGGGCTTCCGCTCAAGGGCTTCCAAAGACATCAGCGTAGCTTCGTAGGTAAGCCCCGCCGAAGCTAACTTCTTACTGCGCTTCAACGCCTGGTTGGTTGGAGAACAAGAAAAAGCCACCGCTGCGATAAGCAGGGTGGCTAAAAACGTGGAGAAATAGTTTCGAGCCATAGGCTCAAAAATACATCAACCCAAGTAGGTTTTGAGAATCTTGCTACGAGAAGTGTGCTTCAAGCGACGGATTGCCTTTTCCTTGATTTGACGCACGCGTTCACGTGTCAAGTCAAACTTCTCACCAATCTCCTCCAAGGTCAGCGGATGCTGTCCATTGAGGCCAAAGTAGAGACGGATGACATCGCCCTCACGCGGGGTCAGTGTGGCCAAAGAACGCTCGATTTCCGTGCGGAGTGAATCCACCATCAAATCGTCGTCGGGATTGGGTGAATCGTCAGAGTTCAGGACATCGTACAAGTTGCTGTCTTCCCCTTCGACCAACGGAGCATCCATGGACACGTGGCGACCGCTATTGCGCATCGACTCTTTCACGTCCATTTCGCTCATTTCCAACTTTGTGGCAATTTCCTCTGCGCTGGGTGGACGCTCGTGCGCCTGCTCCAACGAGGCATAGGCCTTGTTGATTTTGTTGATAGAACCGATTTTGTTCAACGGCAAGCGGACAATTCGAGACTGCTCAGCCAAGGCCTGCAGAATGCTTTGACGAATCCACCAAACAGCATAGGAGATGAACTTGAAACCACGCGTTTCATCGAAACGTTGCGCGGCCTTAATCAAGCCCAAGTTGCCTTCGTTGATCAAATCAGGCAGCGTCAACCCTTGGTTTTGGTATTGCTTCGCCACGGAAACGACAAAACGCAAGTTGGCTTTGGTCAATTTCTCCAAGGCCCGCTGGTCGCCGGCCTTGATTTTCTGGGCGAGCTCTACTTCTTCTTCCGCAGTAATCAATTCCACTTTGCCGATCTCCTGGAGGTATTTATCCAAGGAGGCCGTTTCACGGTTAGTGACCTGCTTCGTAATTTTTAATTGACGCATCGGATGATTTCGTACGAGGGTTAAACAAACAAGTTACGAGAAAATTGAATTTCTCTTATTCTTCATTGCGGGGGCCACGCTCACGGCGTTCTCCGCGCTCTGGACGGGGACCACGACGGTCTCCGCGGTCAGGGCGAGGGCCACGATCCTCCCGGGGTGCGCGCTCGATATAGCCCTCGGGCTTCTCGATCAACACTTTGCGTGAGAGGCGCAACTTACCCTTGTCATCAATGCTCAAAAGCTTGACTTGGACCTTATCCCCTTCTTTGTACAGAGCGGAGGGGTCCTCGACGCGCTTCCAATCCATTTCTGAAACGTGCAATAAGCCTTCTGTTCCGCGGCCGATTTCGACGAATACGCCGAAGGTCTGAACGCCTTTTACGACGCCGTCATAGATGGTATCCACAACGGGAACAAAGCAGATCTCATTGATGCGTTGCTGGGCCAAGGCGATGCCTTCGGCATTGGTACCGCTGATTTCCACGCGACCGATGTTGCCCACCTCTTCGATGGTGATGGTTGTGCCTGTTTCAGCTTGCATGCCTTGAATAATCTTGCCACCAGGTCCGATGATGCCACCGATGAAGCTCTTGGGAACTTCCATGATGACCATACGGGGTGCATGGGGCTTCAATTCGGCACGTGGAGCTGGCATGGCAGCCGTCATGACGCCCAAGATGTGCGCACGTCCGGCTTTCGCTTGATTCAGGGCATTGGTCAGGATCTCGACGCTGAGGCCTTTGATCTTGATGTCCATTTGGCAGGCAGTGATGCCTTTTTCAGTACCCGTCACCTTGAAGTCCATGTCACCGAGGTGATCTTCGTCGCCCAAGATGTCGCTCAAAACGGCGTATTTGCCCGTCTCAGCGTCCGTGATCAAGCCCATGGCGATACCGCTTACGGGGCGATCAATTTGGATACCTGCATCCATCATGGCTAGGGTGCCTGCGCAAACGGTGGCCATAGAGCTCGAACCATTGGATTCGAGGATGTCCGAAACAATGCGGATCGTGTACCCACTTCCTGCGGGAACCATGTTTTTCAAAGCGCGCTGCGCCAAGTTTCCATGGCCCACCTCTCGGCGGCTCGTGCCGCGCATCATGCGTGCCTCACCGGTAGAGAAAGGAGGGAAGTTGTAGTGCAAGTAGAATTTCTCGTCCCCGGTCATGGTTGCCGCATCGATGCGGTTGGAATCCAAGGCGGTACCCAAGGTTACCGTCGTGAACGATTGCGTCTCACCACGTGTGAAGAGCGCACAACCGTGGGGGCCAGGAAGGATGTCGGTTTCGACCCAGATGGGGCGAATTTCGTCCGTCTTGCGGCCGTCAAGGCGCATTCCGTGGTCCAAAATTTGGTTGCGCATGGCTTTGTACTCCACGTCGTGGTAGTAGACTTTGGCCAAGTCCAACGAGGTCTCTTTCTCCTCGTCGGTCAAGGTGGCAGCAAATGCTTCGAAAACCGCCTTGAATTGCGCAGAACGCTCTGCTTTGTTGGTCAAGCCCATGCCAGCCACTTTGTAGGCGCCTTCATAGGTCGCAGCCTCTACGCGCTTGCGCAATTCCTCATCGTGCGTCTCGTGGGAGTACTCACGCTTCGGGCTCGAGGTAGGAACCATGGCCGCGAGAGCCAATTGAAGGTCTACTTGCTTTTTGATGGCATCGTGTCCGATGGCAATCGCCTCAAGCATTTCGGCTTCCGAAACTTCTTTCATTTCGCCTTCGACCATCACCACGCTGTCCGCGGTGGCGCCCACCATGATTTCCATGTCGGCCTCCTCAAGTTGAGCGTAGGAAGGGTTGATGATGAACTCACCGTTGACGCGGGCGACATTCACCTCGGACATTGGTCCGTTGAAGGGGATATCACTGATCGCAATGGCTGCTGAGGCGGCAAAACCTGCCAAAGATTCGGGAGCCGTTGAAGGATCGTACGAAAGCATCGTGATGATCACTTGGATTTCAGCGTGGAAATCTTCTGGGAACAAGGGACGCAATACGCGGTCCACCAGGCGACAGACCAATACTTCACGGTCGCTTGGGCGTCCTTCGCGCTTCAAGAAGCCGCCTGGTACGCGGCCTGCGCCGGCAAATTTTTCTTTGTACTCCACACTTAGTGGGAGGAAGTCAATCCCTGGACGGGCTTCTTTATTCGCTACGACGGTAGCAAGGAGGGCGGTTCCGCCACAAGTAAGTAGGACTGCGCCGTCAGCTTGACGAGCCATACGGCCCGTTTCGAGGGTAATGACTCGGCCGTCAGGCAGCGTTAAGCTTTGAGTGATGGGGGTAGGTGCATTCATGTTTTTTGTTTTCGATATTGATTTCTCCAGGCCGCTTCTTCCAACGCGAAAAGGCAATCCGGGAAGAATTGCCTTTTCTGAATGATTCCGCTAGTGGAAACTCACGCTTATTTGCGGAGTCCTAGTTTTTCGATAATCGCACGGTAACGCGCGATCTCCGTTTTTTGAAGGTGGTTCAGAAGACTACGACGCTTTCCGACCAAACGAATGAGTGAACGCTCCGTGTTGTGGTCTTTACGGTTCTTCTTGAGGTGCTCAGTCAAATGGCTGATGCGGTAGGTGAAGAGGGCGATTTGCCCTTCGGCTGTGCCCGTATCTTCGGGGCTCTTGCCATGTTGCGCAAAAATTTCGCGCTTCTTTTCTGTGTTTAGATACATGCCTAGATCACTTAGATGGTTGTGCTGTATGCCCGACTTTCGGGAGGGCAAAAGTACGAATAATTTATTCTGCTTTCACAGGGGCGGGGAGATTCCCCACAAATCGAAGCCATTGACTCATGCGGTCCTTCAAGTGCTTTCGCTCGACAATGAAGTCCAAGAAGCCATGCTCCTTCACAAACTCGCTTGTCTGAAACCCTTCAGGCAAGTCCTTGCCAATCGTTTCCTTGACGACGCGGGGCCCTGCAAAGCCGATGAGCGCTCCCGGTTCTGCAATGTTGATATCCCCCAGCATGGCATAGGAAGCCGTCACCCCCCCGGTGGTGGGGTCGGTCAGCAAACTGATGTAAGGAATACCCGCTTCATCTAGAAGGGCCAGCTTGGCAGACGTTTTGGCCATTTGCATCAATGAAAAGGCCGCTTCCATCATTCGGGCGCCCCCAGACTTGGAAATCATAATGAAGGGAATCCGGTGCTTTAAGCTGTAGTCAATGGTGCGGGCGATCTTTTCCCCAACTACGGAACCCATGGATCCGCCGATGAACTTGAAGTTCATGGCTGCAATCGCCACAGGAATTCCGTTCATGGTGCCCGTTCCGGACGTTAATGCATCGTCCAAGCCGGTTTTGGCACGGGTGGCTTTAAGTCGGTCGGTGTATTTCTTGGTATCCTCAAATTGCAAGGGATCCTTGGAAATCATCCCCGCATCAAGTTCGGTGTACACACCTCCGTCAAAAAGAAAGGAAAAATACTCCTTGGCGTCAATGCCATTGTGGAATCCGCAGTTGCCGCAGACCCACACATGCTGAGCATGATCTTCGGCCGAAACAATCACCTTGCACTTGGGGCATCCGTGCCACAAGCCATCGGGGGTCTCCTTTTTCTCTTGGGTCGGGGTGGTGATCCCGGCTTCTTGTCTTTGAAACCAATCCGTGGACATAGGTTGATGGGTTAGGCGATGGTAATACTTGGATCGAGGTATACGTCTTGAACGGCATTCAACAGGGCTACGCCTTCTTTCCAATCGCGTTGGAAAGCCTTGCGGCCCAGGATCAAACCTTGGCCACCGGCGCGCTTGTTGATCACGGCCGTAGCTACCGACTCGGCCAAATCACTGGCACCTTTGGACTCACCGCCTGAGTTGATCAAACCGATTTTACCCATGTAGCAGTTGGCCACTTGGTAACGGGTCAGATCAATGGGGTGGTCGGTGGTCATTTTTTCATAGACGTTGGCATGGGTTTTTCCGTGCTTGGTCGCAAGGTAGCCTCCGTTGTTGGTGGGCAACTTTTGCTTGATAATGTCCGATTGAATGGTGACGCCCAAATGGTTGGCTTGGCCGGTCAAGTCGGCGGAGGTGTGGTAGTCCACGCCATCCTGCTTGAAGCCATTGTTGCGGGTGTAGCACCACAAGATGGTCGCCATACCGAGTTCGCGTGCACGCTCAAACGCTTCAGAAACCTCCAGCAATTGGCGGCGAGACTCCTCGGCACCAAAATAGACGGTCGCCCCCACGGCGACAGCGCCCATGTTCCAGGCGTCCTCGACAGAACCGTACATGGTCTGATCGTACTGGTTGGGGTACGACAAGAATTCGTTGTGGTTGATTTTCACCACAAAAGGAATCTTGTGCGCGTATTTGCGGCTGACAGAGGCCAAAACACCAAACGTAGACGCCACGGCGTTGCACCCTGCCTCCATGGCCAACTTCACAATGTTCTCGGGGTCAAAGTACAAGGGGTTGGGTGAAAAACTTGCGCCCGCGGAGTGCTCAATACCTTGGTCGATAGGAAGAATACTCATGTACCCAGTGTTGGCCAAGCGCCCCGTTCCATACAACTGTTGCAAGCTGCGCAACGTCGGAATATTGCGGTTACTCCCGAGGAATTGTTCGTCCACAAAATGGCCAGATGGCAAGTGGAGGCTTTCTTTGGGGATGGCCGTGGAAGTGTGGTTGAGGAGGTATTCGGCTTGGTCGCCGAGGAGGGTAATGACGCGCTCTGAGGCCATATGTCTGTTCAATTAGAAGAATACGAATTGCAAACCTAGGCCTTTTCTTTGATTTAGCCGTGCAAAAAATCGCCAAAAAAGGTCCTCAAAAGGGCATACCTAGGCCAAAATTAAGCGTGCTTCGCTGGCCCCATTCGCCCGGCCGAAACCAGGGCTGATTTCCGAGGCGACGTGGGTCATACACCTGTAGTCCCCAGTCGATTCGGATTACAAAGAAGTCCAAATCATAGCGGAGCCCAAAGCCGGCATCCCAAGCGCTCTGTTCCAGGATTCGGGCTGGATGAAAGACGACACGCTCTTGGATGCTGGGGAGTTGGAGTAGGGGACTGGTTGTTTGGCCGATGTTTCGGGAGGTTAGCCATGTATTGCCGGCATCCGAGAAAAGGGCCCCAGATAGGCTTCCCGACAAAGGAAAGCGGTACTCGGTTTGGAACAGCAATTTCCGGGTCCCGGATCCCAAGTAGCCAGTACTATCAAAGACGGCTAAAGGGAGTGCGCCCGGCCCCAAGCGAAAGTTGATCCAGCCGCGCAAATCGTTACTTCCCCCAGCAAAAAAGGCCCGCTCAAAAGGGGGAAGGCCGGGGGTGTTTTGTAGGGTGAACAGTTCGCCAAGGACTGTGCGAAGTGCCCAATCCCGGTGTTTGGTTCCACGGTAAAGCCAGCGCATGTCTAATTTGGCTCGGAGGTAGTGGGCATAGGGAACTTGGCCCAAGGTGCGCACATCGGGCCCAGACCCTTCGAGCCCACGAACGACTAAATCTGTGAGTACGCCAGAGGATTCCAAGGTCCATTCGGTTCGGCGCTCCCAACGCCCAAGTTGCACGGAGGGTCGCACAATGCGCAGACGCGGCCCGAGGAGCAGGACATCTTGGAACCCGGACTTGATCGAGAGGGCTTGGTAAAAGGTGCTGTCAATTTGCCGCAGGTCGATGTAGGTGAGGTCCGTCGGACTCAACTCCCATTGCCCTCCTTTTTTGTCCGTCCATTGGTAGTGCAAGGCAGCCCGCAGGGCGAGGCGGTCAAATTCACGTCGGTATTGGCGGCCGACGGATACGCTCACGCGGGTCGAGGCAGTTTGCACGGGGGCCTCATTCCAGCCCCAAATCCCTGGCCACTGGACGCCCGTCTCCAAATCCAAAAAGTAGGTATTGAAGAGGGCCGAGCTGTCCGCCCATTGAGCGCCCAGTCCCCCGGATAGGGTCAAGTGCACATGCTCTAAGCCCCCCCAGGGATTGTTGTCAAAGAGATCTAGGCTCGATTGCACGCCGTAGATGCCCGACAAGGCGGTGCTTTCCCCCTTCCAGGTGATGCCCACGCGAGGGGCTGGAACCAGGCTCAAGGTGGCATCCAGAGAATCTTGCACCATAGCGAATTGCCAACGTCCCGATTGAACGGCTGGGATTTGACGGAGCTGAGCGGTACTGGTTTGGACCTCGGAAGACTGAAAGGGCTTTCCGGGGGTGATCCATGGCAAGCGCTCAATGCCTGCTGGGCGAAGTGTCAAAGTGGCGGGCCAACTGCCGGTTGCCTTTCTGACTACCCAGATCCGGTGGGGCTCTTCCACTGTACCGTATTCACTTGAGCGAGTCCAGTTGTCCATGCGCACCGTTACCGTCGCCCAATGCGGATGCCCCAAGGTGTCCACATCAAAGTGGACGGCCTCGGGCCCAAATGTGTAGAAGCCTTTTTCCTGGAGGAAGCGTGCAATGCGGCGGCGCTCTTCGTCCAACTGCTCCATCCGCAAAAGCGGTTTTCCATCCGTCAACGTGGAGTTGGCTTGCAATTCGTCCAAAAACGGTTCCACCCCAGGCCCCATACTGAGGTAGTGGAGTGAACCAATTTCGGTCGGTGTACCACGCCCCAGGACATAGGTCACGGTGGTGCCACGGCGCGTGGCGTTGCGCTGGTAGGATACCTGGGGATAGAAATAGCCATCTTGCTTGAGGCGGAGGGTCAGCTGTTCCACGTCTTGGGCCGCGAGGCTGGAATCCCAGAACACGGGTCGCTCGCCGATGCGCCGCAGCCAGTTGGCATAGCCCGACGTCTTTCCTGGTTTCGCTTGCAAATAGAGCCAGACATAGGGAAAGGTGCCAAACACATTGGTGTTTGGGCGCAGTTGAAGGACTTCGGTGTAGGCTTCGTCGTCCGTCTGTTTGCCGTCGAGCGTAACGTGTACGTTCCGAATCCACGGCTCCTCCAACAACCGCTGAGGCTGGCATGAAGTAAAAGCTAGGGCCAGAAGGATGCCCGCGAGTAGAGCGTGTTTACGCGCCATGCAATTGGGCAATCATACCAATGGGGTCCGGGGCTTTGAACACGGCATTGCCCGCGACGAGGACGTCCGCACCCGCCGCTTTGAGGTCGGCGGCATTTTGGGCATTGACTCCGCCATCGATTTCAATCTTGGCCGCGCTTCCCGCTTCGTCGAGCATGCGGCGCAACTGGCGCACTTTCTCGTAGGTCTGTGGGATGAAGGACTGTCCGCCAAATCCGGGATTCACACTCATGAGGCAGAATAGGTCGGCGTCGTGGAGTATTTCAGAAACGGCCGAAACGGGCGTGTGGGGGTTTAGGGCCACTCCGGCGAGCATGCCCTCGGCACGGATGGCCTGCAGGGTGCGGTGCAAGTGCGTCGAAGCTTCGATGTGCACGGTGAGCACGTGGGCGCCAGCGGCCTTGAATTCTTGGATGTAGCGTTCAGGTTGTACAATCATCAAGTGAACGTCCAAGGGCTTCGTAGCATGGCGGTGGATGGCCTCCACAACGGGCAAGCCGAAAGATAAATTCGGCACAAAAACGCCATCCATGATGTCTACGTGAAACCAAGCCGCCTCGCTGGCATTGATCATCTCCACATCGCGTTGGAGGTTAGCAAAGTCGGCGGAGAGTACGGAGGGAGCAATCATGGCTGGGGATTTTTGCCAAAATTAGGCCCAATTGACCGAACTTGGCCCCATGCAAACCTCCCCTTCGGTCTTATCCAAAAATCAACGCAGCCAGGTGCGCGCCCTCTGGCGCAAAAAAGGCCGCGAAACGGCCGAGCAGTTTCTCGTCGAATCCCCCAAAGCCATCGCCGAATTCCTGGAGGAGGGCTGGCCGCTCATTACACTATACCGCAGTCCGCAAGGTCCGATGGCGGACCACCCAAAAGCCGTCGAAATTCCGCCCCGCGAGCTAGCCGAATTGTCCACCCAAGAGAGCCCTCAGGGGGTCTTGGCTGTCTTTGGGCACAAAACCCTCACGCCAACGCAAGGGGGCTGGGTCTTGGTATTGGACCGGGTGCAAGATCCTGGAAATGTTGGTACGCTTCTGCGTCTGGCGGATTGGTTTGGAATCGATTATGTGGCGCTTCCCCCGGGCACGGCGGAGGTATTCAATCCCAAAGTCATCCAAGGGTCCATGGGGTCCATCGCCCGGGTTCCACTCGTGTATGGAACAACGGAAGAGCTGTTGGCGCGCTTTCATGCCGAAGGGCGAAGTGTGTACGTGGCTGATTTGGGCGGCGAGTCCCCCGCAGCCCTGCCGCGAAAAGCCCCGGCCGCCTTGGTCCTCGGCAATGAAGGACAAGGCCCAGAAGCCCCATGGACGGAGGCGGCACAACACATCCTAACGATCCCACGTGGACCGCAGAGCAAGACGGAAAGCTTAAATGTGGGAACGGCGGGCGCCATCGCCCTCTATGCCTGCTTGAGCCAGGGCTAACCCCAGATTTTACTCAAAGGTGAAAATCCAGGCCATCGTCCGCGTCTGCACCACGGGCAGGGCTTGAGCGTAGGCGGTTCCATCGTCCACCCGAAGATTCCCTTGCCCAAAAGTGGCGCGTAACTGGGGGGAGAGCTTGAAGTATTCAAAGTACAGGTCCATACCCACGGCCACTTCATAGCCAAATTCTCCGGCCTGCAATTTGAAAATGCGGTCGTCCGCCACCTTGGCTTTGGAGGCGAGGTCCCATTGGCCGTAAAGACTGCCGAGCACATACCACCGGTGGTTGTCAATGCGGTCGGTTTTCCATTTGAATTCGAGAGGAAAAATGACCAACGAGGATTCCATACGCCGCTCAATGGTTTTGCGCAGGCCGTCGCTGGGATCCACGGCATCAAAGAAAAGTTTGCGTTCCCCCGCCGAATAGGTCGGAACAAAGCGGAGGTCCATGTTGTCGTTGAGGCGAAGGTTGCTCACAATTCCTACGGTGTAACCCAATTGCGGGCCAGTAGCCACGCCGTACACCGTACTGGGCCACGAAGTGCCAGGTCGGTAGGAAAAATCCATACGGCTGGTGCCCAGAATGAACCCGAAGTGGATGGGCTTTTGGTCGTAACGCGGCAAGTTCAAGCTTTGTCCTTGGGCCCAGAGTGCTCCGGGTAGGATGAAAAGGAGGGCGATGAACGGTGTGCGCATGGAAGGAAAACGTTTAGTTCGCGGACTCCGTATGTGCGACATACAAACTCGCCACGCCAAAGGTCAGTGGACGAATGGACACCTGGGTGAATCCCGCCTCCTTGAGCTTTTGAGCAAAGGCATCCCCGTATGGGAAGGCCTCCACGCTCGCAGGCAGGTAGGTGTAGGCGGAGGAATCCTTGGAAACCCACTTGCCGATGGTGGGAAGGATGTGCTTGAAATAGAAGAAATACAGCGGACGGAAAGGAAAGCTTTCGGGTTGTGAAAACTCCAACACGGCCAAGCTTCCACCGGGGCGAAGTACCCGTTTCATATCCCGCAATCCTTGCTCGAGGTGTTCAAAATTCCGTACTCCAAAGGCGACCGTGACAGCGTCAAACGAGGCGTTCTCAAAGGGCAGCGACTCGCCATCTCCCAAATGAAGAGGGATATTTGGATCCAAGCCACGCCGGGTGATTTTTTCGCGCCCCACGTCCAACATGCCCGCCGAAATGTCGACACCTTGAACCCGGCTCCCGGGAATGCCACGGTGGAGGGCAATCGCCAAATCGGCGGTTCCGGTTGCCACATCCAAAATGTCCTTTGCTCCGGCTTTGCGCACGGCGGCCACCGTACGGCGACGCCACAAAACGTCAATCCCAAGCGACAAGGTGCGGTTGAGCACGTCGTACCGCTTGGAAATGGCATTGAACATGTGGGCTACTTGCTCCTTTTTGGAGCCTTCGGCGCTATACGGTTTGACAGGGTCCATGGTGGGGGTGCTTATCCTACCTGCACGTTGGCTTTGGGGTAGGTGTACTCGTGGGATTCTTTCTTACGGCTGGTCAATGCGAAGGCCAAAGTTACGGTCCCCACACGCCCTACTAACATGGAAAGCATCAAGATAGTTTGCCCGGCGGTGCTTAATTCGGCCGTGATGCCTGTCGATAGTCCCACGGTACAGAAGGCACTCACCTCTTCGAAGGCCAGACGTGCAAGTCCGATGTGCCCATCCGTGACGGTGAGCATAAAGATTCCCAGGAGGATGGAACTCGCCGAGAACAAGAAGGCACTCATGGCTAAGTTGAGCAACTCTACGGGAATCGTGGAGTGGAACATTTCGACGCGTTTCCGGCCGCGGATGGTGGCTAGGGCATTCACAAAGACCAAGGCGAACGTCGAGGTTTTGATACCTCCCGCCGTAGACCCCGAAGAGCCGCCGATAAACATGAAGACGATTAAAATGAGCAACGTAGGCAGGGCCACGGCTCCAAAGTCCACGGTGTTAAATCCGGCAGTACGCGTGGTGATGGACTGGAAGAGCGCGGTGAGTACGCGGTGCCCTTGGTCCATGCCAAGCATCGTGCTATTCCATTCCAGGGCAGCAAAGAAAAGTGCTCCCAGAGGGATGAGGATCAAGGCAGCGTAGAGGGCAATTTTCGTATTGACATGCAGGTGAATCCATGGGTTGCGTCGGCGGGCCGCATAGGCCTGCGTCGAGAACAAATCGTGGATGGTCGTGAATCCAAGCCCTCCCAAGACGATGGTGACCCCAATGACCACGACCAAGGGGATGTTGTAGGCCAAGGCAGGATGCGCCATGCCCTCAGAAAAGAGGCTAAATCCAGCGTTATTAAATGCGCTGATGGCATGAAATAGGCTGTAGAAAATGCGGTCCCCGATATGGGCAAACTCGAGGTCGCCCCAGGAAAAGAAGAGGAGCGCCGCGGCGCCTAATTCAAAGAAAAAGCTGAAGCGGAAGATTTCCCGAATGAGATCCACCGACCCTTCGAGGGAATCGCTGCTGTAGTTGGCTTGGAGAAGGCTTTTGTAGCGGGTTCCCAAGGCGGGGTTGGCGAGCATGGCAAAAATGGAAGCAAAGGCAATGAAGTTTAAACCGCCGAATTGGATGAGTACCATCACGACGAACTTCCCTTTGAAGCTCAGCGTCGAGGCCACATCGATGATGTTCAAGCCCGTGACAGAAACCGCCGACACCGAGGTGAAGATTGCTTCCTTCAGGCTGAGTCCTGTGCCTGATTTGGTCATTTCGGGCATCCAGAGCAGGCCCGTCCCCACGATCATCAGGAGAATAAAACTGCTGACCAGGAGCGCAGGGGGACTTAGGCGGAGCATGGGAAGAAGCCGACTCGCTTTGCCAATTTCAAGCGCCACAAAGAGCAAGAAATAAGCCTGCACAAAAACCATGAAGAAAGCGTCCAGTTGTTCTATGCCGAGATAGCCTCCCAACGTCGAGAGTATTTCGACTCCAAACAGGTTGAATGAAAGGATGTTGACCGTCATGTAGCCCATGAGCAGACCCTCCCAGCGGGAATCTTTCAGGTACTGTAGCGGGGAGAAAGAATAGAAAAATTCCACCACGTACTTCAAAATGTAGAAGCCAATAGTCGTTTTAAGCAAGTAATCTACCCAGGCTTTTTGGTCCGGTTCCAAGGCGAATCCATGGCTGAGCAAAAGGCTCACCACCGCCGCGATGGAAAGCGGGACACTGGTGTAACGCAGCAAACGGATGGCCGGAATTTTACTGTCGTAGATGCGAAGGTTGATCCATTCGCGAATGCGGTTGACCGTTTGCCGACGGGAAGTACTCATGAAGCGGAATTCAGTCCGTTTAAGGTACGGACAATTCGCTCCGCAGCCCGACGGAGATCCTCCTCCGATGCGGCGTAACTAAACCGAATATAGCCATCTAGCCCGAATGCTTCGCCTGGGACCGCGGCAACGCCCCCTTCGAGCAGACGCATGCATAGATCGAGTGCGGTGGGATTGGACGGGCTGAGGTAGGCCGAAGCGTCGACAAATAGGTAGAAGGCGCCTTCTGGCGCTTTCACCACGAGTTTGTCCGCTTCGGACAGGGCCTTGGCCAAGAGGGTGCGGCGGGCCGTAAACGCGTCTATCATGTATTGCACGGGCTGCGGACCCGCATGCAGGGCCGCAATGGCCGCGCGCTGGGCAATGCTGGAGGCGCCGCTGGTGATTTGGCTTTGGATTTTTTCGCAGGCTTTGGCTAGTTCGAGGGGGGCACCCATGTAGCCGAGCCGCCATCCCGTCATGGCAAATCCCTTGGACAAGCCGTTGACCGTGGCGGTGCGTTCCCACATGCCCTCCAGGGAGGCGATGCTCACGTGTTCCACCCCATACTGGATGTATTCGTAGATCTCGTCGCTGATCACCCACACGTGAGGGTGCGCACGGAGTACGGTGGCCAGGGCTTCGAGTTCGGTGCGGCTGTACATTGCCCCGCTAGGGTTGTTGGGGCTGGAGAAAATCAGCAATTTGGTGCGGGGGCTGATAGCGGCCTCTAACTGGGCCGCCGTGATTTTAAAATCTTGCTCAATGCCCGCCTTGGGGCTCACGACGGTGCCGCCCACAAATTCCGCCAAATCCGCATACGACACCCAATAGGGCGCTGGAATGATCACTTCGTCCCCCGGATTCACGAGGGCCATCATCAGGTTTGCAATGGATTGTTTTGCTCCTGTGCTGACGATGATTTCCTCCGGGCGGTAGCGCAAGCCGTTGTCGCGCTGAAACTTTTCGCACACCGCTTGACGCAGGTCTGGATAGCCGGGGACGGGCATGTAATGCGAGTAGTTCTGCTCAATACCCTCCATCCCAGCCGCTTTGGCAAAGTCAGGGGTATCAAAGTCGGGCTCCCCCAGGCTTAGGCTGATAATGTCATGGCCGGCCTCTTGCAGGGCACGGCTTTTTTTGGTCATTTCGATAGTCATCGGCAGGGCCAAAGACTGCACGCGCTGGGATAGAAAAAGCATGCTCAAAAGTATGAATTGCCGGGAAATGGGCGATATTTGCGGCATGGATGTTTTCTACGATACTATTCGCACCATTTTCCCTTCGATCCTGATCTTGATTGTGGTGTATTTGATGATGTCGAGTTTCTTGGACAACGAGGACAAGCGCCGTCGCAGTGAGCGCATGGCCGCTTTCCAAAAGCAGGCCTTGCCCATACGTATGCAGGCCTACGAGCGTCTGGCTCTCCTGTTGGAACGCATTAGCCCCAACTCCCTACTACTTCGGGTCAAAGCGGGAAAACTCTCCAAATCGGAGTACCTCATCTTGCTTCAACAGGCAATTCGCAGTGAATTCGAACACAACCTTTCGCAGCAGGTGTATGTCTCGGAACATGTTTGGGAAATGGTCGTGACGGCCAAAAGCGCCATGGTATCCATGATGAATACCGTCGCGGCAGACCTGGACCCTGAGGCGACGGGAGCGGACTTGAGTAAAGCGATTTTGACCCGTGCCATGGAGATGGGAACCTTGCCCACCCGCACCGCCTTATCGGTGCTTCGCCGAGAGATGGCGCAAGAATTCTAAGGCGCCTTCCGTGGGAGAGAGCTCCCCATTCGCCACCTTTTCTTCCAATTCAGCCAAGACGGACTGTCCCTGATCGAGGGCTTCCGACCATAATCCCGCTTGAATCCGGCGTGTCATGTGCGTCCGCTTTTGAGCGCGACGGCGCTCAACTGTTCGGTCACTGGCCCAACCCCATCGCAAGCCCCGGTCCAATGCATCCCACAAGGGAGTGAGGGAGGCTTGATCCAAGGCGCTTCCAACCAATACCTCCACATGCTGGTCGTCCGCCCGGTTAAAAAGCCCCAGCGCTTGGCGCAATTGGCCCGCAGCCTGTTCTGCAGCCGCCTTATGCGCCCCATCGGCTTTGTTGACCCAAATAAGATCCGCGGCTTCCATGACTCCGCGTTTGAGTCCTTGGACCTCATCGCCGGCCCCAGGAAGCGCGACAAGCAGGGTGAAATCCACCACCCCTTGAATGGCGGTTTCGTTTTGGCCCACGCCCACCGTTTCAATCACGATGCGCGAGAACCCCGCCGCTTCAAACAATTGAATCACCTCGCTCGTTTGGCTGTGGATGCCGCCCAATGCCCCAGCAGAAGGGCTGGGACGGATGAAGGCACCGGTGGCCTTTCCAAGCATTTCCATCCGGGTTTTGTCCCCGAGGATACTTCCGTGGTGCTGGGAACTACTTGGATCAATGGCAAGAACAGCGACCCGATGGCCCGCTTCGCTCCAATGCGTGCCCAAGGCTTCAATCAAGGTGCTTTTCCCCGCGCCGGGGTTGCCCGTGATGCCGAGTCGGAAGGAAGAAGGTTGATCCGAAGGCTCAGGCTGCAACTTCGTTAGGAGTTCTGCCGCGGCACCTTGATCCGTGGACAAGTCGCTTTCTACGAGGGTAATTCCGCGTGCGAGGGCACTCCGATCTCCGCGGCGAATGCCCTCAGCCAGTGCTGGGACATTCCAATGTTCCCGTTCCGGGGCATGAAAATTAGGATTGATGGCCATGGTCAGGGAATCGGTGCTGCATCATTTGGGCCAAGAGCTGGCTTGCGGATTCGGCAATGGGCGTTCCCGGCCCAAAAATTCCAGCCACCCCAAGCTCAAAGAGCCCCGCATAGTCGCCTTTGGGAATGACGCCACCCACCACTACCAAAATATCGGGACGGCCCATGGCTCGGAGCGCATCGAGAAGCTGAGGCACCAGGGTTTTATGGCCTGCCGCGAGGGAGCTGACGCCGACCCAATGCACGTCGTTTTCGATGGCTTGTCGCGCGGTCTCCTCGGGCGTCTGAAACAATGGCCCCAAATCCACATCAAATCCCATGTCCGCAAAACTGCTGGCCACCACTTTGGCGCCGCGGTCGTGGCCGTCTTGCCCCATTTTGGCCACCAAAATACGGGGGCGGCGCCCCTCGTGTTGCGCGAAGGTATCCGCTAACGCACGGGCCGCTTGGAAGGCGGGATGGGAGTCGTTTTCTTTCTTGTACACGCCCGAGATGAGTTGTGTGGTCGCCTGGTAGCGGCCGAATATAGCCTCTAAGGTATCGCTGATTTCCCCCAGTGTGGCACGAGCACGGGCCGCATGGATGGCCGCTTCGAGGATATTCCCCTCTGAAGCCGCGGCGGATTTAAGGTCGGCGAGCGCCTTGGAGACGGCCTCTGAAGACCGATCCGCTTTGAGCGTTTCCAGCCGCTGAAGCTGGGATAGGCGAACGGCGGTGTTGTCGACTTCGCGGACTTCCACCTCTGTTTCGGTTTCGGAAAGAAAGGCATTCACCCCAACCAAAATGTCCTTGCCTCGGTCCAAACGCGCCTGTTTTTTTGCGGCGGCTTCTTCGATGCGCAGCTTGGGCAGGCCCTGTTCAATGGCTTTGGCCATGCCCCCCAAAGCATCAATTTCTTCCATGAGTGCCCAGGCTTCATCCATCAAGGCCGCGGTGCGCCGTTCTACCTCGTGGCTGCCCCCAAAGGGATCGACAAAGCGGGTTACGCCGCTTTTTTGCTGCAGGTACAATTGGGTTTCACGGGCGATTCGGGCCGAATAATCCGTCGGCAAGGCGATGGCTTCATCCAGGGCATTGGTGTGCAAGGACTGGGTGCCCCCTAAAACGGCCGCCATGGCTTCGACGGCTGTTCGGGTTACGTTGTTGAAGGGCTTCTGCTCGGTGAGGGACCAACCGCTCGTTTGACAGTGGGTTCGAAGGGCTCGGCTTTTGGGGTTTTTGGGCGAAAAAGAACCAACGATTCGGTCCCATAGCACACGGCCAGCCCGAAGTTTGGCTACCTCCGTGAGAAAATCCATTCCGATGCCCCAGAAAAAACTCAAGCGCGGTGCAAAATCATCAATGTCCAATCCACTCGCTACCCCAGTTCGCAGGTATTCGAGTCCGTCCGCCAGCGTGTAGGCAAGCTCGATGGCTGCCGTAGCGCCCGCTTCCTGCATGTGGTAGCCGGAGATGGAAATGCTGTTAAACCGCGGCATGTGCGCAGAGGTGTATTGAAAAATGTCGGCAATCAGCCGCATGCTGGGGGTGGGCGGATAGATGTAGGTATTGCGGACCATGAACTCCTTCAGGATGTCGTTCTGAATGGTTCCGCTGAGTTCGCTCAAGGCTACTCCTTGCTCTTCAGCCGCGACAATGTAAAAAGCCAAAATCGGAATGACCGCGCC
>DFSS01000043.1:0-3684 GCA_002381225.1 Flavobacteriales bacterium UBA3431 | reverse complement strand
AAAATCGGAATGACCGCGCCATTCATGGTCATGGAGACCGACATGCGGTCCAAAGGAATGCCTGAAAAAAGGCGCTTCATGTCCTCGACGCTATCAATCGCTACGCCCGCTTTTCCAACGTCGCCCACCACCCGAGGATGATCGCTATCGTAGCCGCGGTGGGTGGCGAGATCAAAGGCCACGCTGAGGCCCATCTGGCCCGCGGCTAAGTTGGCGCGGTAAAAGGCGTTGGATTCTTCGGCCGTGGAAAATCCAGCGTACTGACGTATCGTCCATGGGCGCTGGGAATACATGCTTCCGTAGGGTCCCCGCAAGTAGGGGGAGACTCCTGCGGCGTCTTGTTCATGCGGGAAGCGGTTCATGCGCTGGTCGGAGATTGGAGGTGTGCCCAAAATCCGCCCTGGTCCGACCAGTGCTTCCATAGCTTTTCTACCTCTTGCTGGAGCTGAACGGTGTACCCGTCCAAGGTGTAGGATCCAGCAAGGGGCTGATCCAATCCCTGAAGGCCATTTTCGTAGGTCAAGACCAGTACTTGCTGGCGGGCCCAGTCGACGGCTTGTGGGCTGTTGTTCAGCGGAGTAATCCACAATTCATCGCAGCCACCCAGCCACAGCGCCTGCTGCTGCATACCAATTCCAATCAATGCGGAGGCATCTTCCGTGTGTGCGGGGAGATGCGGCCGGCCGCTGATCCACAAGGGGGCAGAGCGCTGAAGGTGCTTTTGGGTAGCCGTCTCCCAAAGGCTGCGGGCCGCTTGAACTAGAGCAATCGTCTGGAGGTAATCGTCGGAGGCGGCTAGGTTGAGCCATGACCGGTCGGCATGCTCCCACCCGATATGATCCAATTGGGCCATGAGGGAGCCGAGGCCATAGGCCAATTGCTGCACACTTGCTTGAGGGTGACCAGGTGCCGCCATGTCGGCGCCATTTCCGCAGAGCACGCGCAAACCCGAAGGGAGAGATAAGGCGCTCTGGACTTGGGTGAGGTCGGCCACCAGGCTCCCCCGCCAAAAGCCGCCAGTTCGAAGAAAATGCTCGGCCGGGTCCAGGTTGAGGGAACCATGCAGGCACTCAGGGTGCAGACTCGCAGGTAACGCATCCATTTGGGCGACCAAGTCTTCAAGTACCCCGCCAAATACCAAGTGGACCGGAGCTATGTCCAGCCGCACATCTTGAAGGAGAAGGGGCAGGTCTTCCGCGCGATGGATCCAAAACAAGAGGCTGCTCGCTCCCTGCATGAGGGCATTCAGGGCCCGGGCATTGGCTTCCTTGGGCTGGGTGCCGTCCACGACTTCCAGAGCATGACGGTGCGCAAAGGGGCGTGGCCCCGTGGTCCAGGGGAGCTCAGGATAATCCGCGGGCTGACCCGCCACGGGAAGGGCAAAGCCTTCGGGGAGGTGGACGAGGTCACTCATTGGATTCGCTTTCGGGGGCGACGAGGGCGACGCGCTCTCCCGGTTTGTGCATCCAATAGGTTTCGCGGGCGAACTTCTCGAGTTTGTCGGGGTCACTCGCCAGCTCGTCCAATTGCCGTTGCGTTTCCTCTAATTCGCGCTGGTAAAAGTCAATGCCATCCTCGAGGGCGCGCAGCCGGGCGTCCAACTCCCATTGAATCAGGGCAGAGGAGGAGTCCAGGAAAGCCATCCAAATCACAAAAAAGAGCGTGACCAAGGTGTACTTGTTGGTCAAGCGTTTCCACCAGGGAGAGGTGCGGAGGGTTTGCCATCGGCTCATGCTCAAAAATACATCGCAGCCGACAGTCGCCGGCGTTTAACGCATCTGTTGGTCGACAAAATGCCGGTATTTTCCGTCTGCCAACGTCATGAGTTCGGCATGCGTTCCGAATTCTACGACCCGGCCCCCATCGAGGAAGGCAATGCGGTCCGCGGTCCGAACCGTGGATAGGCGGTGGGCAATGACCAAGCTGGTGCGTCCCTGCATCAAGCGCTGCAAGGCTTCTTGCACGAGGCCCTCACTTTCAGCATCGAGGGAGGAGGTTGCCTCATCGAGGAGTAGAATTTGCGGATCCCGCAAAACGGCCCGGGCTATCGCGATGCGTTGGCGTTGGCCGCCGCTCAATTGAACGCCGCGCTCGCCAATTTGGGTGTCCATGCCATCCGGAAAGCGTTGAATAAATTCCCAAGCGTTGGCTTCTTTTGCAGCTTGTTGGATGTCGGCGTCGCTCGCATCGGGTCGACCGTAGGCAATGTTTTCGCGGATGCTGTGTCCAAAGAGAATCACATCTTGAGGTACCCATGCGGTCTGTGCGCGCCAAGCTTTTTTGGCCAAGGACGTAGAGGGGTGGCCATAGAAGGCCAGGGATCCTTCCGCCGCCTCATGGAAGCGGAGCAAGAGTTGGACGACGGTGGTTTTTCCCGCCCCACTCGGTCCGACTAAGGCGACTTGCATCCCGGGGTCGATATCCAATGAAAAGCCCTGAAGGACGGGAACATCAGGCCGCGATGGATAGGCAAAGTCTACCTCCTGGAAGGAAACGGCTGGGGTGCCAGGGAGCGGATCTGGAAGGGTGGTGGGAACCGCCTCGCTGGATTCTTCGATGGCCTCATCCAACATGTCGAGCAATGCCTCGGTTGCGCCAACCGCTTTTTGAAGCCGGGCATACACGTCCGCCATTCCCCCAATCGACCCTCCGATGAATCCCGAGTAAATCACAAAGCTGAAGAGCTGTCCGGCCGCCAATTCACCGGTGGCAATGAGGGAGGTCCCTTTCCAAACGACCGCCACCAGTGCCCCAAATAGGCCGAGTATCAAAAAACTAGCGAATGCGCCGCGCAATATTCCTCCAGTGATGGCGAGCCGAGCAACATGGAGGGTCGATTCCTTGTAGCGCGAACGCTCCCGGTCCTCATTGGTGTAGGCTTTCACGGTGGCAATAGCCGAAAGGCTTTCCTCCACGACGGTATTGCTGTCGGCACTGGCGTCTTGGACTTGCTTTGAATATTTGCGGATTCGCCCCCCGAACACGACCGCCAATAGGATCACCACCGGCAAAATAGCGAGCATGAAGGCCGTCAGCTTCCAGCTTGTGTACGTCAACAAGGCGATGCCTCCTGTGATCACGACAATCTGACGGATAAATTCTGCTAGGGTACTGGTAAACGTCTCCTGGAGCACGCCAATGTCGGATTGCAATCGACTCGTGAGCTCGCCCACCCGTCGTTGGTGAAAGAAGGGGAGGGGCAAATCGATGAGGTGGCCGTACATCGCCTGCCGGAGGGCTGCGAGGGCGCGTTGAGCGACGCGTTCAAAAAAGACGATGCGCCCAAAACTAAAAACGGCTTGGGCCAACAGAAGGCCGCCCAGGGTCAATGCAATCGGATTTATGCGTGCGGCATCGTTTTGAGCCGCGTCGACCAAGTCACCCAAAAAGGCGGGAAAGGCCAAATTGCTCCCGGAGGAAAGCAAAAGGAAGAGCATGCCAAGCAGGAATTCGCCCTGAAAAGGACGGATGTAGACGTACATCCGTGCAATGCGCTTGAGGGCTTTCCACGTAATGGGCTTCTTGGGGGTCTTGGAGCCCGATCGGCGCGCCACCTCAGTACTTGTTCTTGTCTTGGAAGTCCAAGGATTTCAAGCCGAGGGCCTTCAAGGCACGCTTGGCGTTGATCTTGACCCATTCCTTAGCTGCGGTGGCGGTTCGACGCATGATGCCATCCTCGGGACG
>DFSS01000045.1:76251-79266 GCA_002381225.1 Flavobacteriales bacterium UBA3431 | reverse complement strand
TGGCAATCCATTACTCCGGCACCCACTGGCACCGTCGCAGATACTATTTCGGCCGGGGTGAAATACGCCTGGGTGGTGATTCCGGTGACCATTACCACGAACAATTTTTACAGTTTAGCGGTCCGCTCGACGTCTCCGGTTCTTTGGTCCGATACCATCCAAATGACCGTCAATGTGGCGCCTGAAGTGCACATTGAATCGATTTCTGGTGGTTTTGAAAACCTCTACAGTGGTGGACCGGATTGGGGAATGTGCGAAGGCGATACCATTGTCTTACATGCCACGAAAGGGCTGGACAGTTATGTTTGGACCAATGGCGGCAGTACCATCACTGGAGCCACCGCCGATTCCTTGCTCGTCTTTGCGAGCGGCTCCTACGGGGTTACCGGCTCCTCAGGCAACTGTGACGTAATGAGCGTGGACACCATAATCAACATCTTTGCTCCCCAAACGACCATTACCCACATTCCAACGGGAATGTTCACCCTCAATGTACTGGATAAGGACAGCCAAGTAGACTCGCTGGCCTTCTGTGAAACAGAGTCCATCGTGCTGCGCGGTCCGATTTCCTTTGCAACGGGTACGAGCGTAACCTACCAATGGGTGAAGGATTCCATTGACCAATTTGGCCAAACCCTCAAGGTGGCCATCAATGGAGCGACCAACCGGGATTTCACCACCAATCAGTCGGGACTATACTCATTGGTCACCGCGTGGTTCCCTGGCGGATGCCCCGATACCAGCTATTCCGTTGAGCTCTTTGTTGACACCGTCCCTGATACCTTCATTGAAAACATCATGTGGTCATGGCAGAGCGCGGCCTCTTTGGATATCTGCCCTGGCGACTCCACGCTGCTGCGACCCAACGCCACAAGTTTCACGAACGATTGGACCTACCAGTGGGAAGTGAAATACCCCATTTCTGCGGGTACTTGGCAAGCGTTGCCCGGCCAAGACCAGGAAGATTTGGTGGTTGATACGGCGCTGATGGCCGGGTCCGCACAATACCGCTTGGTCATTAACAGCGAAAACTGTGACTTCACCACGGCCCCCTTGCAAGTCAACGTGATTCCCTTGCCAACAGTGACTGTAGCGCCCAAGGATAGCTTGGCCCTCTGCGCGGGCGATTCCGTACTGATCGGAGCGACCGGCAATGGACTGTCTTACCAATGGACGTGGGCTACAGGTGCCTACTCGGGGGTCTCGTTTTACGCCAAAGATCCCGGTACCTATGTGGTTGAAGCCACGGGCCCAAACAATTGTTTGAGTTACGACACCTTGAAAATCACCCAGATTGTTGTTACGCCGAACGCAGGCCCAGACCAAGTGGTCATGCCAGGGGATGTGGTGCAATTGAATGCATCAGGGGGCCTTCAGTATTATTGGTATGCCGACAAGCCCGCATACTTCAGTGACCCCTACAATCCCCAAGCTCAGACCCGTCCTACGAGCGATACTACGTGGTATTATGTTGAAGTCCGCAGCGCATTAGGTTGTTGGGGAATCGATTCCATGATGGTGGTGCAGTTTGACCCCGCAACCCTGTTGCCCAATCTGAGCCATGTCATGAATGTGATCACTCCGAATGGAGACGGTTTCAACGACGTCTTCGATATGTCGGAGGTCGTCCAAGCGGATTCATGTGACTTGGTCATTTTGGATCGCTGGGGAGCCAAAGTGTATGAGGAATCCCGCTACATCAGTGGTTGGGATGGCCGCAACGCCGGCGGAGACCCACTTCCCGACGGGACCTACTACTATTTGCTGCTCTGCAACGGAGAACCCCGTTACCGCGGCGCCATCACTGTAATTCGCAATTAATCGCCCTGAATCCATGAAAAAAACACTTCTATTTGTATTTGCTCTGGGTAGCTGGATGGCGCAAGGCCAACAACTTCCCCTTTACGCGAATTATTTTTTCGCCCCGCAAATGACCAACCCGGCGACCTCTGGGGCGGATGGATTTAGCGAATTGACCACCATGCACCGCCAGCAGTGGCAGGGAATGGAGGGCGCGCCAGAAACATCGGCCTTGGTCTTCAACGGAGCGTTGAACAAGGAGCGCATTGGATATTCCGTGTATGCGTTCACCGACAAGACCGATATCGTCAGCCGTTCTGGTATTTATGGCAACTATGCCTACCACGCCCAGCTCTCCGAGAATTCGGTGTTGAGCTTTGGCGTCGGCGCGGGCTACGTAAACAATGCCTTTGATATGGCGTCGGTTCGGGTCAAGAACGAGGGCGACCCCTTCCTATTTCCCGCCAACCAAAACGGTACGCTGGACATGACCTTGGGCGTAAACCTCCGCGTTTCTGACTTCAACTTGGGCTTGAGTGTTCCCCAATTGTTGAACCCCACGATCACCTACAGCAACAACTACGACGGTCCGGTGGCCTTTCATCTGATTCGCCACTATGTGGCACGCACCCAATATGACATAAACATTCAAAAGGACCGCATGGTCTTGTCGCCCATGGTGACAGTGCGCGCTGCGGCCTTTGTGAAACCCCAAGTCGATGCGGGATTGCTCTTTGATATGAAGGAATACGGGTACATCGGAGCCATGTACCGTTCAAATTATGCGGCGACCATGAATGTGGGCGTTCACCTGACTCCCGTGCTTTCGCTGGGCTATGCGCATGAGTTTAGCACCAACACCTTTGCTTCCTATCTGGGTATGAGCAATGAGTTCATCCTCTCGTATAAGTTTGGCGACAACAAGCGCAATGAGCGCATGGAGGCCGAAATTAAGCGCCTCAAAGACAAACAGCGTCAATCCAGCCAAGAAACGGAGAAGTTGCTCAACGAGCGCTTTGAAGAATTCAAGGAAGAGATGGGGGCAGCCCAAGCCGCTGAACTCGAGAAGCAGAAAGAAGCCCTCAAGGCAGAAGGGTTGCAACTCCAAGAGGCAGGTGCCCAAAATGGCGGCCTTCGCGGTAATGGCGGCAACCAAAATGGCAATGGCAATGATGGTTTTGCCGACGGAGCATGGGGCCAAGGAGGCAACCAAGG
>DFSS01000045.1:75740-75986 GCA_002381225.1 Flavobacteriales bacterium UBA3431 | reverse complement strand
CCAAGGAGGCAACCAAGGTGGAAGCATGTCCAACGGAGGCGCTATCAACAATGATGGGGCGATCAAGGGCTACCGCAACGACGAATATGCCTCCAATGTGGCGCCAGGTTCTCCGGGGTACTATGTGACCGCGGGGGTATATGGCGAGCAGGCTAATGCCGACCGCATGGCCAGCAGCTTGGCGAAAAAGGGCATTTCTGCGAAGGTCTTCCGCGATTCCCGCAACAACATGTACTACGTGTACTT